>CANQAR010000001.1 GCA_947588845.1 uncultured Lachnospiraceae bacterium
GTAGATGGGAACCATGGATGAATGGGTTATGATGATCTTCATAGGTCGCCTCCTCTGTTGCTAACAGTATATAACAGAATATAACAGTTGTCAACTGTTATATTCTGTTATATATAAATAAATGAAATCCGGTTGACCGAAGGCGTGAAAAGAGATAAGATAAGAATAAATTTAACAGAACAAGCGCCAGTCTTCTGGTTAAGACCGGTGCGGAAAGGATTCCCTATGAAAAAAATAGCAAGCTTTACCGTTGACCATATTCGTCTTCTTCCGGGACTTTATGTGTCAAGAAAAGACACGGCCGGAAGTGAAATTATCACAACTTTTGATATCCGCGTCACAAGGCCAAACCAGGAACCGGTCATGAACACAGCCGAGGTGCATACGATCGAGCATCTCGGTGCAACTTTTCTGCGAAACCATCCGGTTTACGCGCCAAAGACCATCTATTTCGGACCGATGGGCTGCCGCACGGGCTTTTATCTTGTGCTCGCCGGCGATTATGAATCGTCGGATATTGTGGGACTTATGAAGGAAATGTTCACGTTTATCCGTGATTTTGAAGGGGAAGTCCCGGGCGCATGCGCCAAAGACTGCGGAAATTATCTCGATATGAATCTTCCGATGGCACATTATTACGCCAGAAAATATCTGACGGAAGTGCTTGAGAACATCTCAGAGGAGCGGCTGGTATATCCTTCCTGATCCGAGCAATATAGAATTTTGCGCGCGGGCGGATACTTGTAAGACATGCCTGTGCGTCTGCTTGCCTGTGAATGCCGCTGCGAGCCGCCATGGCAGTACTAAATGCATTGTGGGGGATCATACCGATACATAAAACGCAGCAAATCCCGTGTAACCTGAAAAAACCTCAGGGAAGGTCTGAGCCCTCTGCCTGAGGTTTTTTTGCGGCTTCGGAAAATGTTTTCCATCACGTTTTTGCGTATCTATTTCTCAGATTTTCTTCCCTTTCAGGTAATAATCTTTCACAAAGCGGAACAGTTCCTCCTCTCCTCTCTCATCGAGGATCCGAAGCATTCCATGCAGTTCCCGGTATGTCTGCGGATGGAGCATGAACCGTCCTCTCCCGCGCTCAAAATACTGAAGCGGTTCGTGCTGTGTGTAGGAATTTTTATTATAGTTTTTTGACGCGCTGATCCGGTCCATCAGCATTTCCGCCACATATTTCCGGGGCATCTGAACCCCTTGCAGAGGATATTTTCCGTCCCCCGCATGAAGCGAATAATCCAGCCAGAACTCAAAGTGATGGCGGTTTCTGCCTTTGTGGTGCAGCCAGGCGTAAGAATAACCCTTATCCTCGCGCTCCCCATTGTTCGGGCTTCGTGTGCCTCCCTGATAGTACATGCAGCCCTGAAGAAATTCCGAAGGAGAATATTTCGACAGATCATGGAGCAGTCCCTGTCTGTACAGACCTACTTTGAAGCAGTGGCGCATGACCAGAAGTTTGTGGTCTGTGATTGTCTTAAAGTGGCCTTTGATCTTCTCCCAGGTCAGAAGAGACGCAGCTTTTCGCAGAAGCGCAAACTTCTCTCCTGCACGTCTCCAGAACCACAACAGTTCTCGAAGGAACCTTGAATGCTTTTTCCCTTTCATAACTTGTCTGTTCACCATCCTGAATAAAACTTTCTTTTTCTGATGTATCGATCACCCGGCGCCATCCCATCCCGGGCGGAAGCTGCGGCAGCGCAAATTCCTGCGGCGTCCAGTGCATGTTATAAGCAATATACAAAAAGCAGTCCTCTCCTGCATATCTCCCGTCGTACATACAGCCGATATGGCAGTTGACAGGGTCAAATGCCCCAAACCACGCGTTTGAACTGTGAAACGAGAGATCCGGGTAGCCGCAGGAGCGCAAATCGGTGCAGGACGGCTCACAGGACATATGCAGAATCGGATGTTTCCGGCGGAACGCCGTCAGCTCCTTTACAAAAGAAATCAGTTCTCTGTTGTTTTCAAAGCGTTTCTGGCTCCAGTCAACCCAGGTTAGTTCACTGTCATGGCAGTAAGGATTATTATTGCCGTTCTGGGAATTTCCAAACTCGTCGCCCGCGAGCAGCATCGGCGTTCCCTGTGATAAAAGCATCATGGCAAAGGCATTTTTTCTCTGGCGAAGGCGGAGCTGCAGAATCTCTTTTTTCTTCGTCGGGCCTTCAGCGCCGCAGTTCCAGCTCAGGTTATGGTCGGAGCCATCTCTTCCCATCTCTCCGTTGTCTTCATTGTGTTTATAGTCGTAAGAAACCAGATCCATCATCGTAAATCCATCATGATGAGTCATATAATTGACGACGGCGTGATCTGCCGGGTTCTGCCGGATCCTCCCGGAGAAATTTCCAAGACAGCCGTTATCTCCTTTTAAAAGACGACGGCAGTCATCCCGGAAGCCGTCATTTGACTCTGCGAGCATTTTCTCTTTCTTGTTGCATCGATGACTGAGCGTATCCTGGCTGAACCAGGTACCGATCAGTTTGCGGTCCGCAAACAGCGGCAGACGCGCAAGCTCAGACATTACGCTGTCCCTTGCGATCACGGCAAATCCGTCGATATGGTATTCCTCTGCCCAGAACTTCAGACAGTCTGAGATCGTCTCAAAATCCATCTCGTCATTGAAAAAGAATTCCATGATGATCTCAATCTTTTCCCGATGACAGGTACGCACCAGGTCTTTGAATTCGGAGACCGCCTGTTCCGGGTCGGACGCATAGGAAGCCTTTGGCGCAAAGTAATAACCGCCTGTGTAGCCCCAGAAGTTGACGCGGCAGGCCTCTTTGTTCTGTTCTGACGGTTCCGCTTTTTCCGGATACGTCTCTGCATTTCTGCTGATATTTTCAGATGCTTTTGCCGCAGTATTTTCCGCCTGCCCATAGGAAGAAAACGGTGCAGCCTTGATCTCCGCCATTTTTCCGACATCAGGGTTTCCCGTCTGCAAGGACATGGGAGGTTTCGCCCAGCCGGGTATTTCCTGGGAGACCGGCCGGATCCGCTCCTCGAACTCGTAGGCCGGCATAAGACGGAGCTGGTTGACGCCGAGCTCTTTCAGATAAGGAATCTTTTCCAGAAGTCCGCGAAATGTCCCCTTATGCCGGACGCCCGAATTTTTCTGCATCGTATAACCGCGGATATGAAGCTGATACATGACTGTGTCTTCATATGGAAGCGCCGGCAGGACATCCCCTTTCCAGTCATATTTCTTCTGAAGGATCATTCCGCGGACATCGTGTGGTCCCTCCGCCGCAGTTTTTCCGAAAATTTCACGTCCTCTGATCTGACGCGCATATTTATCCGTAATGATCTGATCTCCGGTTCTGAAATTATATTCATATCCGCCTCCTGCGGGCAGTTTTATCTTTATGACAGACGTTCCTCCCAAAATGGCAGGGACCGGAAAAGGAATCTCACACACAGGCTGCTTTTCCCCTTTCCGATAAAGAAGCAGGAACGTCTCTTCCTTGTATTTGTGTACAAAACTGATCTCGTTATTCTCAATGTATACTCCAGGTTTCCTTCCCGTTCCTTCTGATGTACTGTATTTTACCGCATTTAAGTTCAGGTACCTGTCTTTGCTCTGCAAATTTTCCTCCCTTCTGCTCACAGTGTTGCACAGAGCTGTCGTTTCTGTTTTGTCTTATCACAAATCCCTTTTTTGACTTCAGCATCATTTGATCAATGTCCGCATGGTCCAAAACGAAAATCGTTTTGTCGTTCCCTGTAACTGACAGGATATCGTTCTGTCAGCGGATTTCCAGTTCCACCGGACAGTGGTCCGAACCAAAAACTTCTGTGTGGATCCTGGCATCCACAAGCCGGTCCTTCAGACATTCGGACACACAAAAATAATCGATGCGCCATCCGGCATTCTTCTCTCTTGCTCTGAAGCGGTAGGACCACCAGCTGTAGATTCCTTCCTGATCCGGGTAAAAATACCGGAATGTGTCAAGGAAGCCATTCTCGGTAAGCCGGGTGAATTTCGCGCGTTCCTCATCCGTAAAACCCGCGTTTTTCCTGTTTGTTTTCGGATTTTTCAGATCGATCTCCCGGTGGGCCACATTCAGATCCCCGCAGAAAATAACCGGCTTTTTTTCCTCCAGATGCTTCAGATAAGCGAAAAAATCATCTTCCCAGACCATTCGGTAGTCAAGTCTTGCCAGACCGTCCTGGGAATTCGGCGTATAGACCGTGACAAGATAAAAATCAGCATATTCCAGCGTGATGACACGTCCTTCCCGATCGTGCTCATCCATCCCGATGCCGCGGGAAACAGACAAAGGTTCTGTCTTTGTAAACACAGCCGTGCCGGAATAACCTTTCTTTTCCGCATAATTCCAGTACTGAAAATATCCGGGCGTCTCAAGCGAAATCTGACCCTCCTGAAGCTTGCTCTCCTGAATACAGAAAATGTCCGCATCCGCCTGAAGAAAATACTCCATGAATCCTTTCTGTACGCACGCGCGCAGCCCGTTTACATTCCATGAAATCAACCGCATAACACATCCCTCCCTGTATGCGTCCATTATAGCATTAATTTCTGTAATTTCCCACTTTTTTCTTGAAATTTTGTAAAACAACCGAACAAAATCTTCTTGCAAAACACTTATTTTTTTGATAAATTGATACCAGAACATTTTTAGAGAGGAGATACAAATGAGCGATTTAGAAAACTGCAACGGAGACTGCGCAAGCTGTGGATCTGAGGGCTGCAGCCAGGGTGCGACGATCACTTTGACGCTTGATAACGATGAGACACTGGAGTGTTCAATCCTCACAGTATTCAAAGCAGCTGGACATGAATATATAGCGCTTCTCCCGCTGGATGAAAACGGGCAGAATGATGACGGCGAGGTGTTCATTTACCGCTATGCTGTCGAGAATGGCGTTCCTGTCCTCGACAATATAGAGGATGACGAAGAATATGAGGCAGCCGCCGAAGGTTTTGACGAATGGCTCGATTCGCTCGAATATGACGAGCTCGTGTCAGCTGAGGAAGAGGGGAAATGATTTTGCGGCATTTCGCGCCGCGGCCCGGGATTTCCGCACGGTCCTGTGCGGAAATCTTTTTATGTCACAGGAAATTTCGTCCTGTGACACAAAAAGCCTCCGGCGGGTGCGCATTATTCCTGAATAAGCCCGTCCAGAAATTCTGACCGGTCTGCCGCGTTTCCATACCGCTCTCTGACATAAAACAGATGAAGCTGATCCTTTGCGCGCGTCATCCCCACATAAAACAGCCTTCTCTCTTCTTCGATATCCGCTTCCAGTACTGCTTTTTTATAAGGTATAATCCCTTCATTGACATCGACAAGAAACACTTCCGTAAACTCCAGTCCTTTGGAGCTGTGCAGGGTCGCAAGCGTCACGGCGTCTTCTGAAGCTTCCTGCTGGCGGCCTTTTTCTTCCAGCGCTTTTTTGTAATCCTCAATATGCGAGAGCCACTCTTCCACGGAGTTAAAAGGTTTCGCGCCGTCCTGAATTTCATTCAGGATATCGATCAGATCTTCCCCTTTCATTCTTCGCTGAGCCGCATATTCTTTCAGAAATTCTTCATATCCAATACCAAACCGGATATAATTGACCGCCGCATAAGGCCGCATTTTTCGCAGAATCTTAAGATCGGTTTCCAGCCGGTCGATCCGGTCAATCATCCAGTCTTTTCCCTCGTGATACGTTCGGAGCGTCTCAAACGATACGACGGAAGAATCGATACAGTCCCTGGCTATATACCGTTTCGGCCGGTTCATCACCTGAAGGAATTCTTTCCGGTCGGTCTGCACCAGCGCAAGATGGAGATAGGCAAAGAGATCCCGGGCAATCCAGTGTTCATAGATATTTGGAAGGGCATCGCGCATTGTAAACGGGAGATTGAATTCCAGCAGCCGTTCCGCGAAAGGTCTTGCCGCCTGGTTGGTCCGAAACAGAATTGCGAAGTCCGAACCGCTTCGCCCCTGCTCAATTCCGTCCCGGATGCATTTCAGCAGGTACAGAATCTCATGTTCCTGATCCCGGAATTCCTGTATATCGACAGGCGCTCCGTCGGGACGAACGGCATGCAGCTTCTTTTCGAAGCGGTGCGTATTGCTTTCGATGACATACAACGCACTGTTCAGAATTGACGGCGTACAGCGGAAGTTGCAGTCGAGCTCGATCACCTCTGCCTGCGGATAGTCTTTTGGAAAATTCAGCATGATCTCAGGCTTCGCGCCGCGGAAACGATAGATTGACTGATCATCATCTCCCACGATAAACAGATTGTCTTTCGGAGCCGCCAGCATCCGGACAATCTCATACTGCAGTGCATTGATGTCCTGAAATTCATCCACGAGGATGTACCGGAAACGTTTCTGCCATCCGGCCAGAATATCGGGACGTGCCTTCAGAAGTTCATAACTGTACGTGAGCATGTCGTCAAAATCAATCAGCCCCTGCTCTCTGTGTACAGTTTCATATTTTCGGAAAATGTCCCGAAAAACTTCCTCGGGACAGGCACTGGAATAATAGTGATTCAGATCGATCCGCTCGTTTTTTACGGTGCTGATCTCCGCAATCAGGTCAGACAAAAGCTGTTTTTCGTCTTCTGTGGAAATTCTGTGTTCCCGGATCAGCTCTGTAAGAATCCGGCACTTCTGTTCCTCACGGAGAATATTGGCGGCTGTATAGTGATAGGCATGTTTGAGAATTCCGAAAAAGACAGCGTGGAACGTGCCGAAGGTTACACCCCGCGCTTTTGACATACGCGAAAAACGTTCCTTCATCTCGGCAGCGGCCGCTTTTGTGAATGTGATCACCAGAATATCCTGCGGGTTGATCCCGTACTCATCAATCAGATACCGTGTTCTGTTGGTGATCACCAGAGTTTTTCCCGAACCGGGACCAGCCAGTATCATAGCTGGTCCCGTTTTGTGGGCGATTGCCCGAAACTGTGCTTCTGTTGTGTTGTTCATCAAAGCGCGGCCTCCAGTTTTGCGATCGCGTTCCTGACCCTTGCCACGCTCTCCGTTTTGCCGATGACTTCCATGATCTCGGTTGCGCCGGCCGGAGTCATCTGCTTCCCGGATACCGCAATGCGCGCCGGCCACAGAACATAGCCGTTTTTGTATCCTTTCTCCGCGATATAGCCTTTCAAAAGCTCAAACAGCGCGTCGTTGCTGTAGTCTTCCTGTGCTTCCAGCAGCGGAAGAAGCTCCTTAAGCACTTCGAGAGAGGTCTGGGGAGTCGTCTTCATCTTTTTGTGCGCATAGATGGATACATCATACTCCGGCACTTCCTCAAAGAAATCCACCAGTTCCGCAATATCCGGGAATATCTCAATCCTTGTCTTGACCATCGCCGCGATCTTTCTGAAATCAACTTCCTTTTTGATGGTTTCCTTCAGATAAGGAAGCGCTCTCTCATAGAATTCATTATCATCCATCGCCTTGAGATATTCTCCATTCATCCATTTCAGTTTCTGTATATCAAAAACAGCAGGCGATTTGCTCATATGACGATAGTCGAACGCCTCGACAAGCTCTTCCAGAGAAAAGATCTCGCGGTTGTCTTCCGGACACCAGCCAAGCAGCGCCACATAGTTGACGATCGCCTCTGAGACAAACCCCTGTTCCAGCAGATCCTCATAGGAAGAATGTCCGGAACGCTTGCTCAGCTTTTTGTGCTCCTCGTTCGTGATCAGCGGACAGTGCACATAGACCGGAACTTCCCAGCCAAATGCCTCATACAGACGATTATATTTGGGAGCGGAAGAAAGATATTCATTGCCGCGGACCACATGCGTGATCCCCATCAGATGATCGTCCACTACATTCGCGAAATTGTAGGTCGGAAATCCGTCCGATTTGATCAGGATCATATCGTCGAGCTCCGCGTTCGGCACTTCAATTTTTCCGTAAATCTCATCCACAAAACTGGTCGTGCCTTCCTGCGGGACATTCTGGCGGATGACAAACGGCACGCCGGCCGCAAGCTTCGCTTCGACTTCCTCTTTTGGCAGATGCAGACAGTGTTTGTCATAAACGACAATCTCCTTGCCTGCCACTTCCTGCTTCAGGGATTCCAGACGCTCCTTATCACAGAAACAGTAGTAGGCCTCGCCTTTTTCAATCAGCTTTTTGGCATATTCCATATAAATGCCCGCCTTCTGACGCTCGCTCTGCACGTACGGGCCGCAGCCGCCGTCCTTGTCCGGTCCCTCGTCATGGATCAGACCGGTCTTTGCCAGCGTGCGGTAAATGATGTCGACGGCTCCCTCAACGAGACGTTCCTGATCCGTATCCTCGATGCGCAGCATGAAAGTGCCGTTCTCGTGCTTTGCGATCAGATAGGCGTACAGCGCCGTCCTCAGATTCCCTACATGCATCCGCCCTGTCGGGCTGGGCGCAAATCTTGTTTTTACCTTGCTCATATTTTCAACCTCTCTCTGTAAAATTTTCTGATATTTTCATGCATATCCGCCGTGTACAGGTCATGCCTGTCACTGGCGTCAGGCCCGCCTCCGGCAATTCTTCTCACTGCCTGCAAAGACAGAAAATCCCTGCCTCTTTTGCCAAAATCCGCAGATGCCGTCCGTATGGTCAGTCCATAAATGTAATCTGTCGGGATACGCTGAGCGCGAGCGCAATCTCGCTCATCAGAAACAGGATCGATGTACCTCCGTAGCTGATGAACGGCAGCGTAATTCCTGTCGTCGGAATCAGATTGATGACAACCGCGATATTTAACGTCACCTGCAGCGATATATGTATAAAGACTCCGGAAACGATCAGCGAACCGAGCAGATCCGGCGCGTTCTGGGCGATAAAAAACAGGCGGTACAGCAGAAACAGAAATAAAAATATCAGAAGAACCGCGCCGAAAATTCCAAGTTCTTCGCATATGATTGAAAAAATCATATCGTTCTGGGCTTCCGGCAGAGCCCCAAGCTTCTGCGTACTGTTTCCAAGCCCTTTGCCAAGCGCCCCTCCGGAACCGATCGCATAGAGCCCCTGCATAACCTGATATCCCCCGAGACTCGAATTTTCTTCCGGATTCAGCCACACCTGAATTCTTCGGATACGGAAGCTTTCGCTTCCTCCCGTAGAAATCACATAATATAATATTGCAGCTACCACAATGGACAGAACCGCTCCTATGATAATAAACGGCAGAGTCTTTGGATGAACAATAAAAACCAGGATAACGGCAATCCCCGCGATGATCAGCGCCGTGCTCAGATTTTCCGTAAAATAATACGTGCAGAATGCCGAAACCGCACCGTATAAAATGACGCGGAAAGGCCCCTTCACACCCCTTATCTCACGCCCCATATCCACAATCAGCGTAGGCAGAAATAAGATGACAGCCACCTTTGCAAGTTCCGCAGGCTGGAAGGAAATCGGACCGAGATAAATCCAGCGCCGCGCTCCGTTAATTGTTCTTCCAATGAATTTTGTGGCAACCAGCAGCGCTGTGGAACCGATATACAGAGGCCACGACAGCCTTGACAGAATGTGGTAATCAACCTGGGAACCAATCAGGGCAAGAATCAGGGCGCCGCCGCTGATCACTGCCTGCTTGCCGAAATACATCATGTCGTCCCCGTTTTCCCCAAGGCTTGCCTCGTATGCGCTTGTGCTGTACAGCATGACCAGCCCGAAACAAGTCAGCAGAATGACGATCGCCAGCAGATTATAGTCAAAATAATCTCGTCTTGTGACAAAAATAGAACTGAGGATACTTTTTTTCCTGGGAGATCTTTTTACAGAAGTTGCCTTTTTGTGTGCCTGTGTGCTTTTTGCGCGGACAGGACGCAGTTTATCCGTACGTGCCGCCATAATCATCCCCTCCATTTATTCCCGCGGGCAATGAGCCGTCACATACCTGCATGTGTCTGGCAAATGCCGCGGGGAGCAAATACCCCGGCAGAACACTTTTCCCTCTGCCGTTTTCTGCAGATCTGGTGAAACCTTCAGCGATTACTGACACATCATAACATAATTTCTTTTGTTTTTCCAGTACAACCATCATTTTCTTTTTTCATACATATAATATTCTGAAATCAATCATATTTATCAGGAGACTTCCATATATGCAGGACTCATATCGTTCAGACTGCGGCTGCCAGAACCAGGCAAACGGCCGCGTCAATGAAATATACGAGCATATGAACATGGCCGATGCTCCCTATGCTATGGCCTATGTCCCGTACCAGCAGTGGGATCAGATTTATGATCCCTGCAAAGCGCTCCGGGCAGGAACCATCTTCCCGTGCCTTGACAAACCATTCTGCGGAAAAGGAGGTGCCTGCCTGTGAACCGGAACTGTATGAATCAGAATACGAATCAGAACTGCATGAACCAGAGCATCAGCCAGAATATGTCCAGGAACACAAATCAGGGCATGATGTATCAGCGCAGCAGTTCCGTCAGCCGTGCGCAAAACGGCTGCTGCGCACAGAATGACAGCTGGAGCATCCCTGCTGACGAAACCATGATTCCGAACAACTGCCGTGCTGATCTGATGCGCTTTATCGATGAAGTCAGCTTCGCGGCATACGACATCATGCTCTATCTGGATACCCATCCGGACTGTCAAGAAGCGCTCCAGAGTTTCCGGAAATACAATGAGCTGCGAAATAAAGCGCTTAAGCTTCATGCAAAATCCTACGGTCCGCTCATGCTCTCATCCGTTGATGAAACAGACTGCTCCGCCTGGGAATGGATGATGCAGCCGTGGCCATGGGAACTGGAAGGAGGTGCCTGCTGATGTGGCATTATGAGAAAAGACTTGAATATCCGGTAAAAATCACCACCCCGAATCCGCAGCTCGCGCAGTATATAATGAGTCAGTATGGCGGGCCCGACGGAGAGATGGGCGCGTCCATGCGCTATCTCTCACAGAGATACACCGCCCCAAACCGCACGGCGGCAGCTGTGCTGACGGACATCGGTACAGAAGAACTCGCTCATCTGGAGATCGTGGCGACTATTGTCCACCAGCTCACAAGAAATCTGACACCGGAGGAGATCCAGAAATCCGGTTTTGGCGCGTACTATACCGATCATACAGCCGGGATCTGGCCGCAGTCCGCGGGCGGGTATCCGTTCTCGGCGTCGGAATTTCAGTCGACAGGCGATCCGGTCACAGATCTGACGGAAAACCTCGCCGCTGAGATGAAGGCCCGCACAACGTACGACAATCTGCTCCGCCTGATCAGGGATCCGGAGGTGGCAGACCCGCTTCGCTTCCTGCGTGAGCGAGAGGTTGTGCATTTCCAGAGATTCGGAGAAGCGCTCCGGAGTGTGCAGGAAGATCTTGACGCAAAGAATTTCTTCGCGTTCAATCCGAGTTTTGACGCTCCTGTTTCCTGCAGTTCCTGTGATTAACACAGTACTAGATGCGCATCGGCGCCGTCATTTAATATGACGGCGCCGACAGTATGTAAAAGGAAAAGAATTGATTCTTCTGTTGTTCTGTCAGATTCCAACTACATTTCCGCGTGTGATGATCTGCTCCCAGAAGTAAGAGCCCTGCTGATCTTCGGTATCCAGAATCTCCCTGGTTTTATACGGAAGGATCTCCTCCTCAAGTTCCAGCAGTCTCTCCTGTCTTCCCTGAATCAGCCCGTCGAGACGATGAATGGCGGACCTCGCCCGTCTGGCGACACCGACCAGCCGGATATCGACAACCTCATAGCCAAACGGCTTGTATTCATTCATCCAGATGTGCTCCCGCTCCTCACCCAGCCTGTCGGCGAGCGCGGCCATCATTTCCAGATTATCCTCAATGCAGGAGAGTTCCTCCATATCCCGGACTGCGTACGCGCCTCGGATTCTTTCTCCGATCATGGCCTTGATGGACAAAATATCCGCAAGCAGTTCATAATAGGAAAGCAGCGTTCTGTCCTCCATATCGAGATCTTCCTGCCAGAACAGTCGTTCATTCAGTTCTTCGGAGAGCTGAATATACTGTTCCTGAAGCTCCTGTTCATCAAACATCTTTTCATAAATCCCCATCATACAGTCCTGATAGAGGATTGTCTTGGACGGATTCCCGCTGTGCATGTTATACTTTGCGGCATTGAGCGGATCTTCGACCTGATAATCCTGATAAAACTGGTTGTCAAACGCATCCAGAAGGAGGTAATTTCTGAATTTCTTTCCAAGGCAATGGCAAAAACGCTCCGAGAGCCAGTCAAAATCCGGACGGTCCCCAAATCCATACTCCCCGTACAGAGCAAGAACAGGCAGGCAGGTCTGCAGAGGCGTCTCCGCCCCGTTATCCATCCATGCAGTAAAAAATACATCTTTTACATCGCTTTCGAGGCAGGCGTCAAGGGCATCGCAGCTTGTCTTTATCGCTTTGCTCACATTGGGTGCAACCCCGTTCCAGGTCCATGCCCCGCCCGCAAAGACAAGCGGATTCCCCATCTTTTGATGGAGCCTGATATTTTTCAGGTAAAGTTCCTTTCCTTCGCTGTAATAATCCCAGTAGCACAGCGCAACATCCTGCGAGAGATTGCTTCTGTCCGCCGGCTGTGCGTCCTCTTCGATTCCGTAATAACTTTCGGAGTGGAAATTCAGCCTCATATACATGTCCGACCAGATCATCGGTTTCAGGCCGTATTTTTCACATTCGCCGACGAGCCAGCTCAGATGCTTTTTCATCAGTCCGGCGGGATCCTGCCAGCCATGCAGATTCATGTACCTGCCGCGCCCCAGGTGATCCGCCTCATCCATTCCAAGATGGACAATTCCTCCGGAAAAACATCCCGAAATCGCCTCCAGCAGACTGCTAAGGAGAGCTCTCGGCTTTTCGTCCTCCAGCAGAAGAATATCGTCGATATCCTTATATTCCCGGAATGCCGGAAGATTCAGTACGGTGCGCAGATGTGCAAGCGTCTGGATACAGGGAACCAGAGTTACCCCGAACAGAACGGCAAAACGGTCGCAGTCTCTGATCTCTTCTTTGCTGTACCGCCCTCTCAGATATCCCCAGTACGGGTAATCTTCGATCTCAAGCGTATCTTCCATGTACATATACAGGCGGTTCATTCCAAACTTTGCAAGACGGACGATATATTTTTTGATTGTATCCGTTGTGGGAACACAATTGCGTGAACAGTCCATCATCATTCCGTTGGATCTGAAATTTACTTTTTCCGTTATCACAAAATCACGTCTCTCTATGTTCTGCAAAAGCAGAGTGACTCCTCTGAAAAAATGCGCTTTCTGCTGATAGAAAATCTCGCACTGATCTCCTGATTTTGTGACTTTCAGTTCCGCAGCGTCCCACTGTCTCTCAGTCAAATGAAAGCAGCCGCTTTTTGAAGCGCCGGACGTGACACATTCAAAATTTCTCTTTTCATCCGCGTATCCATCAAGCAAAATCCTCAGCCCTTCAAACAGGCTGTTTCCACTTTTTTCCTCAAAATATAAAGTCCGCTTATTCATAATTCTCATTTCTCCTTTTTTATCCGATATCGCCTGTTTCTTCCAGTGATACAGAGCGCCGCAGCAATATTGTCCGCAAATGGCTGCCGCTCCTTTCACGGCTGCTCTCCTGTATGCGCTGCTCTGTATTCCGATGGGTACATGCCCGTGTATTTCTTCAGTACCTTTGAAAAATAGCTGGGATCCGCGTAACCGGTCATCTGTGCAATATCCTTTGTCATAAGATCGGGACATTTGACCAGAAGCTCCTTTGCTTTTTCAAGGCGAATCTCCTGGATATAATGATTCGGTGTAATTCCTTTGTAATTTTGAAACAACTTGCTCAGGTAAGACGGAACCAGACCAAATCTGGCCGCGAGATGTTTGGTGTTGATCGAATCCTTATAATGTTCACGGATATAAGCGTCCAGCCGCTCCATCAATGCTCTTTTGTCCTGTCCCTGGTCCCCAAAGAGCTCCTCCCGGCACCAGAGGGCGAATTCTTCAAAAATCTCATCCAGACTGCCGGAACGCACGACAATGTCATTGATGCTGTAGCGGACATTCACCGTATCCATACTGTCGGATACGTTCTGATATGCATCCAGCAGCATCATAATCCGGTCAAGCGTTATCTCAATCTGGTACTGTGTAACTTCCCCCAAACGCAGCTGTCCTTTGATCTCCGCAAGCACATTGTCAAATTCCCGGAACTGCCTGCTTTTCGCCATATAAAGAACAGATTCTTCTATATGCTCCGGAAGATGAAACACCTGAGCCGTTTCCCTGAGCTGCCGGATCTCTCCGGTCCGTCCATAGATCCAGCTTTTGTAGACGTCCTTTCTCAATTTCCGTACCGTCTGCGCAAGCTGGTCAATCTCAGTCAGAGGTTCTCCTGCCACCGCTCCGACAGGATACCGGATATTTCCGTTTTTCATGACTCTCTGGATCAGCGCTTTTATATCCGGTCTTTCATTCTCAAAGAGAAATAAAATTTCATTTGGATTTCTTCCATAGAAGGAATAAATTTCTTCTGCTTCATTTTCCTCTGTTCTGGCGGCGTCTTCAAGACAGCAGTCTTTCCAGATTTCCGGATCTGCAGTCTCATCCCCAAACACATGAATACAAAATGCCTTCATAACCAGATAAACAGGATAAAGTTTTCCAATCACAAGCTTTTCGCCAGTCTGCATGCGGTCTTCCATCAGTTTTGCGATACCGGTCTCTCCATGCAGCGCACGCTCCATAAATACTTTTTTCTGTTTTTTTCTGCCCTGGTAACGGGAATCACGCAGCTGTTCAAGCAGCTTTTTCAATTCTGCCCGATCCACCGGCTTTACCAGATAATTCTGCACTCCGTACTGCATCGCTTTCTGCGCGTAGGAAAAATCCTGATATCCGCTGATCACAACACTGACTGTTTTTTTCATATTCGCATGTATATATTCCAGCACTTTCAGTCCGTCGATTACCGGCATATTAATGTCTGTAAAAACAACATCCACATAATTGTCTTTCAGATAGTCAAGCGCTTCCCGTCCGGTCTTTGCCATCTTTACGACTTCAAAATCCCCGCAGAGATTCATGATCATTCTGCTGATTCCCCTCAGCAGAGGAAGTTCGTCTTCAGCCACCAGAACCCTGATCATCCAGCATACCTCCAATCAAAACCACTGCACCCTCCGCATCATTGTACAGCCGGAAAATAAAGTTGTCTTCGTAACAGAACATCAGACGCATATAAATGTTTGGTATGCCAAGGCCGCCTATTTTGCTGTCCTCGAGCTTGTCCTTCACCTGACTGAAGGTCAGCCCCTTTTTCATCGTTTCAAATTTTTCCAGATATTCTTCCGAAAAACCAATGCCGTTATCATGGATCTCGACGATCCAGTGATCCTCATCCCTCCTGATAATGACTCTGATTTCCCAGACAGGCTCCGAGTTTTTGAACGAATGTTTGAAACAGTTCTCGCAGACAGGCTGAATTACATATTTGGGCATTCGGGTTTTCAGCAGATCGTCTTCACAGCTGACACAGTACTCAAACATTTCTTCGTACCGCACCTTCATCAGTTCCATGTAATCAATGACATAATCCAGTTCTTCCCTGACTGTGCTGTATCCGTTTCCGATTGAAGTGCTGTAGGCCATCATCCGGCGCAGCCTGGTACACATATCCGGAATTTTGTCATTGCCGTATTCCTGGGCCTCAATCGAGATGATCGCAAGAATGTTGAAAAGAAAATGGGGATTCATCTGTGACTGAAGCGCAAACATCTGTGCCTTGAGTTCATTTGCCTCAGAAGCATATTCCCGCTCCATTGACTGCTTCATCTGTGAAAGCATTGCGTTAAATACTTCTTTCAGCCGGATAATTTCATTTCCATGTCCCGTCCCGTCCAGTTCAAACTGAGGATTTTCCATGGATACTCTGCCGGCCGACCGGACCAGATCCTCAAGAGGCTGCGACAGCCTCCTGATCAGGACAATTTCTGTGGCCAGGGCGATTGCGAGTACAAAAAAAATCGCAGACAGCATCAGACGGTTGTAATAAGCAAAAATTGTGACGTCAGAGTCCTTTTCCCTGACAAAAACAAACTGCCACGGTGCATTCTCAATATTTTTTCTGTAAACGGAATATCCGGACATGTTCACAGGGATGTCCTGTTTTATTTCTTCCTGATATTTTCCTGTCAGACCGATGATGTCCTCTTTTTTCTGATCTTCGGTCAGAAGAGGATCCATATAGATAATATCCCCTTCCTCATCGATCATGGTTACATAGATATCTTCTCCGACTCCATCCACAATCCGGTCAATCCATCGTACAAACTCCTGTACCTCGACGTAGCCGCAGGCCTGGTCGTTTGTCGTATAATTTTTGATCTGCCGGATGACGGAAAAATAAGGATTGTTCGTATGATCCGTATCATTCAGGATATCATCTGACGGATTGATATAATAAACAAAATTTTCATCATTTTCAAAGTACTGCTGTACCTCTGCAAAGCGCTCGCTGTCAAACCAGTTCCGAATGCCGGAAGACGTCGTAACCTCAGTCGCCGTATAGACAAAATCACGATAATCGTTGTACAGGCAGATTCTTGCAAATCCGTCTTTTTTGAAATTATAGGAATTCAGCAGCCGCACCGCCTCGGAGTTTGTGACAGGCTCATTGATAAAATAATTGTATTCGGAATCCGAACCGGAGTCGATAAACAGACGGATGATATCCGGATTTGCCGCAATCTGCAGGGCCGTTTTGTCCATCATATAAAAATGATTATCAATCTGGCTTGCCACGCTGTCCGACAGGATCCGAAATTCCTCAAGGACATTCTTTTCAATATTGTTTCGGCTCCTCTGATAAAACATACTGCCGATTGTCAGTACGGCAAACAGAACCACAATATTCTGAGCCAGTATGATTTTTGTCTGGAAACGTAATTTACGGAACATCGTCGGCCTCCTTCCTCCAGGTCAGCCGGAATTGCCCTGATCCTTCCTGTACTGTTCAAAATCATTTTGAAATTTTTCGAGAATATCAGCTCCATCCATATTTTCCCGTGTCGGGGCATCTGTGTAGTAAATGTACAAAGTACTTTCAAAAAGCGCATTCAGATCCATTACATAATAATTCCATTCGGGAATGACTTTGTCTTTCTCTATGTATTTCTCTTTAATCTCCGCCAGATAAGACGGAATCCTGCCTCCGTCAATCCCTTCAAATGCCGGAAATCCCGGCCGGTCTTTAAAATACAAAGACGCATACGCAGGAGTGGACCACAGCCCGAGCACCTTTTTAACAAGCTCCATATTGCGCGTGTTCCTGTACACCACAAAACCTGGCGAGGACATATTTGCTGTCGCTGTATCCGCTCCGCCGTTCATGGAGAGAACAAACATTCCAATATCCGCTTCCGGATTCTCTTCCAGAACACTTGCGGCAAAAAAATCTCCGTTGAAGTGCATTGCCGCTTCCCCTTCTGCAACCGCTTTGATCGTATCGTCATACGAGGCAGTTGAAAAGTTCTGATTTACATAACCTTTTTTGTAGAGTTCGAGATACGTATCGATCACTGCCGCAAGTTCGGGTCTGTCAGTCCATCTGGCCTCGCCGGATTTCAGGCGGTCTGCGTATTCCTGCGCACCTTCCGTACCAAGAACCCTGGCAAAATTGTCTGACATCAGAGCCTGTGCCACCCAGCTGTCTCGTGGCATATAGATCGGCGTGATGCCTGCTTCCCGGATTTTCTCACATACCGCGAGCAGTTCCTCCCAGGTTTGCGGAACGTCTGCCCCGACCTGCGCAAATACTTCCCGGTTGTAAATAAAACCGTGCACTCCGGGTACGCCAAGAAACGGAAATCCATAAATCTTTCCGTCCTCTCTGCAGGTCACATGCTCAGGAAAAAGCAGACGGCCGACCCACTCTTCCCCGCTCAGATCCGCAAAATTTTTCGCCGGATCCACAATATCGTAGACAGCCGGAATGTTGTAGTCAATCAGATCAGGCGCCTCTCCCGCGTTCAGCTTCATGCGAAGCATGTTCAGGAACTCCATATCGGGTATTACCTGCACATCAATTGTAATATTTTCTTCGACTTTCAGTTTTTCAATCATGGCCTGAAGTCCATTGTAATACCGCGACTGCTGGATCATGGCAGTGATCGTATCTGAACCGGAAAATCCGTAAACTGCCATGCCGAATATCAGCAGAAGAAGACACAGGCATAATATAACTGCTAATTTTTTAACTGACATCTTTTTCATGGTGTTATTACTATACCAATGTGCACAAAGAAATATTTCTTATGCAAACATTATAAAAGATAAAATATTATTAGTAAATGTATAAAACTAAAATAACAGATGGAATAATTAGAAAAATAACAAAAAGCCTGACTGATTGACGCCAGGCTCTCACATCGTCCATAGGAATGTCATGTGTACTGCTTGCTCTGCCATGACGGAAATCTTATTGAACCAGTTACCTACATTCTTTTATTATTTTTTCAGTTCCATCTGTATTGCTTATTTTGTTAATTCAATAATATAATACAGTACCGTAAATGTCAATTATTTTTTATAATATGAACAACTTATTAATGCCTCATTTTTTTCTGAAATATTAAAAATATTCGCATTTTTATATCACAGGACGAAATTTCCTGTGAATCGAACAGGAGGTGCTTTTCCCTCCTGTTCGCCCGCGCGGCCCGCTTGCTGCGTCAGCAGCTGATTTCCATATGCGGGCCTGCGCATAAAAAATCCCTGTGAGAAAGGATTTTTATTCCAGTGATTCCTTCTCACAGGGATGGACAGCCGCCTGCCGGTTATTTACAGTGCAGTCTGATTTCTCCGTCTTCCAGTGTTTTTTTCACGTCAATGACTCTCTGATTAGAGCTTCCGCGCCAGTAAAGCTGTGTATCGCGCAGTTCTTTCACATACTCTCCGTCTACAAGAATATCCAGATAACCGACGATCTCATGATCTCTGATCTGCTCCCATGTAGAACCCGTATAGAGCCAGATTGTCTTGTCAGGAAATTTTTCACAAATCTCCTTTGCCAGTTCCAGTATCTCCGGTTCATTTGTCTGGTACAATGGATCTCCTCCGCTGAATGTGATTCCTGAGATATAAGACTTTCCAAGCGCTTCAAACAACTCTTCTTTTGTATCTTCTGTAAAGGGAAGTCCTCCGTTTGGATCCCATGTGACAGGATTCTGACATTCCTGACAATAATGGCTGCAGCCGGCCACCCAGAGCACCACCCGAAGCCCGTCGCCATTAAGCATGTCGTCTTTTGTTATGTTGTGAAATCGCATAGATCAGCCTCCTGCGTATTCTGTGTACAGTTTTGTCATCCTTCCCGGGATTCCCGGGCAGACGCATGTATCTGATACTATCACGTCGGCAAAAAAGCGTCAAGCGAAAATGCATCGCGTTTACAAAAGTGCGTTTATAAAAGAAGCATCGCGTCACCGAATGAGAAAAACCGGTATTTTTCCTTCACCGCTTCCTCGTAGGCGGCAAGCACGTGCTCTTTTCCCGCCAGGGCCGACACAAGCATCAGCAGCGTGGACTCCGGAAGATGGAAATTTGTGATCAGCCCGTCCAGCACTTTAAACCGGTATCCCGGATAGATAAAAATATCGGTCCAGCCGCTGCATGGCTTTAACAGGCCGTTTTCATCGGCGGCCGATTCGATTGTCCTGCAGCTTGTCGTGCCGACGCAGATCACTCTGCCTCCCCTGGCTTTCGTCTCGTTGATTGTCTGTGAGGCGTTTTCATCGATCCTGTAAAACTCTGTGTGCATGTGATGCTGTGTGACATCCTCCACCTTGACCGGACGAAACGTTCCAAGTCCGACATGCAGCGTCACTTCCGCGATGCGGACTCCCTTTTCCCTGACAGCTTCGAGAAGCTGAGGAGTAAAATGAAGGCCTGCCGTCGGCGCCGCCGCGGATCCGTCATATTTTGCGTATACAGTCTGATAACGGGTTTTATCTTTCAGTTCATGTGTGATGTATGGAGGGAGAGGCATCTGTCCGAGCCGGTCAAGAATCTCCTCAAAGATGCCATCATAACAGAAACGGATCAGCCGGTTTCCTTCCTCGACAATTTCAATGACCTCTCCGATCAGCATTCCATCCCCAAAAATGATCCGCGTGCCGGGGCGCGCTTTTTTGCCTGGCCGGACCAGAGTCTCCCAGACATTGTTCTCCCTGCGTTTTAAAAGGAGAACTTCAATGGACGCCCCCGTGCCTTCCCTTGTTCCGTACAACCGGGCGGGGATCACCTTTGTATTGTTCAGCACAAGGCAGTCGCCTTCGCGCAGATATGCGAGAATATCAGTGAAATGACGGTGCGTGATGGAGCCGTCTTCTTTCCCGAGCACAAGAAGCCGGGAGGCGGAGCGGTCCTCGAGCGGATCCTGTGCGATCAGTTCCTGGGGCAGTTCAAAATAAAAATCAGATGTTTTCATTTGTCAATCCTCCGGTTTGCAGTGATTCAGCTGGAACATTTCTTTTGTAATAAGTTAGTAATAAATTACGTCCTTTTCTTTAATGACCCATTTGCCATCTGCAAGATCAATAATGGAAACGGCACAGTTTTTCGGCACGCCGGTTCCCCAGAATTCCTTTCGCGGGCATCCGGTAATATTGGCAAGCAGCGCGCGGGACGCAGCTCCGTGTGTTGAAATCAGGATGATTTGATTCAGAAGATCTTCTCTTGTCTTCAATTCGTCAAGGAAATTTCCCGTCCGTTTAATCAGACTGTCCAGGCTTTCTCCTCCGGCGGGCGGGCTGTACTTTTCGGGCGCGTCAAAGAAATAATGGAAATCGGGATTGTCGATTTCATGCGCCTCCGGAAGAATACAGTGTCCTTCCAGTCCGCCGAAGCTGATCTCCCGGATCCGTTCTTCTTTTATAAGCGGCACATCCCTCCCGCCCAGAATAATCTCAGCCGTCTCAGCGGCCCTTTGCAGCGGACTGGTAAATGCCAGATGAAACGGCACATCACACAGAGCCTGCGCAGTTATCCGGGCAAATTTTCTGCCGTTTTCATTCAGCTGCGTATCCGTCTGTCCCTGGAGACGCCGTTTTGTATTCCACACAGTCTCGCCATGTCTTATTATGTACAATTTCATACTTCTCCCTCACTTTGTCTTCGCGCAAAAGGGTGTGCAGGCAGTTTCCGCACACCCATAACCGATTTTTCTGTCCCTGATTTCCAGAGCTGCCGGACTTTTCCGGTGAATACCTGTTGTCCGCAGATAACTGTCGTCAGGATCTTATTTCAATCCCAAGCGATTTCAGTCCGTTCCAGATTTTCTTCATTGCCGCTGTGATATCCGACTCTTCAAGCGTTCTGTCCTTTGCGCGGAATACGATCGAGTATGCAACGGATTTGAATCCTTCCTTGATCTGACTTCCTTCATAAAGGTCAAACAGACGGCACTCTTCAAGAATCTTTCCGCCGCGCTGCAGGATCATCGCCTCAATCTGTCCGGCCAGAATCTCCCTGGGAACAACCATGCTGATGTCGCGCGTCACTGCCGGATAACGGGCAATTCCCGCATACTTGCGGTCGAACGAAGCCAGTTTTGTGACCTGCGGCATATCAAGAACTGCCACATACGCCTTCTCACCGATGCCGTAAGTATCTGCCACAAGCGGATGCACCTCGCCGAGATAGCCAAGTTTCTCGCTTCCGTACAGAATATCGGCCTGACGGCCCGGATGCAGCCACGGTTTTTTGTCCGCCGGATCGTATGTTTTGCGTCCGGTGATCCCGAGTTTGTCAAGAAATTCCTCCACAACACCTTTCATGGTGAAGAAATCACCTTCCCCGTACATACCCAGCGTAAACTGCATGCGTTCTTCGGGAAGTTCCGTAAGCGGCAGAGCTTTCGGAAGATAAATGTTTCCAAGCTCATACAGACGGACATTCTTGTTCCGGTGGTTATAATTAAACGCCAGGGATGACAGCATACCGTTCATGGAAGTCGTACGCATAATGCTGAAGTCTTCCCCGAGCGGATTCGAAATCTGAACCGTCCGGCGCAGCGGCGAGTCTTCCGGAATCAGAAGTTTGTCAAACACCTTCGGGCTCTCGAACGAGTACATCATGCCCTGTGAGAAACCGCAGTATTCAGCGATATCCTCTGCTGTCTCACGCACGCGCATTTCAAACGGCAGTTTGCCCGCGGTTGCCTCACCGCTCGGAAGCGTCGTCGGAATATTGTCGTATCCGTAGAATCGGGCAACCTCCTCCGCAAGGTCCGCCGTGCGGAACAGATCCTGGCGGAATGTCGGCGCGATCACCTCGCGCGCTTCCTCATCATAAATCAGGTCAACACTCCTGAAGTAGGAAATCATGTCTTCCTCAGAGATGTCCGTTCCAAGAAGCGCATTGATCTTCTCCGGCTCAAACGGAATTCTGACCGGTTCTTTTTTCTTTGTATAGACATCGACCATACCGCCGACAACCTCGCCCGCTCCAAGCTCCTCAACGAGCTGGCAGGCACGGTCAATCGCTTCCTGTGCGTTGTTCGGGTCAAGTCCTTTTTCAAATTTTGCGGAAGCCTCGGTGCGCAGACCGATCCGCTTCGCGGAAAGGCGGATGTTCGTGCCGTCAAAGCAGGCCGCCTCGAACAGCATTGTGTGCACGTCGTCCGTGATCATGGAATTTTCGCCGCCCATGATGCCGCCGATGCCGACAGATTTCTCGCCGTCACAGATCATGACCACATCCTTGTCCATCGTGCGCTCCTGGCCATCGAGCGTTGTAAACTTCTCGCCGTCCGCTGCGCGGCGGACAATGATTTCATGGCCTGCGATCGTATCATAGTCGTATGCGTGCATTGGCTGCCCATACTCTTCCATGATATAGTTTGTGATATCAACGATGTTATTGATCGGACGGATACCGGCCGCCGCAAGTCTTCTCTGCATCCATTTCGGAGACGGAGCAATCTTTATATTTTTCACGATTCTTGCGCAGTAACGCGGGCAGAGATCCGGGTCTTTGACCGTCACTTTCACATAGTCATGTGCATCCTCATCATTTCCGGTTTTTGTCACAACAGGCGGATGAAATTCTTTGTGGAATGTCGCTGCCGCTTCTCTTGCGATGCCGATTACGGAGAAACAGTCGACGCGGTTTGAAGTAACTTCAAATTCAAACGTCACATCGTTCAGTCCGAGCGCGGCAACCGCGTCCGCGCCGACCTCGGCGTCTTCCGGGAAAATGTAGATGCCGTACTCCGGGGCTTCCGGATACATGTCGCGTGAGGATCCCAGCTCTTCGATGGAACACATCATACCGTTTGACTCAATTCCTCTGAGTTTCCCTTTTTTAATTACAATGCCGCCCTCAATCATCTTGCCGTCGTGATGACCCGCCACTTTTCCTCCGTCAAGCACAACCGGGATTTTGTCTCCCACCTTGACGTTCGGGGCGCCGGTCACGATCTGCACGCTCTTTCCGTTTCCGATATTTACCTGGCAGACGATCAGCTTGTCCGCGTCGGGATGCTGTTCAATCTGGTCAATCTGTCCGATCACAATATTGTCGAGATCACGGTCCGCCGCAAGATATCCCTCCACCTTTGTTCCGGAGAGCGTCATGGCGTCCGTGAATTCCTGCGCCGTCACATCCAGATCCGGCACGTATGCTTTCATCCATGATAATGTTGTATTCATTCTCTTTTCCCTCCTTAGAACTGTTTCAGGAACCGCGCGTCGTTCTCGTACAGCAGTCTCATATCATCAATCTCATATTTCAGCAGAGCAATACGTTCAAGGCCGACGCCGAACGCAAAGCCCGTGTACTTCTCCGGATCGATCCCGCACATTTCAAATACATGCGGATGCACCATGCCGCATCCAAGAATCTCAATCCAGCCTTCTCCCTTACAGAACCGGCAGCCTTTGCCGCCGCACTTGAAGCAGGAGACATCCATCTCCGCACTCGGCTCTGTGAACGGAAAATGATGCGGACGGAATTTTGTCTTTGTATTTTCACCGAACAATTCTTTTGCGAATACTTCCAGCGTACCTTTCAGATCCGCAAAGGTAATGTTCTTGTCCACAACCAGTCCCTCGATCTGATGGAAGGACGGGGAATGCGTCGCGTCCACCTCATCCGAGCGGAACACACGGCCCGGAGCGATCACGCGGATCGGGAGTTTTCCCTTCTCCATAATACGGGCCTGTACCGGAGAAGTCTGCGTGCGCAGCACGATCTCCTTATTGATGTAGAACGTATCCTGCTCATCTTTTGCAGGATGATTCGCCGGAATGTTCAGTTTTTCAAAATTGTAAAGATCGTACTCTACCTCCGGTCCTTCGACCACCTCGTATCCCATGCCGATAAAGATACGCTCCACTTCCTCGCGCGCAATCGTATTCGGATGTCTGTGTCCGACGTGATTCTTCCTGGCCGGAAGCGTCACATCGATAACTTCCGTCTTAAGCTGAAGCTCAAGAGCCTGTTTCTCAAGTTTTTTCTTTGTGTCCTCGATCGCTTCCTCAATCTGCGCTCTCGCCTCATTGACAAGCTGGCCGAATGCCGGACGGTCTTCCGGGGCAATTTCCTTCATGCTCTTTAACAGAGCTGTCAGCTTGCCTTTCTTTCCAAGGAAGCTGACTCTGACTTCGTTCAGCCGGTCGAGCATTCCGGCATCCTGAATCTGGGAGAGGGCTTCCTCCCTGATTGCCTGTAATTTCTGCTTCATAATGTCATTCTCCTTTCTGTGCTGCATGGAGACCGGGCTTTTATAGTAACTCTCATGCCCGCGCTGCGGGCACCTCCATAAATGAAAGTCCACGGACTGTTCCGTGCTTGCGCACTCTCACAGTCCTGCATGTATTCGCAAATCGCGCTGCTCACGTTCGTTCGCATCGCTGTTTTGCTCATACCTGCTTGTGTCTCTTATACAGAGCCAGTCTGGCAAGCAAGCTTGCCGCCTGCTCTGTATAGAGACGGACTTTCACAGTAAAAAACGCTCCGCCCCTAACTAAATAGGGACGAAGCATAAAGATCCGCGGTACCACCCTGGTTCCTGCCTTGCAGCGGGCACTCATTATGCGTAACGTGCATAAACGTTATTTCCTACTGCGAAAGCAAAACTGCTCCGGTTCAGAAATCAAATACCCATCAAACTTGCAGCACTGCTCAAGCTGGGGATATTCGACTCTCGCGGCATCTGCCAGACACATACAGCCATGTGACGGCTCATTGCCCGCGGGAATAAAGCTTCGGTGTGAATTTCACGTACTGCCTGAACCTGAGCATGCTTTCAGCCGATGACATCCTCTCTCTGTCGGAAGACAAGTCCGCTACTGTGCACCATCTGCGCCTTTGTCTCTGATAATCTTTTCATAACGGATTCGCCGGGTTTCCGGCGCTGATACCTATTCTAACACAGGATATTTTTCTGTCAAGCATAAATTTTTCCATTGTTATTCTTTTCTCTGCAAAGGCTGCTGGTCCGTTCGTTTCCCTCAGCATTCCAGTTTTGTCTGCAGGAAACGTTCTTCCTCCTCTGTCAGCATGTCGCCCCTTATCATCCTGGAAGCCACATCCGCGGGTTTTTCCCAGCCTGCCATGTTCGCCGGAGGATAATACAGATCGATATTTCTCACAGCTTCCAGCGCCGCGTCGAGAACGCGCCCATCCATTTTATTTACCGGATTTCTCTGGTCACAGATGCAGCCCAGCGCCAGAACGCAGAAAATTAATTCTTCATTGCTTAACTTGCCTCCATAAATAACCTCGCAGATCTGCTTTACGATTTCGGCCTCGGCCCTGGCAGGAAGCACGCGGAAACCTCCGTCTTTACGCAGTGCCACGCCGACTGCCTGGACGCTGAACTGAAGATTGCTTCCATAGCCCCGGTTCACATTTTTGATATCCTTTTTGAACTCATCCAGAATCCATGGGATCTGCGTTCTCGTTTTTGCGTGCGTATACAGACAGGCCTGAAGATATCTGGGCATATCATGCAGCATGGTCAGTCTGTCAAGCTGTTCTGTATCCGCGCATACGCTCATCGTATAGACCGCCTGAATATTCGCGAATACCCTGAGGCCGCCGCTCATGGACAGGCCCTGAAGCTCCGCACCGATCTGGCTGATGCAGTGTCTTGCCAGACTTCTTTTTTCCGCGGCGCTCCAGGATGAGGCTATCTTTCTTGATACGGCAAAAAGGCTCTGCCTTGCCTCTTCTGAAGATACGCCGGATAATGTATCCAGGATTACCTCCGCAAAATCTTCTTTATTTCCGGCATTGCAGATACTGTTTACGCAGGTGGCGATACGTTTGGCAATCGTACTCCTCTCTGATTTGTTTCTGGTCTTTTGATAATTATTAATAAGCTGCAGCATATTGTTGACTTCCGCTTTAGGCTGAAGTATGCTGCCGCTTGGCGCTATAAATTTTGTTCTGACTCTTGTCCTTTCTGAATTATCAATCGCAATATCAACATACCCTTCTTCTATTTTTTCTTTTCCGGCTTCATCCCTGCTCGTCCATGCTTTCATATTTATGACTTTGCTGCTTCCCATATGAACTATAAATGCGACATAGGCCCCGTTGCTGTATTTCTTCATAAAAGATATGTTTCCGCTGGCGATGTTTCGATAAGTACCGTCGAGATTCCGGCTCTTAATGGGAATCGCGATCATATACTGCCCCGGCTCAATTCTGAATCCGGTCATAACAGAAGAATTGTACGGAAGCTCAGCCCCTGTCGGTATAATTTTATGCACGGCCCCGTTTTTTACGCCGAGGTACAAACTGTCATTCAGGATATTGCTCCCCCATTGGATTGCCATGGGAATTTCGCGTTCCGGTTTTGCCCGGACGGCGGCTTCTCTTTCAGGAACGTCTTCCGGACGGCGGTCCCTTTCGGGTTTGTCTCCGGATTCTTCCATATCGCCGAGCATTCTCATATCATCCTGCATTTCTTCATACTTATGCAGATAATAATGATATACCGCAGCTCCGCGCGCGACTGACTGATCCGGATCCAGGGCCACCACCGGTTCAAAACCAAAAAATTCCTTCAGCCGGTCTGTAACCATATAAAATTTTGACATTCCGCCGTTTACAATCACGGCATCCACAATCACGTCCTCCGTATCTAATTTGGCGGAAGCCTTCTGGAGCACGTCCAGAATCGGGTAGATGATATTTCGGGTATTGCTGATCTCCGTGATTCTTTTGTAATCATCATACACGATTTCCCGGGCCATAAATACCGACAGGATTTCCTCGATCTCTTCTTTTGAAAAAATATCGTCATAGGAATAACCGATTCCTCCCATATTTCCTCCGGTGGGAATCTCAATCTCATCGTCGTCGTCATCCCAGCCGGAACTGTAATCTTCCCCGCAGCGCTCATTCAGATCCAGCTTTAAATGCTCCGCGTATACCATAAGCTGAGGCATGATGACATTCTTTTTCTTTCGCAGCTCAATCACGACATCCGGATACTTTGCGTACTGCTTCAGATATCTTTCATACATGGCCTCCGCAATTTTCCCGTCAAAGTCATCCCCGCCAAGAAGCGTATACCGGTTGGTTGCGATCTCGTCCACCTTCAGAACATCTGCGTTGTCATTCCTTCTTTTTATCTCATGCATGGTGATATCCAGAGTCCCGCCTCCCAGATCAAATACCAGCACTCTCTTCGGGGAACTCAGGTCGAGAATACGGCCCGATATTTCTCCGTTGTGAATCTGATTGATCAGATCATAGATAACTGCATTGGGTTCAGACAGCAGAACGGGCCGTTCGCTTCCGTCCGAATTTCTGACCCGGATACCGGCAAGCTCCGCCGCGTCACGGGTTGCCTTGCACATTGCCGAGTCAAAATTTGCGGGAACCGTGATGACCGCGTCTGTAATTTCACATCGATATACTCTGGAAGCTTCCCTGAGCATATGCCGCAGAGTCCTCGCTGATATCTGTGCGGGCGTCTTGTCCGGAATATCCGGGGACAGCCCCTCCGCAAGAGGCTTTCCCATCTGGCTCTTGATCGATTTTGCAACGAGATACGGCCGCAGCGGATACTGGATTTTCGCGAAATCCCCGACCAGAGGCTCGTAATTTTTTTCCTGCCTGTAATATACGCAGGACGGCAGGGTCGGCTTTTTCATCATCGTCAGCTTTGCCTCGCCGGAGACCGCGTTATAGATGTCCACGCCCCTGGAAATCTCCACGACCTTGCTTACAATGTCTCCGTTTGGTTTTTCATTGATCGTCGCCAGAACGGAGTTCGTGGTTCCGAGATCAATCCCCACACAAAGATCATTATGCTGTTCGTCACCTGAAATTTTTTGCATCAATATTCCTCCTTTACTTTAGGTCTTGATATCTGCAGCTCCTTGTCCTTGTAGATCCAGCCCGGAGAAATTACTTTCACCTTTTTCTTTTCGTCCTCTGAAGCAAAGGGAGTTCCCTCATAATTGCAGAATTCGACATCAGATGCCGTTACTACCTTGATCGAATCTATTTTCATAATGGGATCAATATGACTGTCACGGACAAACTGGATCAGTTTTCTGACCATGACCAGAAGCCCGTTGATCTCTATAGGAAGCTCATAATTATTTTTCCTGAGCATGTCAATGCCCTTTCTCAGTACCAGAAGCTCATCAAGGATACATCCATATTTTTCTGAATTAAGCCTGGCAAAAAAGTCTGCCAGCTCCTTTACTTTATTCGCCTCGAGCTGTTCCTCGAACTCGTCCTGCAGATCCTGGAGCAGCGTGTTGGTTCTCTCCAGGTTGTTTTCAAGCTGTTCGATTCTTTTTACAGCCTGTTCATAGGAGATTTTGTTTTCCGGTTTGCCTGCGGGCTGAGCCTTTTTGTCTTTGTACTGCGGGAAGCCGTAAGCCTCACTGACGGCGTCGGACATATCAAAAAAGAAATATTTTGCGAGTATGTTCCCCAGCAGATGCAGATTTTCGGTATCGTCAAACAGGTCGATTTCAGGATATCGCTCATAGATCATGATTGCCGCGAGCCTCTCCTGGGACTTATGCCATTTTCCGCTCTTCGTCGCGGCCGTCTTTCTTATTTTTTCGAATTTGTCATACGATTCCCTTCTGCCCGCAATCGCGCCCGCAAAGCAGTCCGCCACCTTCTCCGCCCACTGGAACAATTCCTTTCGCTCGCCCGGATTTGCCATCCTCTGGTTGCGGAAAACCCGAATCACATCATCCGCGTTCAGGTCATATCCATACTTCCAGTTCATCTCTACGGCGCACTTTGTAGGGCCCAGATCATACTCATGACATATGAAAGCAAAAATCCGGTTTTCCATCACAAATTCCTCTTTGACCTGCCCGCCGCGTTTTACGTTCCTGAGCATGGATTCGTGGATATTCTGGATAATTTCTCTGATTTTTTCATTGTTAATGTTTATCATTCTGCTTTCCCCGCTTTTATTCTGTTATAATTTATAAATTTCCTTTTCTTCTGCAAAAATAAACTGTGTCCTGCAGTCTCCGTCGGCCATCATTTCCTGCTCGATCGTCCTGTCAAAAACGGAATATTCCTTCCCGCAGTGTACCAGAACCGCCTGCCGCGGATTCACCGCTTTCAGGAATTTTTTCATATCGGAAAAATCTTCATGCAGTGAAAAATTCACCAGTATGTCCCTGTACATTCCCGAAAATCTTTTCCCTGGGTCTGAAGTCACCAGAATATGAAGCTTTTCGGGAATACTGTTTTCGGCCACCTTATTGTACGGATTCATGATCGGAACCGACAGCTGCTCCATTTTCCTGACTACTTTCATCAGCGATTCATCTATGTAGACCGGAATCCCATCATAATTCTGTTTATTCAAGGCTTTCAAAAATTCAATTCCTTTGCTTAATTGTGGAACGTAACAGGCAATTGACCGATTTGTTTTTTTCGCGGTTTTCAGTACATAATTCACTGTTTTAAATAAAGAACTGGTTTTTCTGACATAATCCGGATGTTTCGCGTGCAGACCGCACAGAATCACCGTATCGATTTTCAGATTGTCCGGCACCTTGCATCCGCCGGTCAGCAGGGTAGGCTCCAGAGAGTAATCCCCCGTGTACAGTATTTTTCGCTTCCCTGTGTCAAACAGTATCATCATGGCGCCTGGAATATGGCCGGCCGGAAGAAACGTCGCTTTGTATGCTCCAAAATCGATCGTCTGCATATAGCTGACACCGGCTATACGTTCCAGCAAATTTCCTACTGCCAGGCGCGATTCCTCATTCCCGGAAGTTCCGTCAAAATAGATTCTGTCGTACAGCTGATACTCTGTCAGCATTCTTGTAATTTCCGTCATGTAAACAGCTGCATGCCTTGCGCTTCCCATCAGTTTAGTCAGATACCCCACATGATCCATATGCGCATGGGAAATATAAATCTGACCGATCTGATTCATAGACTGAACAAAAGGACTGGTAAGCAGGGAATGAAAATCCGGCCCAAATTCCAGACCGTTTTTTTTGCCGGTTCCGGCATCCAGTATCATGTTCCTGTTTTCAATACGCAGAAAATAGCAGCTTGCGCCTACTCTCTGCCCGCCGCCAAGCGGCATGAAATAAATGTCCGATATCATTATCCCTCCATATTAATATAATGAGTGAAAAATTTTAAGCCATAAACGTTTCCGGGTGCGCGATATACTGATTGATTTCCGCGCCTGTAAAAAACAGGTACATACAGAAATACAGCCACAGCATGACTACGATCAGCGTCGTAAGCCCGCCGTACACTGCAGTCATATTGCCTGCATATTCCAGATAAATGGAAAATACATACGAAAAAACGGCCCATGATATGGCGGTAAAGACTGCCCCCGGCAGCTGACTGAGAAAATGCTCCCGTTTGCCCGGAAGAAACACATAAAGAAGCTCGAATAAAAGCGTAAGTATCGCAAGTGACAGGATCATCTGCAGGGCAAGCGTCCCTTTCGCGTGCCTGTCAATCAGCGGCACGATACTGCGCAGGTATTCCTGAATCCTGTACCCGAAAACAAGGATGCCAATGGAGATGATCATGACGACCAGCATAATGGCCGTATAAAAAACAGCCCAGATACGCACGACAAAGAAATTTCTGGTCTCTTCCAGCTGGTTTACAGAATTCAGTCCGTCGGTCATTCCGACGACCGCTTTGCTTGAAGTCCAGATGGATGCGGCGGCGGTCCATGACAAAAGCGCATAGGAATGATTAAACAGGCTTCCCACCAGTTCACGGATTGTCTCTGAAATTTCAAAAGGCGTCACTGTCTCAATTACCTCCAGCACGAGCTCCTGCGTCAGAGGAGTAAACTGAACCACCGTCAGCAGAAGCATCAGAAATGGAAGGAAGCTCAGTATCATAAAAAAAGAAGTTGCCGCGGCATGGGCGCGTACATCGTCCCTGCCCATTTTTAAGGTAAAATTCTGTACCCACTGTGCAATTTTTGCGATCGTATCCATACCTTAATCCTTAATAATAATATTTCAGAATTTCTTCATAACCGGCGCCTTCCCGGGCCATGGCCGCCGCGCCATTCTGACTCATACCGACTCCATGGCCGTAACCGCCTCCACAGATAAAAATGGTGTCCGAACTGTCCGGAACATCCTCGCTAGTCTGCGCTCCGCTTTTTTCTTCCTCGCTCGCGGCCGTCTGCGGCTCACCGGAAGATTCCAGTTTTTTCTCATTTTTCCGGATATAGAAATAAGCGCTAGGCAGAAGCTGCAGATTTTCTGCTGTGGAACCGTCCATCAGCTGAATCCCGGTCCGGGCACAACTGAGCACACAGCGAATCTGATATTCTCCATTCACCACGATTTCTTCTTCTCCGTCCGAAAAGGAAAGGCTCTGCACCTGACCTTCAGGAGTTCTCTCCTGTACTTTCACATACGAAAGTCTTTCCCATCTGCAGCCGTAAAGTTCTCTCAGTTCATTCAGAATCTGTTCCTTCGGCAGCTCAACGGACCAGCGTACCCACGGAGACCCGTACTCGGCCCCTTTTTCCGGCGGAATATCCAGAAACTTTCGGAAATTTTTTTCTCTGGCAAGATCGGTTCTTCCTTTCGTCAGGCAAGACGTAGAGTAATAGTATACGTCGCTGCAGTCCATGACCAGACCTTCCGTCATACTGACGGCCTGCGCAGACAACTCATCCCCCGGATAATTATTATATACCTGATACGAAACGCTGTCATCCAGATCTGCCGTTTTTTTCTTTTCTTCTGACTGATTCATGCAGTTAACCGCATAGGTTCTCGCGCACACAGCCTGTGCGCACAGAGCCTGCATGGGATAGGAACTTGGCATTTCACTGCTTACGACACTTTGCAGATACGTTTCCAGGTCGACTTCATTTATCACCAGCAGTCCTTCCTCCGTCCCGTAAACCTCAATTTTTCCTTCATAAGAAGGATTTTTCTGGCCCCGGATCAGTTCTGGCAGAATCAGCGGCTGTTCTTTGTCTGCCGTTTCAAGGGAAACCATCTGGTCCGCGGCAAGACAGACTGCCTCCAAGCTGTTTTCATCTGTCTCATCCGTCATTTTTTCCGCATGAAAAATATGAAAAATTTCTCCCGACGGAATTATCTGACGTTTTTTTCCACTGCTGACGATTATCCCGGATTTTGCCGTCACCGTCAGCGTTTCATGATACTCTGTCCGATACTCATCTCCGAGAATCTGTACGCGGATGGTCTTGCCCGGATCCAGTTTTTTCAGAAAAATGTCTGTTGTTTCTTCTTTTTCCTTCTTGTCAGATGTCTTTGCAGGAGCTGTTTCCCGCTTTTTGCCGTCTCCTTCATCCTCCGGCTCTGCCATGTTCACAGATGCTTCTTTTCCATATTCTGCATAGCGATGAAGCAGGATAAATGACATTGCCGTCATTCCGATAAAAAGTAAAATCAGGGATATAAACAGCAGGATCTTCCGGACTCTCTTTCTGTTCTTTTCTCTCACAATTTACCTGGTCCTTTCCGGTCACCTGACAGGATCGTATCAACCAGACTCCCATTGTTCTCTATCATTATATTAAACAGACCCGGATATGAGTACCGTGAGAAAAACATCAGTTCAGATCAGATGATAGATCTCGCAGGAAACGTCCGCCATCAGACGTTCAAATTCCGGGACGTTTGTCCCGCTTCCCAGAAAACAGAGAATAAACGGTTCTTTCCCGTTTATAATTGCCACATCATGAGTGATGCCCGCATCCTCGCCCGTCTTGTGCGCAATGACAGGAGCCGGATTCAGTGTATGAAGCCGAAACGGAATCTTTCCATTCAGCCTCTGATGCGTCAGAATCTGATACATTTCGGCGGAAGCTTCCGGGCTGACCAGCTGTCCCCTGTAAATCCGCTCCAGCAAATCCGCCGCGTCCTTTGCCGTCACATAATTCTCGATTCCTCTGGCTGCACGGAAAGAATCAAACATTTTTCTCCGGAAAACCGTTTTGTTCATTCCAAGTTTTTCTCGGATAAAGAAATCCAGATATTCGCCGCCCAGAAGATCGAACAGAAGATTGGCCGCGGTATTATCGCTCACAATGACCATCAGCTCAATTAAATCTCTGACAGAAACCTCTCTTTCTCCGGAAAGGTAGGTAAGTACGCCGCAGGACGGGACGCAGTCCGTCCGCCTGACAAATCGTTTGTCTTCTTTGCGGATCCGGCCGTCAGAGATGGCCTGAAATGCAGCCGCCATCAGAAACAGTTTAATAATGCTTGCAGCCATCTGCGGTTCATCTCCGCGGTAACTGTACTGCTCCCCTGATAAGAGATTCCTGTACACAAAGCTGATCGTTCCGGGAAGCACTTCCAGTCTGTCCTTCAGATGACAGAGATATGATTCCAGTCTATGTCTGTCCTGGCAGGCAATCGTATTCTGAAAAATACTTCCATATCCGGTTATTTTACCCGCAAGGTCTTCTCTGTAATCAGCATCTTCCGGATTCAGGCTGTTGATCGTGACGCAGGGCGTCGCGGCAAACGCGGTTGAATGAATATAGCGGCCCTCTCCCAGATACATCGCGACATGTCCCGGGAAAAAGATCAGATCGCCCTTTTTCAGATTGTCCGCTGAAATTCTTTGCACCGCATAATCGTCAGGAGTCCCGGCATCGCGGTAGATCAGCACACCGTTTTCCATATAACACATAAATACCAGACCTGAACAGTCCAGTCCCTGTGAAGACTTCCCTCCCCAGCGGTACTGTGTTCCGAGATAGGACTTCGCGCTCTGTACAAGTCCCTCCCGAAACGCTTCCTCCTGTGCATCCGGTATCTTTCTGAATTTCTGAAAATAATTTTCCCGCTCCGCCTCATCCGCAAGCAGATAGGCGTCGTCATCCCGGCGTTCTCTCAGATAAACCGCATGCACATACCCCTCTTTTCCGGCTGCCGTCCTGACCCGTTTCCACCCATCTTCCTTTTTTCTGTTTGCATTTTCTTCCGCATCTCTCTGGTTTCCCTGTTCCTCTTCTCGGCCTTCTCCGCTGCTGCACTGCCTTTCTTCCCCATGGTCCTCCGGAATATTTTCCCTGTCATCCAGAAGCTCCACAAACGCATTCTTTTCCAGCAGTTCCAGGGGGAGCCCCTGTACCCTGGGTTCTGATAAAAGATCGGCTTCCTTCACTTTGACTGCCCAAAACTTTCTCCTGTCCTGACGACGGAGCAGTTCCTCCCGGCTGATCACACGCACACAGCTTTCGGGAATATAACCGCTGTAGCCGTAATGCGTTTCCGCTTTGACCCATCCGTCCGCAGCCGACTCCGGAAAAATACGGACTGCCCATCCGGAAAAAATTTCATCCGTAATTTCGCTGCTGTTCTGATCTTTATTTTCCCCCGGCGCTTCGCGTAGATAACAGTGCCGGGAAGTTATAACTGCCAGCTGTCTGAGCATATTTTTCATCCTCCCTGTGAGATGAGCAGACAAAACTGCTCCTTTTCTGAAACAAAACGGACAACTTCTGCGTCAGTTCCTTCTTCCACCCGCTCTTGAGGAACATGAAACATCAGGAAATTTCTTCAAATGTTACCGGCACATTCACAATTCCGATTCCGCTTTCTTCGGACAGCAGAATTTCCGGTCCCTGATAAACGGGGCCTCCCTGATAGGGATCAATACTGCACAGCGACGGACCGTCCAGGTCGGCCATCGTGACACAGCTGCGTGCCGCCGCCAGATGCGCGCCCGCGCTGACCGCCACTTTGCTCTCAAGCATACAGCCGATCATGCATCGGACATCCTGTTTCTGTGCAAGATCACAGATTTTCTGCGCATTGTGAATGCCGCCTGTCTTCATCAGCTTGATATTGATCAGATCCGCCGCTCTCTCTTCAATAATGCGCTCCGCATCTTCGACAGAGAATACCGCCTCATCCGCAAGAATCGGCGTATTTACCTGTTCCGTGACATACTTCAGTCCTTTGAAATCGTGGCCGGACACAGGCTGTTCCACAAGCTCAATCCCCAGATTTTCATCTTCCATCGCCCGGATTGTACGCACAGCTTCCTCTTTTGTCCATCCCTGATTGGCGTCCACGCGGATCACGATTTCGGGGCCGACCGCCCTGCGGATTTCGCGGATCCGCTCCACATCCCTGCTCCCGCCTTTTCCGACTTTTACCTTGAGAATGCGAAATCCCTGTCCGACTGCGCGAAGACTGTCGCGCACCATCTCTTCGGTATCATTGACACTGATCGTCAGATCGGTTTCCAGACGTGTCCTGGCCTGGCCCGGATCTTTCTCTGCAAGCAGCCGAAACAGCGGCATACCCTTTCGCTTTGCGTACAGATCGTAGAGCGCGATATCAACGGCAGCTTTTGCGGAAGTATTTTTTGCGATACACGTCTCCATCTTCTCCATGACCGCATCCAGCTCGTCCAGATCCATCCCGCGAATGGAGGGGGCAATATAACCGCGGATCGCCGCTTCAATCGACTCTTTTGTATCACCCGTAATCACGGCCGTCGGCGGCGCCTCGCCATAACCGACAGTTCCATCCTCCGTCTCAATCTTCACGATCAGGTCATTCACACTGTTCACCGTCCGAAGCGCTGTCTTGAACGGGGTTACAAGAGGTATATTAATATACCCCAGAGAAATCTTTTCTATTTTCATACGTCCTCCCAATATACTGCAAAAAGGCGGCAAATATCAGAACTACCGCCTTTTTCACCCGTGCCCCGCCGTCAGGGCATCCCCATGAAAGAAAACCCACAGAAAAGCCGCGCCAGATCAGGAATCCTTCGGGAAGGATCTTTCAGGAGCGGTCACCAAAGGTGTTCCTGACTGCCGCGGTATCTCATTTTGCTAATTTTCCATGTGTTTCCGTTTTATTTCTGTGTCAGATAGGTGAATACAAACATACTGCAGTTGTAAACCAGTCCGTCATACATGTCATCGTGGAACAGATATTTGTTCATCGAGTGAAGGAGTACGGATACCGGAAGATCCTTCGCGAGGACCGCCTCACACTCTTTGTAGTGTTCCCACTGCTCTGCCTGATCGGAGGTGGAGATCGCCGCGTTGTAGGCTGTCGTAAATTCCTCGCTTTCCCAGAACGCGTCGGAATTGAGCATGGAACTGTACATGTTGGAGAGATCCTCATAGTCCATGAACCATCCGAAGTAGGAAACATCATAATTTCCTTCATCTCTGTCGGTGAAGAAGTTCTCGGACGTCTCAACTGTCGCGTCAATTCCAAGCACGTTCTTCCAGTCGCTTGCAACCATCTCGGCAACTTCCTTGCGGCTTGCATTGTTGACGATGTATTTCAGAACCGGGAAGCCCTGTCCGTCCGGATAACCTGCGTCGGCAAGAAGCTGCTTCGCCTCCTCGCAGTTGCCCTCGTAGTTATCTATATCGAGCCACGGATCTGCGTACTCTGTGAAGTCTACGCCTTCCTCATTTGTATAGCCGCTGCTCGCGTATGTGATGCCCGGCTCGTCGTTCATGGCACGGATATCCATGATACGCTGACGGTCGATCGCAAGAGCAAGAGCCTTGCGGACATTGACATCCTGAAGAGCCTCTGCGCCCGTGCCGCCCTTTTCCGGATCCTGATTCAGGTTGAACATGATACAGTAGTTGTTGTTGCCCGGCACGTAATGAAGGCCATTGCCGTCCATACGTTCAACTTCCTCATCCGGGATCAGATCAGAATAAACATACTCGCCGTTCTCAAAACTTGCAAGAGCGGAACGCTCTTCCGTGACGAGATACCAGTTGATCTTCTCAACCTGGATGTTCGCGGCGTCATAGTAATCATCGCGAAGCTCCATTGTCATCACGGACTGATGCTGCCAGTCAGTCAGCTCATACGGTCCGTTGTAGACTGCCTTGTCCGGATCCGTCGCATAGGTCTCTCCATCGCCATAGAAATCTTCCCGGATCGGGTAAGTCGGCGGGAACGCAAGCACGGACGGAAGGAACGCCGTCGGGGAAGCCAGATGGATCACGACGGTCTTGTCATCCGGAGCCTCGTACGGGTTGTCCGGGTTTGTCAGATCGGACAGAAGCGCCTCATAGCTCTGAGCCGCCTCTTTCAGGGCGTTGAATCCGAAAATGAAATCCTGCGCCGTGACAGGCTGGCCGTCGGACCATGTGATGTCATCCCTCAGCGTGAAAGTCCAGTCAAGACCGTCCTCGCTTGTCTCCACGGAGGCAGCCTGACCGAGTACCACCTCACCGTTGGCATCCAGCTTGTACAGACCTTCGAACAGATGACGGCACGCGGAAAGACCGTTGAGCGCGCCGCACTCGGAAGTATCGAGCACCATGCTGTCCTCGCCGCCGCCGGTAACGGAGATCTCAAATTTTCCTCCCTCTTCCGCAAAAACACCCATAACCGGAAGAGAAGACACAATCATGGCAAGCGCCAGAACTGCGGCAACCAGTTTGTTACGTTTTTTCATAGTAAACCTCCTTAAAAAATTTATATGATGCCAGGGTTGAAAGGTCATGCGTTCCATGTTCACATGGAAAAGCATGACACTGAGACCCCAAAAACACCGAAAAGGAGCCATTTTTCATGGAAAAATGTGCGGATTTGAGGTGTTTCAGGGTGCTGAACGTCCAGTGGACGTTCGCTCAGCACCGACCGGAGTGAAACGGAGATTTCGTGAGCACGAAGTGCGGAGAAATCCGTGGCATCATGGGGACAAAATTCCTTTTGACCCCAGCATCTTTATATACACTCCAGCACGCGGTTCAAAGCATTGTCCCTCCCGCGCGCCGGAGAGATATACACGGTCATACGTTATTTTTTCATTTTCGGATCAAGCGCGTCGCGCAGTCCGTCTCCGAACAGGTTGAACGACAGAATGATCAGACTGATCAAAATCGCGGGAAATACGACACGGTAAGGGTTGGAATTGATCCCGTTGAGCGCCTCGGAAGTCAGAGAACCAAGGCTCGCCATCGGCGCGGCCACACCGATTCCTATGTAGCTTAGAAACGCTTCCGTGAAGATCGCCGACGGAATCTGCAGCATAACGGTCGCGATCAGCTGCCCGATGCAGTTCGGAAGAAGGTGTTCGCGGATCATCCTGCCTCTCGAACAGCCGAGCGCATTCGCCGCTGTCACATATTCCAGGTTTTTCAGCTGCAGGATCTGCCCGCGCACGATACGCGCCATGCCGACCCAGTACAGACAGCCGTACACGAGAAAGATCGCGATCAGGCCGGAACCGATCCGGCGCAGCCCGTAGAATGCGGGCACCGTATTGATCAGCGTGTCCAGCGGTTCACTGATGATCATCTTGATCACGACGATCAGCAGAATCTCCGGGATGGAATAGACGATATCCACGAGACGCATCATCGCGATATCGACCTTGCCGCCGATCAGGCCGGAGATGGAACCGTAAATACTGCCCACGATCATAACGATCACCGCGGACACGATGCCGACCAGCATGGAAATCCTTGTGCCGATCATACAGCGCACAAGCAGATCACGGCCGATGCGGTCCGTCCCGAACGGATGCTTCAGGCAGGGCCACATTCCCTCGTCGCCCCGGACCTGCTGGTCATAGGTATACGGCGAGAGCATCGGGCCAATGAAGGCAAAGAACATCAGAACCACGATGATCACCAGGGCAAACATCGCAATCTTATTGGCCTTCAGCCGCTGCCAGCTTGCCTTCCAGTACCCCACTTCCTCTGTATTCAGCGACTCTTCCCCGAAAAAGTCACTGCCGAGCGGCGTAAAATCATCCGGTGAGATCTTATTCTGCATAGATAATGCACTTATTTTCATAACCATCATCCTTATTCAAAACTAATTCTGGGATCCACAATCTTGTACAGGATGTCGCAGACCAGATTCATGATCACGATCAGGGTCGAATAGAAGATTGTGATTCCCATGATCATCGTGTAATCCCTGCCGCTGATGGAACTTACGAAATATCTGCCGAGCCCGGGGACGCTGAACACGCTCTCCGCGACAAAACCGCCGGTCAGAATCGAAGCCGTCAGCGGTCCAAGATATGTGATAACGGGAATCAGGGAGTTTTTGAGCGCATGAACGAACACCACGACGAACTCGGACATCCCCTTTGCTCTCTCGGTCCTCAAGTAGTCCTGGTTCATGACCTCCAGGATGCTCGCGCGCGTAAGCCTCGTCAGGTAGCAGGTCGGATACGTCGCGAGCGTGAGCATCGGCATGATCCATCCGCCCGGTTTGTTGTAGTTGAGCGGCAGGATGTTCAATGAAACCGCAAGAACGATCATCAGAATCGCTGCCACGACATAGCTGGGCATGGATATTCCGATGGATGAGAAGATCCTCACCAGACCATCGGGCAGTCTGTCTTTCGTCAGACCGGCAATACATCCCAGCGTAATCCCGGCGATCACCGCGAGAATCAGCGCGCGGATGCCAAGCTTCATGGAAACGGAAAACGATTCAAAGATAATCGTCCGCACCTCGCGGCCTTTCTGAAGCACATAGCTCGTGCCCATATCACCTTTCACAAGATTTTTCAGATATTTCTCATACTGTATGTAGATCGGCTGGTCAAGGCCATATTTTTCAATCAGCTTCTGACGCGATTCCTCAGTCGCCTTTTCCGACATGAACGGATCTCCCGGCATCAGGTTCATCAGGAAAAAGGTGATCGTGACAATCGCGAAAATACTGACAATGGCCAGAAGTATTCGTTTGACAATATATCTTGAAAGCTGCATACTGACCTCCTTTACAAATTATGACAGGCCGCATAATGTCCGTCCCTGATTTCCCGGAGCGGCGGCACTCTGCCGGCGCAGCCAGGAACTGCTTTTGGACAGCGTGTGCGGAACGGGCAGCCTGACGGAGGTGCAAGCGGACTTGGGATCTCCCCTTCCAGACGAATCCGTTTTCTCGCGGCGCTCACGTCCGGATTTGCGATCGGAATCGCCGACAGCAACATCTGCGTGTAGGGATGGAGCGGATTGGAATACAATTCGGCGCTGTCCGTCAGCTCCACCATATGTCCCAGATACATGACGCCGATTCTCGTGCTGATATGCTTCACGATCGCGAGATCGTGGGCAATAAACAGGTAAGTAAGCTTCTGCGTCTCCTGCAGTTCTTCCAGCATGTTGATGATCTGCGCCTGAATCGACACATCCAGCGCTGAAACAGGCTCATCGCAGACGATAAATCCGGGTTTGACCGCAAGCGCCCGCGCGATGCCGATTCTCTGGCGCTGCCCTCCCGAAAACTCATGCGGAAAGCGATTGTAAAATTCCGTATTCAGTCCGACAAGACGCATCAGTTCCAGAATCCTGTCCCGGCGTTCCGCCTTGTCGGAATAAAGCTTCTGGATATCCATCGCCTCACCGATGATATCGCCCACCGTCTTTCTCGGATCAAGCGAGGCATAGGGATCCTGGAACACGATCTGCATTTTTTTTCTGTATTCCTTCATATCCTTGCCGAGAATCGACTGGCCCTCATAGAGGATATCGCCGGCCGTTGGCTCTTCAAGACGCAGAATCGTCCTGCCAAGCGTCGTCTTTCCGCAGCCGCTCTCGCCCACAATGCCGAGCGTCTCTCCGCGCCGTATAAAAAAACTGACATCGTCCACCGCTTTCAGATCCGTCTTTTTTACAAACCCGGTGCGCACCTGAAAATATTTTTTCAGATTTCTGACCTCCAGCAGAACTTCGCTCTTTTCGGCTGTCTGCTGATCCTGTACTACTGTATTAGCCATACGGTAATCCCTTCATTCCTTATTCATTCACGATTTTCCTGGCGGAACCATGCGGATCAATGTCCGCTTCCGCCTGTTTTCCGGCCGACCCCGGTCCATGAGCGGAAATATTCTTCTGCTTTCCGAACAGATTTCCTATGGAATTTTCGCAGCATTTCGCGCCTCAGACCTCAGGATTTCCATGCAATATGCCCGGAAATCACCTCGAATTCAGCAGAGGTGTGAACTGCAGCGATTCAGACACTTCCTTCTGCAAGCGCGTCTCTGACCAGCTTCCAGCACGCCGCGCAGTGTGTATCATCAATCTCAATCTGCGGAGGCTCTTCCCGCACACAGATGCTCATCGCATATTCACATCGCGGCGCAAACGCACAGCCCGGTTTCAGGCAGCTCATATCAGGAGGATTTCCACGAATTGGCCGAAGCTTCTCATTGACATCACTGTCGATATCAGGCACTGAGGCAAGGAGTCCTTCCGTGTACGGATGACGCCGCTCATAAAAAATCTGGCGGCTTCGGCCTTCCTCCACAATCCTGCCCGCGTACATGACAATGATTTTGTCGCAGATGTCGGATACAACGCCGAGATCATGCGTGATAAATATAATCGCCATGCCAAGTTTTTCTTTTAATTCCTTCAGGAGATCAATGATCTGCGCCTGAATCGTCACATCCAGCGCCGTCGTCGGCTCATCCGCGATCAAAAGTTCCGGATCGCAGGAAAGTGCCATTGCAATCATGACACGCTGGCGCATACCGCCGGAAAACTCATACGGATACTGCTTTATACGGCGCTCCGGCTGATTGATCCCCACCATCTCAAGCAGTTCGACCATACGCTTCTCTCTCTGCTTTTTATCAAGCTTTGTGTGCTTCTTCAGCGCTTCGTTCAGCTGATAGCCGACCGTAAAAAGCGGATCAAGCGATGTCATCGGATCCTGAAAAATCATCGCGATTCTGTTCCCGCGGAGATCCATAAGCTCCTGCTTCGACATCTTCAGGATATCCTTTCCCTTAAACAGGATCTCTCCGCTCTTTACCTTTCCGCTTGCCGGAGTCAGAAGGAGAATCCCGTGACTTGAAACGGATTTGCCGCTTCCGGATTCCCCTACAATGCCTAGCACCTCTCCGCGGTTCAGCGTATAGCTGACATTCCGGACCGCCTGCACTTCACCGCTTTTGTTAAAAAAAGAAATCGACAGATCCTTTATCTCCAGAAGAATCTCTCCACTGTTCTTATTTTCCATACAGTCCTCACTTTGCCTTCGCGTAAACGAGCTGAAACATGCCGCGCGTATCCCGGCTGTCAGCACGATATCTGTCAGACACATGCACGCATGTGACGACTCACTGTTCGCGTAAAAAAATGGCGCAGATCACCTTTTCACCCAGGCGCCTGCGCCAAACATGCTTTTGCTCTCTGTTGTGAATAATTATAAGCCTGTACTTGCCGCTTTGTCAAGCACGGTTTGTATTTTACTAATATTATTTATATTTCAGCAATGCAGATATTATTTGTATCTTGTTGAATTCACATAATTCACAAGACCTTCCGCCGCAATAATTTTCTGCATGAATTCCGGGAATGCCTGTCCTTTAAATTCCGTTCCTTTTGTGCGGTTGTAGATCATGCCGCTGTCAAAGTCAACTTCCACCTGATCGCCGTTCTCAATTCCGCGGGAAGCCTCCGGACATTCAATGATCGGAAGTCCGATGTTGATCGCGTTCCGGTAAAAAATTCTCGCGAACGTCTCCGCGATCACGCAGCTCACACCGGCCGCCTTGATCGCGATCGGCGCGTGCTCGCGCGAAGAGCCGCATCCAAAATTCTTGTCCGCGACGATGATGTCGCCTTTTTTCACTTTGTGGATAAATTCTTTGTCGATATCCTCCATGCAGTGCTGAGCCAGCTCCGCCGGATCCGAGGAATTCAGATAGCGTGCCGGAATGATCACGTCGGTGTCCACATTGCTGCCATATTTAAAAACTGTTCCATTCGCTTTCATATGCCGCACCCTCCTATAATCCAAGCTCATCCGGAGCTGAAATCTTTCCTGTCACAGCGCTCGCGGCAGCCACTGCCGGGCTCGCCAGATATACTTCGGAGCCGACATGCCCCATACGTCCGACAAAATTACGGTTGGTCGTCGATACGCAGCGCTCTTTGTCCGCGAGAATTCCCATGTAGCCGCCGAGACACGGTCCGCAGGTCGGCGTGCTTACAACTGCGCCGGCCTCTATGAACGTTCTCAGAAGTCCTTCGTCCATTGCCTGCAGATAGACAGCCTGTGTGGCCGGAATCACGATGCAGCGGAGTCCTTTTTTCACTTTGCGGCCTTTGAGGATCTCCGCCGCGGTGCGCAGATCACTGATGCGGCCGTTCGTGCAGGAACCGATAACCACCTGATCGATCACGACGTCCTCTTTGATCTCGTCAACTGTCTTTGTGTTTTCCGGGAGATGTGGGAACGCGACTGTCGGCTTCAGCGCAGCGAGGTCGATCGTGTATTCCTCATCGTATATAGCGTCCGCGTCTGCCTCATAAACTTTATATTCTCTTGTTGAGTGTTCTTTCATGTAGGCAGCAGCTTTCTCATCCACCGGGAAGATTCCGTTCTTCGCGCCGGCTTCGATCGCCATGTTCGCGATTGTGAAGCGGTCGTCCATGGAAAGATTCGCCACGCCGTCCCCGACGAACTCCAGGGATTTGTAGAGTGCGCCGTCCACGCCGATCGTTCCGATCAGGTGAAGGATCACGTCCTTGCCGCTCACCCACTTCGAGGGCTTGCCTGTCAGCGTGATCTTAAGTGCGGACGGAACCTTGAACCAGGCTTTTCCTGTAGCCATGCCGGCCGCCATGTCTGTACTTCCGACGCCGGTCGAAAATGCGCCGAGCGCGCCGTAGGTACAGGTGTGGGAATCCGCGCCGATGATCACATCGCCCGCGACCGCAAGGCCTTTCTCCGGAACAAGCGCATGCTCGATTCCCATCTCTCCTACATCAAAATAATTTGTGATCTCATGCCTGCAGGCAAACTCACGCACACATTTGCAGTGTTCTGCCGATTTAATATCCTTGTTCGGAATAAAGTGGTCCATGACAAGAGCAATCTTATCCTTGTCGAACACTTTATCCTCTTTAAATTTATCCATCTCATGGATGGCAACCGGGGAAGTGATATCATTCCCCAGAACCAGATCCAGATCAGCCTCAATCAGCTGTCCCGCCTCCACAGACGCAAGACCTGCCGCGGCCGCCAGGATTTTCTGTGTCATTGTCATTCCCATTTTCGTTCCTCCTGAATTATTTTGCATTTTATGCACACAGGGCTGCCGCAGTCACTACTGCGGCAGCCCCGATAACCCGTAATACGAGAACAGATTAGTTGTTGATCAGCTTGTCCTCGCCATTCCAGCTGTACAGCTTGCGAACTTCCTCGCCGACGATCTCTGACGGATGCTCCGCTGCCAGTTTGCGCATGGCCTTGAAATGTACCTGTCCGCCTGCGGATGACATGTCAAGCAGGAAATCCTTTGCAAAGGAACCATCCTGAATGTTCTTCAGAATCTGCTTCATGGTCTTCTTTGTCTCATCCGTGATGATCTTCGGACCTGTGATGTAGTCACCGTACTCAGCAGTATTGGAGATGGAATATCTCATTCCCGCAAAACCTGACTGATAGATCAGGTCAACGATCAGCTTCATCTCATGGATGCACTCGAAGTAAGCGTTTCTCGCGTCATAGCCTGCCTCAACCAGAGTCTCAAAGCCTGCCTGCATCAGAGCGCAGACACCGCCGCAGAGAACGGCCTGCTCGCCAAAGAGGTCTGTCTCAGTCTCTGTACGGAAAGTGGTCTCAAGAACGCCTGCACGTGCGCCGCCGATTGCCAGTGCGTAAGCGAGAGCTAAATCAAGAGCCTTGCCTGTAGCGTCCTGCTGTACCGCAACGAGACACGGAACGCCTTTGCCTGCCTGATACTCGCTTCTTACTGTGTGGCCAGGTCCTTTCGGAGCGATCATTGTGACGTCAACGTATGGCGGCGGAACGATGCATCCAAAGTGAATATTGAAGCCATGAGCGAACATCAGCATGTTGCCTTCCTCAAGGTTCGGCTCGATGTCTTTCTTGTACATGGCTGCCTGCTTCTCATCGTTGATCAGGATCATGATGATATCCGCTTTCTTTGCGGCTTCCGCCGTCGTATATACCTCAAAACCCTGTGCAACTGCTTTGTCCCATGATTTGCTGCCTTCATAGAGTCCGATGATTACGTGACATCCTGACTCCTTCGCGTTCAGCGCATGTGCATGTCCCTGGCTGCCGTAGCCGATTACTGCGATTGTCTTTCCCTCAAGAAGAGACAGGTTGCAGTCTTTCTGATAGTAGATATTTGCTGCCATTTTTCCTCATCCTCATTTCTTTTTATTATAAAAGGTACCGGCACAGCATTGTACCGTCCTTTTATATCATCATCAAACAGTTTTTAATATTACAGATAACGTATGTCATCCGACCCTCTTGAAAGTCCCGTGATGCCGGTGCGCGCCAGCTCCAGAATCTCGTGTCCCTCGAGCAGCTGGATAAACGCGTCGATCTTGGACTGCTGTCCGGTAAGTTCAATAATCAGGGAATCGCTTCCCACGTCGATAATGTTTCCGCGGAACACATTTGCGATCGTGATGATCGACTGGCGTTCCTGTGCGTCCACGCGCACCTTTACAAGCACCAGCTCACGGCTGACGCTGTTGTCCCCTTCCAGAATCTTGATGTCCACGACATCGATCAGCTTAGCAAGCTGTTTTGTGATCTGATCCAGAATCAGCTCATCTCCCGATACGACGACCGTCATTCTTGAATATCTCGGGTCGGCGGTTTCACCGACAGTCAGACTGTCAATGTTGTATCCGCGGCGGCTGAACAGTCCTGCAACACGGCTCAGGACACCGGAAGTATTGTCTACCAGCAATGATAATACCCGTTTTTTCATATGCATCATACCCCTGCTCTGTTTTCGCGTCTTTTCAGACGAAAGCGTTCCTTATCCGCTTTCTTAATAATTATACTGATTTCATGCCATTCTACCAAGTAACAGTTTTTTTGTCAATATACCGTTATTCAAAATAATCGGCAATCGTCGATGCCACGGCATTTGCCATTGCATTTTTGTGACTGTTATAGAAAGTCATATCGTCTTTATCATCAATAAACGCACTCTCAAGCAATCCATAAGAAACACCCAGCTTCTGGCACAGATTCATGTTCATCAGATCACTGCGCGCAATCACTCCCGCTCCGTACTGCTTAAATCCTGTTGCGACGACCGCTCTGACGATGGACGCGTCCAGAGAATACTCCTTTTTCGAGGCGCTGACCAGTATGCTGACGCCTTTATAAACTCCGTCTCCGGTAAAATCCCGGGCCGCGGCGTCAAAATGGATCTCAAGCACATAATCATAAGCAGAAAAATTTGGAGAAGGTCCGGATTTTTTCCCGGCGTTCACCTGATAACAGTCATAATTCTGATCATACATCACCACCTGGGTTTTCTGGCATTTTGTTTTCAGTTTATTATAAATCAAAGTTGAAAACTCACGGGTATAGTCGCACTCCGTATACTGGACACCCCCCATGGTGGAAGTCGCGCCCGGGTCGCCCTGTCCATGCCCCGCGATGATCAGAACGGAAGCATTTACATCGGCAGCCCCGTTCTCATCGATCTGAATCCCGTCGATTGTCGTACTTTTCGCCATAGCGCCATTTTCTTCAAAATAGTATCTTTTGCCATCGATCTTATTCCAGCCGGTCAGAAACGCTCCATTTTTGTAATAACAGGTGACGTCTCCGATCTTGACCCAGCCGTCGGCCTTCACGGTGCGCTTTCCCTTTTCGTCAACAACCCATCCATCCGGCGTCACGCAGTCTGTCAGGCGCTTCCCTTCGGCGTCCACATAAAATTTGTCGCCGACCCACCGGTTCGTTTTAAGTTTCCCCGCGTTTGTAAAGGAATAATAGTATCCTCCGATCTTTTTCCAGCCGCTTTTATAGAGACACCCGAAATCTCCCGCTTTTTTTGTCGTCCGGCCGTAATATCTGGCTCCTTCGTAATCAATCCACCCCGTTCTGGCAACGCCGTTTGAATTGAGTATATAGGTATTTTTCCCTATGGTTTTCATTCCGGTACAGAGACGCCCGAGAACCCCTGCCATCCCGGATTCTTCAAAATACCGAAATTTTCCGCTGCTTTTTTTATTCCAGCCGGTCACCATTGTCCCGTCGGACCGAAAATAAAAACGGCTGCCTCTGATCGTCGTAAGACCGGTTGCCATGCTCCCCACAGGCTCGGCTTCCTGATCCGTCCTCATAAAATAATACCAGCTGTTCGCAATCTTCATCCATCCGGTAACCAGCTTCCCTTTTTTATCATAATAAAACCGATACCCTCCCTGCTGATACCATCCGGATTCTCCCTCCTGGGGAACCGTCACTTGTCCGGACTGCGCCGGTTCGGTCTGAGTCTGCTCACTTTCCGGTTCGGATGCGAAAACCGGGGCGGACCGGCCAGTCAGCAAAAACAGCAGCAAAATGACACATACCCCACAGCGTAACATTTTTGTCATAAAGAATCTCCCCGTTTCTTTTGAATTATTAAATTTATTTTAATATTTTATCATAGAAATATTACAATTTCAAGACAAAAAAACAGGCTTTCTCAGCTGTCGGTGCGCTGATCGAGCAGGAGGCATTTTTCCTCCTGCTCGCCGTGCGGCCCGCATGCTGCGCCAGCAGCTGATTTCCACATGCAGGCCTGCACGTGGAAAAGGCTGCGGGGGAATCCCGCAGCCTGACCGGTTACTGCCTCTGCTCCTGGCACATCTCTTTATATTTTCCGTAACAATATCCGATAATGCTTTTTCGTGTCACAATACCAATGAAAATCCCATTATCGTCCACGACAGGAACAAAATTCTGATTCATCGACGTCATCACAAGATCTTCAATCCTGCAGTTTATGTTGACCGGCTGGTTGTCACGTTTGCGCTGCATCTGCCTCACGGTGATATTCTCAATTTCGTGCAGATCCACGATCTCTCTGCGCTTCAGCTCCCACAGGATATCTCCTTCTGTCAGCGTTCCGAAATAATGTCCGTCTCTGCTGATCACAGGAACGGCGCTGTACTTGTGATACTCCATCTTTTCAATTGCCTGCCGCATGGTATAATCGTCATAAAGATATGCCACTTCACTTTTCGGCGCCAGATAAAACAAAATATTCATGCTTTTTCCTTTCCCTGTACTCTCCCACAGATAATGCCCGCGATCTGTTCTCATCTTATCATGTATCTGCAGGTATTAAATTCGTTATTATTTTACCATACTTTGGGCGCCTTTTCAACGAAATATACAATATTTTACGTTTTCTTAAGTTTTTTTTATCCTTTTTTCACATTCTTCCTTACACGATCAAGTAGGACACGCCTTTTCCCTCCTGCCCGCATGCTGCGCCAGCAGCAAGTTTCCCTGCCTGGGCCTGTGATCGAGCAGGAGGCGGCTTTTCCTCCTGCTCGCCGTGCGGCCCGGGTGCTGCGCCAGCAGCAAGTTTCCCTTCCCGGGCCTGTGCATAATCAAAGATCCCCTGCATGGAATTTCTTCCACACAGGGGATTTTCTCAGATGGATTTATATCGCTTTACGTTTTTCTTTTCTGTATTTAAACGGATTTCGGCAGCCTTCCATCAATCATGTTCATGAGCTGGTCTGTGCATTTCAGAGGCGCGATCAGAGCCGCGTCAGCCACCGCCGCAAGCTTTGCTCCCTTGCAGGCAAGCACGCCGCCGGATATCTCGCCCGCTTTCGCGCAGCGGTATGCCGGAAGCTTCACGTTCATTTCATCGGAGATGTCCTTCTCATCATCGAACGGCATTTCCACTTCATAAACGTGAGCCAGTTCTGCGGCAACTTCCCAGTTGGTAAATGCCACATCTTCCTCAATCGCCTGGTTAACCACCTGCACTCTGCGCTCGGTGTTGGTGTATGTGCCGCTGGTGGAAGCAAATCCTGTACCCGGAATCACCACATCCGCGGCTTTGGCCGCTGCTGTCATATGGGTATCGCAGACCATCAGGAATTCAAGATCCTTCAGACAGGCCGGATCCGGATCCTCTCCAAATACCAGAAGCGCTTTCACGCCTTCCAGAGCTTCTGCGCCCGCGGTCACGCCGAGATCGATCAGACCCTGGCTGTTGTTCTTCGCCTTCAGCTCCAGGATACCGTCGCGGGCTTTTCCGATATGGCCGGAGACAACCGCGATATCAGCAAGCAGTGCAGCGGCTTCCACAGAAACCACATTCTGCTGGAACACGATCATGGCTTTCTTCGCGTCCGCATAGAGCTGTGCGACTGCCTTCACCTCATCGCAGACTGCCGCTCCATCTACAGATGCCTTAAATTCATCGTATCCTGCCATGCCTGCGCCCTTGCCCATATCGAGCAGCGCCTTGGCAACGCCTTTTAAGAAGCCCAGGTCATTGCCTGTGGAGATGGTCTTGTATACAAAGCTCATATGATCCTGCTCGTATCCTTCCGGATTTACCAGAATCACTTTCGCGCCGTTCGCCGCGGCCTGTTTCAGTTTCAGGCGGATGACCTGATTCTCTTTCGCGATGAATCCCGCGCACAGAATCACTTCCGCGGAGAGCAGTTCATCGATGGTGTTCGGAGAAGCGTTGACACCCAGCACTTTCTCCAGACCGTTCTCTCTGTTATTGAAGCAGAGCGTCTTCGCGCCGATCGCGTCAGCCAGCTTCTTCATTACATAAGCTTCTTCATTCGTATATCTGTCGGAAATGGAAACTGCGACAGCATCCTTGCCGTACTTCGCTGCAAGCGATTCCGCCTTCTTGGCTGTCAGAACAAATGCTTCGTGGTAATCCACCTCGGTCAGTTCACCGTTCTTCTTCGCCATCGGGGCAAGAATCTTTCCTTTCGTCACGGAGCAGTCAAAACCGAATTTGCCGCGTCCGCAGAGAAGTCCCTTGTTCACAGCGCCTGCCTTGTCCGGGAGCGCCTTCACAAGCATGTCGCCGTAGGTCTCCAGATGGATGGAGCATCCAACGGAGCAGTAAGAGCAGATGGTATCCGTAGAGTCGGTATCCAGCGGCACGGATTTCTCCAGCGGCAGTCTTTCCTGCAGAGCTCCGGTCGGGCATACGCTCACGCACTGGCCGCAGGAAATACAGCCCGTCTCGGCAAGCGGCTGCTCCAGAGCAGGCTTCACAACGGTGTCAAAGCCGCGGTGCACAAGGCCCAGCGCTCCAACTCCCATCACCTCGTCGCAGGCGCGCACGCAGAGACCGCAGAGAATACACTTGTTGGGGTCGCGGAGAATAAACGGATGCTCGTCATTGTACTCTACTTCGTTGATATCCCCTGCAAAGCGGTCCGGCTTCACGTCGTACATATTCGCGTAGGAAATCAGCTTGCACTCGAAGTAATCCTTGCAGCCGCACTCCAGGCAGCGGTGTGCTTCCTCCACAGCCTGCTTCTCGTCATATCCGAATACAACCTCTGTAAAGTTGTCCTTTCTCTCCTCGGCATTCAGCTGTCCCATCTTCGGACGGCACATTCTTTCTCTGTCTTCGAAAGTCTTTTCCGTTACATCTTTCTTTGTCACATAATAGTTCGGCTCGTAGGCAATTGTCTCGCCGCGCAGGTAAGCGTCGACTACCTGGCAGCCCTTCTTGGCATCCGCAATGGATTCCACCGCGATGGAAATCTTGTCATTGCCGCAGTCGCCGCCCGCGAATACGCCGGGGATCGCTGTCATAAAGGTCTTCTTATCGTAAATGATACCGCCCTTTCTGGTGAGCTCCACGCCCTTGATTCCGGCAGCGTTCACCTTCTGGCCAATCGCCAGGATCACGGTATCCACATCAATTGTCTCGGTCTTGCCTTCTACCGGAACCGGCGCGCGGCGCCCGGAAGCATCCGGCTCACCAAGCTCCATCACCTGCAGAATCATCTTCCGGCAGTGTCCGTTCTCGTCGGAGATGATCTCCAGCGGATTCGTCAGGTTCAGGAAGATCACGCCTTCCTCCTCCGCCTCTTCGATCTCGAGCATATCCGCCGGCATCTCGTCCTTGGTTCTTCTGTAGATGTTGTAGACTTTGTCCGCGCCCAGACGCACTGCGGTACGGCAGGCGTCCATGGCGGTGTTGCCGCCGCCCACGATGGCTACGTTCTTCCCAAGGTCGATCGGCTCATTGCGCACAACCTTGCGCAGGAAATCGATACCGCCGATCACGCCGTCCGCGTCCTCGCCCTTGCAGCGGACGCCGGTGGAAACCCATGCTCCGATACCGATACACACCGCGTCGAAATCTCTGCGGATGGCGTCAAACGAAATATCCTCGCCGATTTTGGCGTTGGTCACCATGGTGACGCCCATACGCTCGATCAGAGCGATCTCCTCATCCAGCACTTCCTTGGGCAGACGGTACTCCGGAATACCATAGCGGAGCATGCCGCCCAGCTTCGGCATCGCCTCGTAGATCGTCACATCGTGACCCATCTGGCGCAGGAAATAAGCCATGGACAGACCATAGGGGCCGCCGCCGATCACCGCTACGGTCTTGCCCGTATCCGGTGCAATCTCCGGCATAAACGGATCATCGCCAAATTCGTCGGTATCTGCGGCAAATCTCTTGAGGTTTGCAATCGCAACAGGCTCCTCCACCAGGCCTCTGCGGCACGCGGTCTCGCAGGGATGCGGACAGACACGTCCGATTGCGCCCGGAAGCGGAATATTCTTGCGGATCAGTTCGATCGCTGCCTCAAACTCGCCGTTCGCGATCAGGCCCACATAGCCCTGGCAGTCAGTACCGGCCGGACATGCCAGCATACACGGCGGCCGGCAGTCGCCCTTGTGGTTGGAAAGCAGTAGCTCCAGGTTAGTCTTTCTGGATTCAATCACGCGTTCCGTGTTGGTATGTATGATCATATTGGGTGAGATCTCGGTAGCGCAGGCCTTCCAGAGCTTGGGATTGCCCTCCATCTCTACCATGCAAAGACCACAGGCCCCGTATATCTCCGTTCTCTCATCGTAGCAGAGCGTAGGAATAAAAATATTATTCTCTCTGCAGACTTCAAGAATGGTTTGTCCCGGAAGTCCGTAGACTTCTTTTCCATCGATATTTAATCTGAATTTATTCACAGTCTGCACCTCCTGTCAAACTCTCTTCACTGCGCCAAAGTTACAGTTTTCCTCACATTTGCCGCACTTAATGCATATTGCCGGATCAATCTTGTGCTGCTTCTTCTTTTCGCCGGTGATCGCATTCACCGGGCAGTTGCGCGCACATTTCGTGCAGCCCCTGCAGTCTTCTGTGATCTCATAGTGAATGAGCGCTTTACAGGATTTGGCCGTACAGGTATGATGATAAATATGATCCTCATATTCGTTGCGGAAATAACGGATCGTGGTCAGCACCGGGTTCGGAGCCGTCTGGCCGAGACCGCACATTGCGCCGTCCTTGATCTTCTTTGCCAGTTCTTCGAGAAGTTCGATATCGCCGTCGCGGCCCTCGCCTTTGGTGATCCTCTCCAGAATCTCCAGCATTCTCTTGGTGCCGATACGGCAGTAGTTGCATTTGCCGCAGGATTCCTTTCTGGTGAAGTCCAGGAAGAAACGGGCCATGTCCACCATACAGGTATCCTCGTCCATGACGATCATACCTCCGGATCCGACGATCGCGCCGGTCTTGTTGATATCTTCATAGGTGACCGGTGTATCGATCAGAGCAGCCGGGATACAGCCGCCGGACGGTCCGCCCATCTGGACAGCCTTGAACTTCTTGTCGTTCTTGATGCCGCCGCCGATGTCGTAGATAACTTCCCGGAGCGTCATGCCCATAGGAACTTCCACCAGGCCGCCCTTCTTGATCTTGCCCGCAAGCGCGAATACCTTGGAACCCTTGGACTGCGTCGCGCCTCTGTCCGCAAAAGCCTGGCCGCCGTTATTGATGATCCAGGCGACATTGGCGTACGTCTCCACGTTATTGATATTGGTAGGCAGCTTCCAGTAACCCTTTGCCGCCGGGAAAGGAGGTTTCAGACGCGGCATGCCGCGCTCGCCTTCCAGAGAAGCGATCAGCGCCGTCTCCTCGCCGCAGACAAAAGCGCCCGCGCCGGCCTTGATGCGGATATCAAAGCTGAAGTTCGTGCCGAAAAGGTTCTTGCCCAGGAAGCCCTTTTCTCTGGCCTGTGCCATGGCGATTTCCAGACGCGCAATCGCGAGAGGATACTCTGCACGGCAGTAGATAATTCCTTCTGTAGCGCCCGCGGCATAGCCGCCGATGATCATGCCTTCCAGCAGGGAGTGCGGATCGCCCTCCAGCACGGAACGGTCCATGAACGCGCCGGGATCGCCCTCGTCCGCGTTGCAGACCATATATTTCTGCGCGCCCTTGTTGGACTTGATGGCGTTCCATTTGAACCAGGTCGGGAAGCCCGCGCCGCCTCGTCCGCGAAGTCCGGAAATCTTGATCTCCTCGATGACATCGTCCGGGGTCATGGTGGTGATAACTTTCTTCGCTGCCTCATATCCGCCGATTGCCAGATACTCTTCAATCTTTTCCGGATTGATCTTCCCGCAGTTGCGGAGCACGATTCTCTGCTGCTGGGATAAGAATGCCTTGTCCTCCTCCGGGATCAGATATTTCTCCACCGGCTTGCCGCCGATCAGATGCTCGTCCACAATCTCGGCCACCTTGTCCGGGGTACACTTTACATATCTTGCTTCCAGCACGCCTTCATCATTGTAGACATCTACAATGGGCTCAAGATAGCAGGTACCGATACAGCCTGTCTTGTCAATCATCACGTTGGACAGATTTTTCTCTGCCACGATTTTCTTAAATTCATTAGAGGTCTTCCTTGCTCCGGTAGCAATACCACAGCTTCCCTGCCCTACAACAACTTTCATTTCTCCACCTCCTGTGCATTCTGCGATCTGTAATCGTCAAGAATCTTCGTCACGGAAGATTTCGTCAGGTTCCCGAATGTTTCCTCGCCGTCCGCGCTCTTCACCATCATCACAGGGGCCAGGGAACAGCAGCCAAGACAGGCTACATTGTTCAGCGTAAACAGACCGTCCGGAGTCGTCTCACCGTCTTTGATGCCAAGATGCTCACAGACAGCCTCTTCGATCATGTCAGAACCGTTTACGTGACAGGCAGTTCCTTTACAGAGCATGATCAGGTACTTGCCAACGGGCTGGAGACGAAACTGCGCATAAAAAGTCGCCACGCCATAAATCTTGGCTGGCATGATTCCAGTTCTCTCTGCTATGTAATTGATCGCGTTCAGGGAAAGATAACCGTAAATGTCCTGCGTCTGCTGTAGGATCGTAATCAGACTTCCCGGCACTTTTGCGTATTTTTCCAGAACAGGCGCCAACTCAGCAAAGTCTGCATTCCGATCACTCTGGCATTTACACGAATTGCACATATGATTGTTCCTCCTTCATAAACTTTTTAGCAAACAAACCAATTCATTCTTTTGTATTATAACACAAAAGGAGAAATAATCAAATATAAAAATGGATTTTTCAGTGTAAAAATTGTGAAATTTGTGAAAATCTGGTTAAAAAAGGATAGCGGTGCATTACATTTTTATTCTTTTTCTTTATTTTTGTCGGTCATGTCTGTTCCGGAACCCGCCAGAAGGCGTCCCCCTCCCCTGCGGATTCGTCTCCGGATTACTCCGGATTATTCCAGATCTCTGTAACGCAGTATCTCAACCGCCAGTTCCGTCTCCGTCTTTTTTTCTCTGTCTCTCTCTTCAAGAAACAGGCGAAGCTCCGCCTCTGTCAGAAACCATGCGTGGCGCGAACGCCGGATCCTGTCCTCATCCAGTTCTGTATAGCACAATAAATACCGTTTATCCAATTCCATACGTGTCCTCCTTCTGCAACGCACCGCCCTTCCGCATACAGAAGAGCTGTCACTCACACCTCTGCTGTTCCGCAAGGATTTTCATGTCCTGCAGAAGGATAATGCCTTCCCTGGCGAAGGAGGATTCCTGCGTACCGAAAAGTGCTGCCGCCCGCAAAACAGACAGCAGCTGATTTTCATGCCTGGGCCTGCGCATACGACAAAAACCCCCGCGTCAGAAAAGCGCGGGGGATATGAAAAACCGGCGGCATCTGCCAGGAAAAGATCAGCCTCCGCTTTCCATCCTGTTCTCAAACTGTTCCTGCGACATCAGAACTTTGCGCGGTTTTGTCCCTTCCTCAGGTCCCACAACTCCCGCCTCCGTAAGCTGATCCATAATGCGCGCGGCACGGTTAAAGCCGATTTTAAAAACTCTCTGAAGCATTCCGATGGAAGCTTTGTCTTTCTCTATGATAAATCTTCCTGCTTCCGCAAACAGTGCGTCGACATCCTCAGATCCCCGCGAAGATGATGCCTGCTGGATCTTTGCAATCTGCGCCTCCATCTCGGCACTGTAATTCTGCGTCATGTTTTTATTCTTCAGGAAATCCACGACATCCGACACCTCCTCATCGGAGACAAAAGCGCCCTGCAGACGCGCCGGCTTCTGATATCCCTGCGGGTAAAACAGCATATCACCCTTGCCAAGCAGCTTTTCCGCCCCGGACATATCGAGAATTGTTCTGGAATCAATGCTCGAGGAAACGGAGAAAGCGATGCGGGACGGCATGTTTGCCTTGATCAGTCCGGTAATGACATTTACAGACGGCCGCTGCGTCGCAATGACAAGATGGATCCCGGCCGCGCGGGCAAGCTGTGCCAGACGGCAGATAGAATCCTCGACTTCCCCGGGCGCCACCATCATGAGATCTGCAAGCTCATCGACAATGATGATGATCTGTGGAAGTTTCTGCGGTTTATTTTCGTCCTCGATATCTTTAACCGCTTCTATTTTCTGATTGTATCCTTTCAGATCACGGACACCCATTTCCGCAAACTTGTTGTATCGGTCCGTCATTTCCGCGACTCCCCAGTTCAGAGCCCCTGCCGCCTTTTTCGGATCTGTGACCACCGGGATAAACAGATGCGGAATTCCGTTGTAGACGCTCAGCTCAACAACTTTCGGATCGATCATGATCAGTTTTACCTCATCCGGCTTCGCTTTATAAAGAATGCTCATGATCAGCGTATTGATGCAGACAGATTTTCCTGATCCGGTAGCGCCCGCAATCAGCAGATGCGGCATTTTCGCGATATCCGAGACAACTGTCCTGCCGGCGATATCCTTGCCTGTCGCGAACGCCATTTTTGACGGATGATTCCGGAACTCTTCCGACTCAAACAAATCCCGCAGCATTACTGCGCTGTTTTCCGCGTTCGGAACCTCAATGCCGACAGCCGCCTTCCCCGGAATCGGGGCCTCAATGCGGATATCCGCCGCCGCGAGATTCAATTTGATATCATCTGCAAGACTGACGATACGGCTGACTTTGACTCCCTGCTCCGGCTGCAACTCGTATCGCGTTACAGTCGGACCACAGCTGGCGTTTATTACGGTTACATTGACGCCGAAACTTTTCAGCGTCTGCTGCAGCTTGGCGGCCGTCTTTTTGATCTCCTGTTCCTGACCGCTTCCTTTTTGTGTTTTCCCTTTTTTGAGCAGATCGATCGGCGGAAATACATACTCCGGCTTTACGGCTTCCGCAGCCTTTTCAATTTCAGCTTCTACAGTGGCAATCCCTTCCTGAATCTCAGCCTCGGAAGATCTTGGATTCTTTTTCGGCGGGCCCGCCGGAGAAGCCGCGGCTTTTCTGCGGTCAGGCATTTTATCGGCATCATTTTCCGTCCTCTCTGATCCGACCTGCTGTATTTCTCCGGTTTCGGTCTCCGCGCCTTCCTCCGAATCCTCTTTCATCTCATCTTCTTCCCCGTATGACATCATCCGGAACTGCTCCGGATATGCTTCCGCCTGGTCTTTTTCTTCGCGGTCATTTTCTTCCGGATCTTCCTCCAGGTATTCCTCTGGATCGATCTCGTCGGCAGTGATCTCACGGACGGCATCCTCCGGCGGAGTTTCAAACCCGCGGAATCCTTCTTCCGGCTCATCATGCGGTTCCTCAGGCACTTTCTCATCCGCTTCAGAAACATTCTCATCCGGCCAGGCGTCCGGAAGCTCCGGTCCGGTCCACTGCGGAACTTCTCTGAAAGACTCCCTGTCCTCCACAATTTCCTCCGTTTCAAGCTCGATATACTCCGTCTCTTTATTCGGTACAGGGAAGGAAGATACACGCGCTCTCTTTTTCAAAGTCCCGGGAACAGACTCCCGCACACCGGTATCCTGCAGCGGATTTCCTCCCAGCTTTGTGTTCATGGTTACCCCCGTAACCTTATGTTCCAGGCGGCTTGTTCCCGGGCGGGATGAAACGAATACCGGAACGTCAATCTGAGTTCTGCCGCTTGCGGAACTGCTCCATCCCTCCTGCGTATGGCTGTAGGGAGAATTTTTTTCCGGATTTCTTCCTCCGCGCTTTTTTCTTTTCCCCAGTAAAGGCTGTACATGGGAACTTTCTTTTCCCGTGTGATCCGCCTTTACATCGGTCTGCCGGTTTTTTGCAGAAAACGGCGTATATTTTTCTGTATCCTGCAGATGTACGTTCTGCTCGTTTTTTGTCCTGCTCCTTCTCTCTTCTTCCGCCCTCTGCCGGCGGAGCTGCTCAAGTTCTCTTTCCTCGGCTTCTTCCCGCTCCTGCAGTCTGAGTTCTCTCTTTTCTCTGGATATTCTGGCACTGCGGTACATCCGTTCCCCCTGATGTTTCATGCCCGCGAGCAGAGATTTCTGTGTGAGCAGCACCAGGCTGATGATCACCAGAATGCCAAGGATCACACCCGCCCCGATCGCGCCGAAAGCCGGACAGATCAGACTGCACAGTATTCCGCCGACTGCGCCGCCGCCTGCTTTCAGCGCCGCGCTGTCTGCGTAAAGTTTTTCAATCCGGACATCCGGCTGATAGCCGTTTACCAGAAGTTCCATGATGCTGCAGATGCACAGATACAGCATCAGTCCTGACAGAAATTTGATCGCCGCGGCATGGCTCCCCCTGTTTGAGATTAAAAAAGCAGCCGCCAGAAAAGCCAGAGCCGGCAGGATATAGGCAGGAAACCCAAACAACCCGAAACTTATATCGCTGATCACAGTTCCGATATATCCGCCGATTCCAAAGTAACTGATAAATGAAAAAACGCAGAACGCAAGAATCAGCCATACGCCTGCTTCTTTCATAAGCTGAGGATTCCCCATTCCTCCTTTTCTGTGCACGTTATGAACTGCGGCAGGTCTTTCCGCGCTTTTGGCCGGCGCTGTCTTTCCCCTTCCCTGACTGCGCGTCCGGGTCTGAGTCTGAGTCTGACCCTGACCTTGTCTCTGACCCTGCGCCGATGTCCCGGCCGGAGCCGTACGCTTTGTTTTCGTACCCGTATTTGATTTGTTCCTGTTCTCTGTTTTTGCCGCCAAAAATTTTCCTCCCCTTTTTTACGCACAAAGAGTGCTGTAGGACCAGCACTCTCGTTTCTTTATTCCCGCGGGCAGTGAGCCGTCACATGTCTGTATGTGCCCGGCAGATGCCGCGTCTGTTAAATCAGAAAATGACACACCACCGCGACAGCTCCAACAACAAAGCAGTAGCATGCGAAATAGACAAATTTCTTATGTTTCACCACCAGCAGCATTGCTTTGATGCAGACATATCCGACAACCGCGGCAAAAACCATACCGATCGCGTAAATGCCGATCTGGGCTGCGGCAACCGGTTCCGCAATGACATCCTTGATCTCAAGAACCGCCGCTCCAAGTATTGCCGGAATCGAAAGGATGAAGGAATACTTCACCGCAAACTTCCGCTCCAGTCCGCAGATCAGGCAGACCGCGATTGTGGTTCCGGAGCGGGACAGTCCCGGCAGCGTGGCCAGTCCCTGAGCCGTGCCAATGATCAGCCCCTGTCCGCAGGAAACATTGCGCGGCATCTTTTTTCCCTCCGGGACCGTGTCTGCAATCAGCAGCAGTACGCCCGTGATCAAAAGACAGATGCCCGGGATCAGAAGCGTATTCCCTGCCTGCTCCACCAGATCTTTTCCGAGAATTCCAATCACGCCGGTCGGAATCGTGGATACCAGAATCAGTACAACGAATTTGCGGTAATTATTGTGGACAATTCTTTTGTAGCGAATCGATGTCTTATGTATCCTGTTCAGCGCGAACGTATGAATATTGGAAAAGATATCTGCGCACATCTTCAGCGTTTCCGTGATCATCCTGCCGATGTCCCGGTAGTAAACCACAAACACAGCCACCAGTGTTCCCACATGAAGCATGATGTCAAACAACATCCCGCCATCCGTCTCAACATGAAAAACATTCTGAAGAATCGCCAGATGCCCGGAACTGCTCACGGGAAGAAATTCTGTGATTCCCTGTACGATACCCAGCAGTATCGACTGTAAAACTGACATGTTCTGTTGCCTCCATAAAAAAATAAATTTATTCCCGCGGACATCCGTTCTGTGCCGGCCGGAATGAAGTCAAAGACCTCGCGGCGACGAGCGAAACCCACGCAGTGTGTGTTTCGGTTCGTTCCGCATTTGAACTGATTATACCAAACTATCGGCAAACCTACAAGCAGTTTTTTCCAGCCTTCTTTTTCTGAATCAGTTCCCTGAGCTTCGACAGCGCGCCGCTGATTCCCCCGACTTCGTCAATCAGCCCTTCCTTTACGGCATCTTCTCCGACAAGAATCGTCCCCAGATCTTTCGTCAGCATCCCGGTATCAAGCATCAGTTCCTCGAGGCGCTCTCTGTCCGCGCGGGAATGGTCTGAAATAAACCCGAGAATCCGGTCCTGCATCTGGCGGAAGTAATCATAGGTCTGCGGCGCGCCGATGACCGTGCCGTTCATCCGGACCGGATGGATGACCATGGTTCCCGTCTTCACAATAAAGGAATAATCCGTGGAAACAGCGATCGGAACCCCGATCGAGTGGCTTCCTCCAAGCACAAGAGAGACCGTTGGTTTGCTGACGGAGGCGATCATCTCCGCAATCGCAAGCCCCGCCTCAACGTCACCGCCCACCGTATTCAGAAGAATCAAAAGGCCGTCAATTTCCGGACTGTCCTCAATCGCTGCCAGTTTCGGAAGAACATGCTCATATTTGGTCGTCTTGGAGTTTCCGGGAAGACATTCATGTCCCTCGATTTCTCCAATAACGGAAAGCAGGTGAATTCTGCGGTTCAGCACAACATCCCCGGTTTCTCTGATCGCCTCCCGCTGATCTTTTTCCTGATCCTCCGTATCCGTGTCCGGCGTCTTATTTTCTGTCTGATCCATATATACGCGCTCCTTTCGGGTAAGATTCATCATTCTGTAATCAGTATGCCCCGAACACGCAAAAAAATACAGGAAATCCGTCACCTCGGATTCCCTGTATGCAAAAGCAGACGTATGCACGGAAATGCCACGAAAGCGGCGTTTCGCGCCTCAGACCCCGGAATTTCTCAAAAAGTATTTTTTCTCAAGATCAGCCACCATATCCTCGTAAAGCCTGCAGCAGTTCTCCGATTCCCCGTCTTCAATCATCCGGATACAGGGTTTCAGATAATTCTGCCAGATATCCTGATAAACTTTCTCCGGACAGCCGCTTTGATCAATATGTTTTACAATGGAAGGCGCCACATCATAATATTTGCGGATCAGCGTCTCACCGTCAGGAAGCGAAGAAAGATAAGTATCTCTGTAATCCCTCAGCAGATTCAGCTCGTAACAGTCATCCGGTCTGCCAAGCACCTCGCAGACGGCAGTCGTAATATAACAGTATTTTTTGTGAAATCCCTGCTCGATATATGTAAACTCCGCTGCCTGCAGATTCGTCTTTGGAAATCTTGCTTTCCAGGCATCAACCGCCTTGTCCGCAAGAAGCTTTGAGGACTGCCCTTTATATTCAAGGATCATGGGAAGCACATAAACCGCCATTGCAAGGTTCAGATCCATGAGAACCCGATCCTTCGCTCCGCGTCTTTTGCATGCTTCCATGCGGGCGCTCGCGCTGTCGGCCAGAGCTTCCGCCATGTTGGTCAGGTACTGATCCTTGTCGATCACCATCAGGTATCCCTGCTCAAGCGCCTCAAGGACAGGCTGATTTTCAAGATAGATCCTCTGAAACGCATCTTTATAGCGGGCCTTTCTGAAATCCCCGAGCGCTCCGTCGGCACACTCGAGCAGCTTCGGCATCCCCTCAATAGCTGTCAGATAATAGTTCATATCCTATTCCTCCAGATTCGTGTGCACCGCCTGTACATCATCGTCCTCGTCAAGCAGATCCAGCGTGCGGTTCAGCTGTTTTAAAGCCGTCTCATCTGTCAGAGCCACATAGTTCTGCGGAATCATTGTGACTTCGGCAGACGCCATCGGAATCCCCTGATCCTCCAGTGTCTGACGCACTGCGCTGAATTCGTTCGGATCCGTCAGGATCTCATAGCTGTCTTCATCCTCTGAAAAATCCTCCGCACCCGCGTCAAGTGCAATCATCATGAGCTCGTCCGCATCCGTCTCATACTCTTCCTTGTCTATGATAATCTGGCCTTTCTGGTCAAACATATAAGAAACGCAGCCTTGTGTTCCGATATTTCCGCTGCCTTTTGTGAACGCGTTCCTGACATTGGAAGCGGTCCTGTTTTTATTCTCAGTCAGCGCTTCCACAATGATTGCGATCCCTCCGGGGCCGTAGCCTTCATAGGTGACGTGTTCGTAATTGACGGAACCAAGCTCTCCGGAAGCCTTCTTGATCCCGCGCTCGATCGTATCGTTCGGCATATTGTTCGCCTTGGCTTTCGCAATGACATCCCGAAGACGGCTGTTGTTGGCGGGATCGGCCCCTCCCTCCTTGACAGCAACGGCAATTTCGCGGCCTATGATCGTAAAAATCTTGCCCTTTGCCGCGTCATTCTTCTCCTTTTTGTGTTTGATATTCGCAAACTTTGAATGTCCTGACATAGTCGGTTACTCCTTTTCTTCTTTTTCTTTGTTCTCCTTCTCTTCCTCTGACCTTCTGATCTGTACCTTGCTGACCGTATTGTTTTCCACCTTTATAATCCGGAACAGATAGCCGTACTCATGGATTTCCGGCTGTTCATCCTCTGAGGGGATTCTGTTCAGGCGTGAGATCAGGAACCCGTTCAGCGTGTCAAAATTCTCTTCAAATGAGATGCCAAGCACTTCCTCCGCCTCCGAAAGAGGCGTCATTCCATCCATCAGGTAGCTTCCTTCCGCTCCCTGTCGGATAAAATTCTCATCCGGATCATATTCATCCTGAATATTTCCGACAATCTCCTCCAAGATGTCTTCCATCGTCACCAGCCCCGCTGTCTGTCCATACTCGTCGAGCACAATTACAAGCTGCAGTTTCTCCGCCTGCATGTTTTTGAACAAAAGATCAATGTCCCGCGTCCGGGGCACAAATCTGCATATCCGGAGAAGTTCGGGAATATCCTTCACCAGCCAGTCATCGTAGCGCTCCATCGTATGAAACTTCATGGCGTCCCTGAAATGAAGAATACCAAGAATATTGTCAATGCTGTCTTCATATACCGGGAAACGGGAAACCGACTGCTCCACCATAAAGGAAATCGCGTCGCGAAGATTCACGGTACCGCTGATCGCAATGATGTTTTTCCTGTGTATCATGATATCTTCCGCCTGCTTGTCGTCAAGCTCGAAAATATTCCGGATCATTTTGGCTTCTCTCTCATCAAGCACACCCTGCTCATGCCCCTCGTTGACCATGGATATAATTTCATCCTCCGTGACCTCTGTCTCAAGATTCGACGGATCAACGCCGAACAGACGGACAATGCAGTTCGTGAGTGCAGTAAGAACGTATGTAAACGGCAGCGCGGCATGGATCAGAAAGCCCGCAATCCCGTACAGCTTCAGAAATTTCTTTTCCGGATTTTTCCTTCCAAGCACAGACGGAACGGAATTCACGACAAGATAACACAGTACCAGAAGCACGGAACACACAGCCCACAGCGGATAATACCGCGCAAAATACAGGACGGCAAATCCCATGCAGATGCCGGTCAGCGACCGGAACAGCCACAGCGCATGAGTCAGATCCGCGGGGTTGTCCTTCAGAGCCCGCAGACGTTCCTCCTCCTTTCCTGAATCGCGCAGAGCTTCCTCAAACTCAGCATCCCCGCAGTTCCGAAGCGCCGAATTTGCGGCCGCCAGAATGCAGTCCAGAATCAGCAGCAGACATAATATGACGGTCCCCACCAGAGGACTACTGTCATAATCCATAAAATTCTCAGCATCCTTTCTTTCTCTTAAAAGTCAATCTACAGCTTCTCTAGAATATATCATTTTCCTTATCATTCGTCAAGTTCCGTCTCTGCGCACTGCAGGATTTGTTACAGTTCACACCTCCACCGAGTTCGAGGTGATTTCCGCATGTTTTGTGTGGAAATCCCGGGGTCTGAGGCACGAAATCAGGATTTCAAACCCAGGGCAGGGAACCGGCCGCCCTATGTAATCAGTTCCAGGCTGACCTGAAGCGCCCTGTCCACCCGCTCAAGCATCTCTACGTCAAGATGACAGACCCTGTCCTTAAGTCTCTTTTTATCAATTGTGCGCAGCTGCTCCAGAAGAATTACAGAATCCTTGACGATCTGGTATCTGCCGGATTCTATCGCGACATGGGTGGGCAGCTTCGCCTTGTTCATTCTTGATGTGATCGCCGCGCAGATTACAGTCGGGCTGTGCCTGTTTCCCACATCATTCTGTATAATCAGTACCGGACGAATCCCTCCCTGCTCGGATCCCACCACCGGTCTTAAATCTGCATAAAAGATATCTCCTCTTCGAATCATCATATCACTCACGCTCCTGTACAAAGGATTTCTTTTTGTTTCTGTTTAAAGTATTTCCATTTTTCCTTTGTATATTCACGTGCATTTCTCATATATGGCAGAAACTGCAGAACAGCCCGGGACAAAAAATCAGATCAGGACACATATACACGCGGCACCCGTCCGGCAATGTCACAGACAAACTCGTAGGGAAATCTCCCGGAGAAGGCCCCAAGCTCATCCGCCGTGATCTCTTCTCCGCCGTCCGCGCCGAGCAGCGTGACCTCGTCGAGAACTTTCACATCCATTCCCGTCACATCCGCCATGAACTGATCCATGCAGACTCTTCCCACAATGGGGACCCTCCTGCCATGAATCAGGACGGAACCTTTATTGCTGAGACTGCGCGGATAGCCGTCCGCGTAGCCAACCGGAATCGTCGCAATTTTTGTCCTTCTGGCCGCTGTAAAGGTTCCTCCATAGCTGACGGAAACGCCTGGTTCGATCTCTTTGACACAGACAACGTGTGATTTCAGCTCCATAACCGGGCGCAGCGCCGTGCGGGATCTGTCCACCTCATCCGACGGGTAAATTCCGTAAATGCTGATGCCTGCCCGGACCAGATCCATCTGCATCTGCGGCAGATCAATAATCGCCGCGCTGTTCGCGCAGTGGCAGAGAACCGGGTGAGCCAGTTTCTCCTTCAGTCTGCCGCAGAATTTTCGGAAACGGCCATACTGAAGCATGGCTGAGGTCTTGTCGGTTTCGTCCGCTTTCGCAAAGTGCGTAAAGATCCCTTCCAGAAAAATTCCGGGCAGCTGATCGATCCGGGTAATTTCATCCACGCTTTCCTCCGAATCGGCAAACCCGATCCTCGACATACCGGTATCCACCGCCGCATGTACCTTCGCCGTCACTTTGGCCTTTTGCGCCGCGGCCGCAAACTGCTCCGCCATCTTTGCCGTAAAAATCGTCGGACGCACGCCCGCTTTTGCCATCCATTCGTAATCCTGCTCAAAAGTGTATCCCAGAATCAGAATCGGCAGACCGATTCCGGCTTCCCGCAGCTCTCTCGCCTCGGAGACAGCAGCTACCGCAAATCCCCGGACGTATCCTTCCTGCTCCAGCATGCGGGCAAGCGGAACAGCGCCGTGCCCGTAGGCGTTCGCTTTGATCACAGCGATCATTTTCGCGTCCGGCGCAAGGCCGGCTCTCATACTCTGCATATTAAACCTGACCGCGTCCAGATGAATATACGCAGTCAGCCTGCCGTGTGAAACCATATCCGTCTCCTCCCCGGGCCGGTTTTCTGTCCGATTTTCCGGCCTCACTGTTCTTTTGTACATTTCGGCAGATTCCATGTCCGCCGTCATTTTTCGGAACTTCTGTCCTCGGCCGGCTTCATCGCTTCCCCGATTCTGTCCGCAATATCCCCCGCCAGCATTCCGTACGCACCCCTGTCCTTTGCGGCAAGATCCCCTGCGAGACCGTGGATATAAACGCCGAGGGCCGCCCCTTCAAACTGCGTCATCTTCTGCGCCAGCAGACCGCAGATCAGACCGGTCAGCACATCTCCCGAACCGCCTGTCGCCATTCCGCTGTTTCCGGACGTATTCAGATACAGCCTTACTCCGTCCGTCACAGCCGTGCGCGCGTCCTTGAGCGCACAGACCACACGGTATCTGGCCGCAATCTCCCTGGCGCAGCCGCACACATCATTCAGGATATCTGTCTTGGACCAGCCCGAAAACCGTTCCATCTCTCCGACATGCGGGGTCAGGATCACTTTCGCCCTGGTCCGCAGAAGAAGTTCCTGACAGGAACAAAGCTCATTCAGACCATCCGCGTCCACGACAAGCGGTTTCTCATAATGCCCGAGTACATGCCGGAGCATTTTCTGCTGCACTTCCCCTCTGCCGAGTCCCGGACCGATGCCGGCCGCATCAGACCACGCAAGCGCCTCGTCCAGCTGTGCTTCCAGTGCTTTCCCGTCTTCCAGGACGGAAACGATTGCCTCGGGGACACTGTTCTGAATGATCAGCCGGTTCGACTCATGGGTGAAGATACGCACCAGCCCGCACCCGCTCCGGTAGGCTGCCCGTGCAGCGAGCACAGCCGCTCCTCCCATCCCCCGGCTTCCGGCAATGAGAAGTACTCTCCCGTAAGTTCCTTTATGGGAACGCGCCTTTCTGGGGGCTGCTCTTGACAGGTCGTCCTCCCCGTATGTAAACGCCGCGGCCGCGCGGCGCAGCCCGTCCGCAGTGATCCCGATATCTCTGCGCGCGACCTTTCCGCAGTATTCCGTCCCGGGATAAAGAATATGTCCAAGCTTCCGGTAAGCGAAAGTCACCGTAAGATCAGCCCGGACCGCCGTCCCCATGATCCGGCCTGTATCCGCAGAGATTCCGGAAGGAATATCCACGGCCACACGCACGGCATGCTGCCGGTTCATCCATTCAATCAGCTCCGCATATCTTCCTTCCACAGGTCTGGAAAGTCCGACGCCAAAAAGTGCATCTACTATTACAGTATATTCATGATCTCTGTAATTGCTGCATGGATTTATACCGCAGTGCGCACAAATCTTCTTCTGCTGGAAAGTCTCCTCCGTCAGCGAAGTCTCCCTTCCCTCAAAAGCAGCAGTCACACGTATCCCGCGCTCGTCCAGAAGACGCGCGATCGCGAATCCGTCCCCTCCGTTGTTCCCTGAGCCACAGACAACAAGCACCGAAGTCATGTCGAGCTGTTCCTTTTCCATTTCATCCGCGACCGCCAGGGCCGCCCGCTCCATCAATACCATGGATGGAATCCCCGTACTGTGTATCGTATAATCATCACACTGCTTCATCTGAGCAGCCGTCACAAGAAATTCCATATACACCTCCCTGCGCATCCGTCCGGATGCCATTCAAAAATTCCGATGGAAAAAGCCGACAGCTCCCCCTTTTGCACTGCCGGCCTTCCGATCGATTCCCCTGCACTGTGATTCCGTGTATGCGATGCCGCGCGGACGCCGGCACCCGGGAAGCAAACCTCTATAAATCATTGTGGTTCAGATTATAGGACAACTGCATCAGACTCTCAGACAGATGAACATTCTCAACAACCACATCTCCGGGAACATTCAGATCGGTATGGGCAAAATTCCAGATCGCTTTTATCCCATTCTCGATCAGAATCGGGACAACCTCCTCCGCTCCGGCTTTCGGAAGCGTAAGAGCCGCAATCTGAATCTGATTCTCACGGATAAACCGGGGAAGTTCATCCGTCATTCGTATTTCAATGCCCCGGACCGTCATGCCCTTCAGCCTGGGATTCACATCAAAAATCCCCTTGATCCAGAAACCTCTCTTTTCAAACTTTACGTAATTTGCAAGCGCCTGGCCAAGATTTCCGGCACCGATGATCACCATGCTGTAAATCTTGTCAAGTCCAAGAATCTTACCGATTTCCTGGTAGAGATATTTCACGTTGTAGCCGTATCCCTGCTGTCCAAATCCACCGAAGTTATTCAGATCCTGTCGGATCTGCGATGCTGTCACATGCATCATTCTGCTGAGCTCATTTGAGGAAATACGCTCTACCCTGGCCTCAATCAGATCTCCCAGATACCTGTAATAACGTGGGAGACGCTTGACTACCGCTTTTGAAATTTCATGTTCTTCCACGTTTTCATCTCCATATCCTGTAATGATTTTATTATAGCAAATGTATTTTTTTTGTCAATCTCCGTCATGGTTAAATCGTATAATATCCAATAGAAACGGTCTTGTGTTTTTCCAAAAAAACATTATAATAGGAACAGTTGCCTGTAATTTTCAGCATAAAAGAGAAAAGGAATGGACGATATGATTTTATCCTGTCAGAATATAGCAAAAGCATTCGGCACCGAGGAGATCATCCGGAATGCCTCGTTCCATCTGGAAGAACACGAAAAAGCGGCCATTGTCGGGATCAACGGCGCCGGAAAGACTACGCTCCTGAAGATTCTTGTCGGAGAGCTTGCTCCGGATGGCGGCATCGTGACTGTTTCACGCGGAAAATCCCTTGGATATCTTGAACAGCATCAGGACGTATCCGGCGATGCCACAATCTATTCAGTCCTTCTCGAGGAAAAACGGCCGCTCCTTGATATGGAAAAGCGGCTCCGCTCCATGGAAGAAGAAATGAAGCATCTCTCAGGCGGCGCCCTCCAGAACCTGATGACCTCCTATAACCGGATCTCCACAGAATTTGAGCGTCAGAACGGATACTCCATTCAGAGCGAAGTGACCGGCGTTCTCAAGGGCCTGGGTTTTGAAGAAAAAGATTTTGACCGCCAGGTACATACGCTCTCAGGCGGACAGAAAACAAGGGTTGCTCTCGGAAGGCTTCTTCTCTCAGCCCCGGACATTCTTCTGCTCGACGAGCCGGTCAACCATCTTGACCTTACTTCCATTGCATGGCTGGAAAATTATCTGCTGAATTACAAAGGAGCCGTGCTTGTTGTCGCGCATGACCGCTATTTTCTCAACCGGATCGCGACAAAGATTTTTGAGATTGAGAACGGCGTCGTGACGACGTTCAGCGGCAATTACAGTGATTACGCCCGGAAAAAGGCGCAGATGCGGGAGATTCAGTGGAAAGCGTATCTGAACCAGCAGCAGGAGATCAAACATCAGGAAGCCGTGATCACAAAGCTCCGCTCTTTCAACCGGGAGAAGTCCATACGCCGGGCGGAAAGCCGTGAAAAAATGCTTGATAAGATTGAAGTGATTGAAAAACCTGCCGAATTAAATGACGCGATGCGTCTCGCGTTTTCTCCTTCCGTCATCAGCGGCAACGATGTGCTTACCGTCGAGGGACTTTCCAAATCTTTTCCCGGCAAACCGCTGTTTGACGGACTGAACTTTACGATTCACCGCGGGGAAAAGGTCGCCATCATCGGGGATAACGGAACAGGGAAGACCACGATCCTCAAACTCATCAACGGGCTGCTCTCTCCCGACGCCGGCACAATTCAGGCCGGAAGCAAAGTTCGGATCGGCTACTATGATCAGGAGCAGCAGGTGCTCCACATGGATAAAACGCTGATGGATGAGGTGGCGGATACTTATCCGGATATGACGAATACCGAAGTCCGAAATCTTCTTGCCGCTTTCCTTTTTACGGGAGACGATGTTTTCAAACGGGTAAAAGACCTGAGCGGCGGAGAACGCGGACGGCTGTCTCTCGCGAAGCTGATGCGGTCGAGCGCCAATTTTCTGATCCTCGACGAGCCGACGAATCATCTTGACATCACCTCGAAGGAGATTCTCGAGGAAGCGGTACGCAATTACACAGGCACCGTCCTCTACGTATCGCACGACCGCTATTTTATCAACCAGACCGCAACGCGCATTCTGGAACTGAAGCATCAGACGCTGATCAATTACATCGGTAATTATGATTACTACCTTGAGAAAGCCGATCTGCTCAGCCGTCTGTACGCTCCGCGGGAAGAGGAAAAGCCTCAGGAAAACGTGACAACGGCCCGGGATGACTGGACCCGCAAAAAAGAAGAGCAGGCCCGGGAACGCAAACGGCAGAATGATATCCGCAGGACCGAAGAACGGATTACTGCTCTGGAGGACCGTGACAAAGAAATTGATGAACTGCTGGTGCACGAAGATGTCTTTACCGACGCCGCCCGGTGTACGGCCCTGAGCAAAGAGAAAGCAGAAGTTCTCGAGGAACTGGAAAATCTGTACGCGCGATGGGAAGAACTGTCGGAAGAAAACTGATTCCGCAAAATCTGCCGCCGGAACTCTGACAATTCAATGTCAGGGGTCCGGCGGTACGTTTCTATGCGCAGGTCTACCAGCTGCTGACGCAGCACACGGGCTGCCCGGGCGGGCAGGAGGAAACCCCCTCCTGCCCCGATCAGCCCCATGCATGGAAACCACCTGCTGGAACTCAGCTGCGGCCGCAGATCACATGATTTTTGACTCCGTCTACCCAGAGCCGGATATCGGACACTTCATAGACACGCAGAATGTCCGAGAGTTCCGCGTACTCAGGACATATTTTTCCAAACAGATTTTCCTGATCACAGAAATAATCACGCTCATAACGTCTGGTCCGGTAATCCCCGAAGACCGCGCCGTAGCAGATGTCAGCCTCAACGAGATCCTGGAACATATGGCTTCCGTAGCTGAGCTCCGGCATATAGCCTGCTCTCGTATCTGATACTTCGCAGATCGCGCAGAAACCGCAGATATCCACAAAGCGGACAGGGACGCCCAGTTCCGGCGAGGAGGTCCCGATGCGGCCCGGAACCGTCAGGAGCAGATTTTTTCCGCTGTTATTGTAATACCGGTTCACCGCGCCGATCGCGTCGGCGACAACCGGTTTTCTGACATGTTCGAATTCATAGTACGCCTTTGGTTCTACCTGGACAATCACGTCAATTTTTTTGTCGACAGATTTTCCCATTGAGGAATCTGTGATATCAAAAAAGACATCCTGCTCTTCCAGATCCGGAAGGACGATCATACCGCCTTCCTCTCCCACAAACAAAGGACGGCACTGCAGAAGATTTACAACAAAATCCTCCCCCTTGGCGAGGTTTACCGTATATTCAATGTCCACCGGATTCTCATAGGCATTCTGAAGACAATGCAGAATATCCTTCATCATCGACGTAAATCTCCGGTTTGCCAGAAGCCTCTGACAGCTCACAAAATAGACATCGCGGTAACGCCCGGTTTCCTGGAGACGTCCCTCCGCCTCGTAATCATGCTCCAGCACCGTATTTTTGTACCAGTTCGGGAGAGACGGAAGCAGCTCTTCGAGCTTCACTTCGCAAAATTCATTTTTCATCATGTCAATGACGTCAATCCGATGCTGTGAGAACCGGTGCTTATCCGCAATTTTCGTCAGCATTGTAACTTCCGGGCGGTCAAGATTTACGAGACGCGGATAATCATGCTCCGTCCGGTCAACAGCCTTTGTTCCAAGCCCCATGACGATGCGGAGCATCCCGGCAGCCGGATCCATATCCGGCATCCACTTGTAGGCGCTGTAACTGTATCCCACCCCTGCGACACACGGCAGATAATAATTTCCATAATAGGATCCCGAAACCCGCTGCACCAGAATCGCCATCTGCTCATCGCTGTTCGCAAGGCCTCTCATCCTGCGGTACTCCAGCGCGGACGGATCCATCGTACTTGCATAGACGGTCTTGACCGCCTGCTCAAAGACCTTCATACGCTCGTCAATGTCCCCCCGGTTCGGGCAGAACACGGATTCATATTTTCCCGCGAAAGCATTGCCGAATCCATCTTCCAGCAGACTGGAGGAACGCACAATGATCGGATTCTGTCCAAAATATTCCAGCATGTTGCGGAACTGTTCCCGTATGTTGTTGGGGAAGCCTCCGTTCAGCAGGGCAGTCTGCAGCTCGCCGGCCGCCTCCATATATCCTTCCTCCGTCTTCTGGCGGATTCTGGTCATCCAGCATCCGTTTGACACGATGTAGGTATAAAAGACATCCGATCCGATATAAAACGAATCGTGCTGTTCCATGTTGATCTCACATTCCGGCATGGTCTTCTCCACGATCTTGCGCGCAAGCAGCATCCCGCAGGCCTTGCCGCCGATCGAGCCGCTTCCGATCATCCGGTCGCGCAGCGCAAAATAATCGCCCGGTTCAAAATACTGCTTCAGCAGACGCTGCATCCTCTTATCATGCGTCATTGTGCTCTCAATAATCATATGTTCTGTTTCTTCCGTAAATGTCCCGTTCAGATAGTCCATTTTCGCGCGCGACATAAACCGGTCGTGACTGTCGAACGACTGATCCTGCGTAAAGCGGGAAATCTTCTGGAGCAGATTATAGTACCGGCTTGTCTCCACTCCGTCGGTCAGAGGATGAAAACTGCCCGTCTCCGGGTCGTAGGAATGTGCCAGGAACATTGTGGAGGAATAGCGGTTCCAGACTTTCAGCGGGTGAAGGTACAGATTCTTTCCCTCGGAATAGACATCGAGCAGAAGCTGCGTCGTATCGCGGATGCGCGCCACCGCGTCAAAGGAATGTTTGCCGCGCATCAGCGGGAAAAATGCCACCGTATCAAGCTGGAACAGATAAGGACAGGTCACGCGGAAAAAATTGCCCATCATAAGATCCGTATACCAGGCAGACTGCAGTTCCGAGAGACTGTCAAAAACGTAAAATGCGTCGTATCCCTCTTCTGTGATCAGATTGTGGATCGCAACCGTGAACTGTTCAAAACCAAGATCCGGCTCAAACCGGTGCACCTTCACGCCGTCCATCTCCGGAAGTATCGGAGGATGCTGCGCAAACCGGATATAATTGAGATTTCTTCCGTCGAGGACCGCCTGTTTTACATACGGCATGACAAAAAAACGAAATTCCTCCAGATCCGATACCTGCCATACTACATTGTCGCCGAGCCTGATGTAATCCAGAACCTGATCCATGCCCGGCAGTCCGCTTTTTATCTTGTCAAATGCTGCCATATTTCTCCGCCTTTCCGAAAATAATTATTATAGGAATAAAAAAACACGCCAAAAAAATTTGACGCGCCCTTTCGTATCATAACTTAATCCTGTTATTCTTTTGTTGTATTGTGTGCCTTTCGGCTTATGTTTTTTTATTATCTCATGTTTTTTCTCAGCAGTCAAGTACCGGATCTGCAAACATCCTGTTTTTTTGATCATTTGTTACAGTTCTTATCTTTTATTCTGCAGTCAGTAATTTTATATTTTTTTTATTGGATTTTATATAAAATTGTGATAGTATAAAAAGTACTATTCCCGGTTTTCTTTTCAGATTTCTGTTCTCTCACAGGAAATTTCATCCTGCGAGAGAAAAAGCCTCCGGCTGGATGCACAGCTCGCAGAGAGGAAACTGCTGCTTCGCAGCCTGCTCGCGCGCAAAAAATGTCTTCTTCCCTCATGAGTGAGGGGCAGGGGAGTTGATATGCCGAAGGCATTTTTTTATTCAGAATCTGTAAGAAAGTACAGGAATGAAATGAAAAGGAGGTAACTGATTTGAGTGAACTTCAATATTCTGAAATTACTCCCGAACTGCTCCGGTTATCAAAGCTTTGCACCAGCGCGAGCGAGATCAACCCCGAGCTGTATTTTGAATACGACGTCAAACGAGGCCTGCGGGATCTTAACGGCAAAGGAGTCCTTGCCGGACTTACAGAGATTTCCGAAGTCTGCTCCAGGGAACTCATCGACGGAAAAGAGGTTCCCTGCCGCGGACAACTCTACTACCGCGGACATAACATCCGGGATCTTGTAAAGGGTTTCATTTCTGAAGACCGGTTTGGTTATGAGGAGATCGCCTATCTTCTCCTGTTTGGAAAACTCCCGAAACGCAGAGAACTGGAAGAATTCTCCGGAATTCTTGCCCGCTACCGTCAGCAGCTTCCCTCCGGATTCGTCCGGGATATTATCATGAAAGCGCCGAGCAGCGATATGATGAACACCCTTGCCCGCAGTGTTCTTACTTTATATTCCTATGATGACCGGGCTGACGATATATCAATCCCCAACGTTCTCCGCCAGTGTCTGCAGATGATCAGCATTTTCCCTCTTCTCTCTGTATACGGTTATCAGACGTATCAGCATTATTACAACAATAAAAGCCTTTACATCCATTCCCCGCTCGAAGAACTTTCCTTTGCGGAGAACATTCTGCATATCCTGCGTCCGGACAGCAGTTATTCCGCTCTCGAGGCGAAAATTCTCGATCTCGCTCTCGTCCTGCACATGGAACACGGCGGAGGAAATAACTCTACTTTCACAACCCATGTTATATCTTCATCCGGCACGGATACGTATTCTGTCATGGCAGCGTCCCTTGGCTCGCTCAAAGGTCCGCGGCATGGCGGCGCCAACATAAAAGTAGCTCAGATGTTCGAGGATATGAAGAACAACATAAAGGACTGGGAAGATGAGGATGAGATCCGGAATTATCTGCGGGCCCTGCTGAACCGCGACGCTTTCGACCATTCCGGACTGATTTATGGAATCGGACATGCCGTATATTCTCTCTCAGATCCGCGTGCCGAGATATTCAAGTCCTTTGTCGGCAAACTGAGCGCCGAAAAGGGATGCGAACGGGAGTTTGCACTTGCTTCCACGGTGGAACGGCTTGCCCCCGAAGTGATCGGAGAAGTACGGAAAATTTACAAAGGCGTCAGCGCCAACGTGGATTTCTACAGCGGATTTGTCTACAACATGATGGATCTTCCGATGGAACTGTACACGCCGATCTTTGCCATGGCGCGTATTGTCGGCTGGAGCGCGCATCGGATTGAGGAGCTTGTCAATAACGGAAAGATCATCCGTCCGGCTTACCTGAACATCAAAGACCGTGTCAAATATATTCCTCTCGCGAAAAGATAATTTTCGCGCCGGGTGCCTCATTCCAGAAGGGAAGAACTCCCTGTGAGGCAGAAACCCGGCGCGTGTCGGCCTGTTTTTCTGCGTCTTTTATTTTCGGATACGCTTCCGGGCATTTTGTACCGGACAGCTTATTTTTTCAGTCCCCAGTACTTCTCCACCGCTTTTTTTACGGTTATCCCGTACCAGACGAGAATGATCAGGAAAAGCAACGTGATTACAAGATACGCGTTCTCCGAGAGAATCCCCATGTAATCCACCGCAAGCCCAAGCAGCCCGCTCAGAAGGCAGATAATTCCAAGCAGCATAAACCGGGGGCTCACGTGGTTGATATAGCCGTCTTTGTCCAGACATTTTTCCGGATCAATCCCCTGCGGAAGAAACATTCCGCCCCGGATCTCGCGCGTTGTCTTCATCTGAAACCACGTATACAGAATATACCCTCCGAAAATCGTAATCAGCACATCAAAGATTCCGCTGACTGAAGATGTTCCCATATTTTTCTCCTTTCCACAATCCTTCAGGAGAGAAGGAATCGCTTCACCGCCGCTTCCATCTCGTTTATTTCAATCACCTGATCATGGAGCACCGAAGCTGTCCGGATTTCCTCGATCGCAGCAGGTATTTTAACGCCGCTGGTATCTGAAAGCCGGTCGATCAGTTCAAAATCTCCCAGACCTGCACAGGACGGGTCAATCGCCTGCATAACGCTGCGCGCAAATTTATATGGACTCGCCGTCGAAGCGATGACTGATTTTGCACTGTCTCCGGATGTCTGACGATAGCTGTGATACACATGGGAGGCCACCGCCGTATGGGTATCAATCACATAATGCTCCTTCTCATACAGACGTCTGATCTCATCAGCCGTCTGTTCTTCCGTCGCATACCCTCCGACGAAATCAGAGAGACCTGTTTTCATCTCTTCCGTGATTCTGTAGGAACCTGTCTTTGTGAGAGCTTCCATAAAAGCGGCATTTTTTTCGGCATCCTCTCCCGCAATCCGGTAAATCAGACGTTCCAGATTGCTTGAGATCAGAATATCCATGGACGGAGACGAAGTCAGGTGAAACTCTCTGTTCCTGTCGTACACTCCGCTTTCAAAAAAATCAAACAGAACTTTATTTTCATTGGAAGCACAGATCAGTCTGCCGATCGGGAGCCCCATGTTCTTTGCGTAAAACGCAGCAAGTATGTTCCCGAAATTTCCGGTCGGAACAACCACATTGATCTTCTCGCCTTCCGCAATCTTTCCCATGGAAAGCAGTCTGCCGTAAGCGTAGACATAGTAGACAACCTGCGGAACCAGCCTGCCGATGTTGATCGAGTTCGCAGAGGAAAAACAGAATCCTTTCTGATCAAGCTCTTTTTTCAATTCACGGTCCGCAAATAACTTCTTTACCCCGGTCTGCGCGTCGTCAAAGTTTCCTCTGATTCCGATAACACAGGTATTTTTCCCCTTCTGTGTCACCATCTGGCGCTCCTGTATCGGACTCACGCCGTTCTTCGGATAAAATACGATGATTCTCGTCCCCGGCACATCGGCAAATCCGGCCAGCGCCGCCTTGCCTGTATCGCCGGAAGTAGCCGTCAGAATCACGATCTCATGTTTCTCCTGATTTTTGGCAGCGGCTGTCGTCATCAGATAAGGAAGTATCGAGAGCGCCATATCCTTGAACGCAATCGTTGACCCATGGAATAATTCAAGATAATATGCTCCATCCGCCTCTCTCAGCGGAGCAATCTCCTCCGTATCAAACTTGCTGTCGTACGCGTGGCTGATGCAGTATCTGAGCTCCTCCTCGGTGTAATCCGTAAGAAATTTTTTCATGACCGCAAGCGCCGTCTCCTGATAAGTCATATCCGCAAGTTCCGAAAGCGGAATATCCAGCGCGGGAATCTGCTCCGGAACATACAGTCCGCCATCCTCAGCCAGACCATTCAGGACCGCCCGGGATGCCGTCACCTGATTTTGTGCATTTCTTGTACTTTTGTACATGATATCCATTCTGTCATCCACCCTTTTCTTTTCTGTCTTATGCGCAGGCCCCATATGGAGAATAATGCGGGCCGCGCGGGCGAGCAGGAGGAAAAACCGTTTCCTGCCCGATTTTTACAGCGGCAGCGCTGCAGCCGGATATCCGCTTCATCTGCCGCCGGCATGTTTCCCATCATAACACATGAAAAGAACTGTTGCAACAACAGAATGCCCTGCAGCCAATACCGGCCTGCTCTTTAGAGACAGGAACCATAACTTTTTTATTCTGCGAAGGTGTAGTATTCATGTCCTCCATATTCGAACAGTTTCACCAGAGAATTGTCAAACCAGGCCGTGCTTGACGCCTCCGAAGAATCTCTTGCCAGGAAAAAAAGCGCTCCCTGCGAATAATCCTCTCCCGCAAGTACACGGTCGACAGCCTCAATGGTCGATTCCGTGACGACACAGTTATAAATCCTGCCGTCCTGCGTTGGCTGAAACTGCGCGGCTCCTCCTGTCTTCTGCCAGATTACCTCTGAGATCGTATCAGGAAAACGTGCGTCCGCAACGCGGTTCAGAACAACACCCGCAACAATCATCTTGCTTTTGACATCTCCTCCGGTCGCCTCCGCCTCCACAAGCCTGAGCAGCGTATCATAATCATCCTTCGATATGCGGCTGGCTTCCACCATCTTTACAGCGTAATATCCGACTTCAGAAACCTTTTTCGATCCCTGCTCCATCATCGCCTGATGGAACAAAAGCTTGGGAACTCCGTTAAGACCTGCAAGAACCTCACTGCCGTCATCTGTCACGTGGTAAATACTGACATTTCTTGAATAATCTTCCATATCAGTCACACTGTTTACAACACCCATCAGACCGGCCTGAAAATTTTCCTGAAATCCGTTTTCTCCTGATCTCGCGTTCACCGTGTATACTTTTCCGCTGTTCCCGGTCCTGTACCCGGAAACCGCGAACGCCACTGCTCCGACCATAGCGATACCTGCAAAAATCAGGGAAATATCTCTCAGATAAAATCTGACAATGCGCTGTAAAAAACCAGGAAATGTCCTTTTTTTTCTTTTTCTCGGCCTCATCTTGTACTCCTGCTTCATATATGTGATTACGTCAGAATGTCTCCTATTCAGTTTCATTTTCTGCAGCGTATCTATATTATATATAATGTCGGTTCTTCCTGTCAATACTTCGTTTACAGTTTCGTAATATTTTATTTGAGCGCCAAAATATCGGGCCTTGTTACTGTAAATAATATATAATTTTTTAAGATTTTATCTGCTTGTTTTTATATATATTCCCTATATTGAAAATATTGCTTTGTCAATATGCACAAACACTCTGATTTGATTTTTTACGACAATATAAAAATATGTTTTCATTTTTTAATATTTAGTTAATATTTACGTAATATTATAAAAATCGGGCAGGAGGCGTTTTTTTCCTCACTGCCCGCCGCGCGGCCCAGGTGCTGCGTCAGCAGCTGGTTTCCCTGCCTGGGCCTGCCCTCATTCTGTCCTGTATCCGGTTTATGCCTGTTTTGCATGCGACTCAGACATGTGATTGATCGCCGTCAGAAGGGCGTCGATGGACGCACGGATAATATCCACATCGAGACCTGCTCCCCAGTGAATCTTTCCGCTCTTGTCACGGATTCCGACATACGCAATCGCCCGGGAACTTGAACTCTGCTCAAGCGCATGCTCCTCATATGTCACAAGATCGTATTCCAGTCGGAAATGACGTTTCATCGCATTGCTGACCGCGTTCAGACGGCCGTTTCCGGAAGCAACGATGACGCTTTTCTTATTGTTGTACGTAGCAGTTACCTCGGCGATAATTCCGTTGTGCTGCTTGAAATGTACCTCGTCAATCTTGTACGGTACGGTAATGTTCTCGAATTTTTCCTTAAACAGCTTGAAAATTTCTTCCGGTGAAAGCTCTTTCTGACGCAGATCAGAGGCCTCCTTCGCGATATAGCCCATTGCCTCGCGCATCTTCTTCGGAAGCTTCAGTCCGTAATGCTGCTCAAGAATATAGCCTACGCCGCCCTTGCCGGACTGACTGTTGATCCGGATGACATCCGCATCGTAGGATCTTCCGATATCGGTCGGATCGATCGGCAGATACGGCACAGTCCAGAGCTCGCTGTGATTCTCCTCGCGGTATTTCATTCCTTTCGCGATCGCATCCTGATGAGAGCCGGAGAAAGCGGCAAAAACGAGCGCTCCGCTGTACGGACTTCTCTCATCCACCTTCATGCCTGTGTAGCTTTCATAGGACTCAGATATATTCGTCATATCTGTAAAATCCAGCTCCGGATCAACTCCCTGCGCATACATGTTCATTGCCAGCGTGACAATGTCCACATTTCCTGTACGCTCTCCGTTTCCAAACAGCGTCCCCTCAATACGGTCCGCTCCTGCCAGAAGGCCCATCTCCGCGTCGGAGATTCCGCAGCCGCGGTCATTGTGCGGATGAAGGGAAAGAACAACGTTTTCACGGTATTTCAGGTTGTCGTTTACGTACTCAATCTGACTCGCGTATACATGCGGCATCGACATCTGCACGGTACTCGGAAGATTGATGATCGCTTTTCTGTCCGCGGTCGGCTGCCATACGTCAAGCACCGCGTTGCAGACTTCCACCGCATAATCCACTTCCGTGCCGGTAAAGCTCTCCGGGCTGTACTCAAACCGATAGCCTGCGTGAGCCTCCTCCGCCAGTTCTTTCAAAAGCTTTGCTCCATCCACCGCGATCTGGAGAATCTCTTCTTTCGATTTGCGGAACACCTGCTCCCGCTGTGCGAGAGAAGTAGAATTGTACACGTGAACGATCGCTTTCTTTGCCCCCTTAAGCGCTTCAAATGTCTTGCGGATGATATGATCGCGGGCCTGCGTGAGCACCTGGATCGTCACATCGTCCGGAATCAGATTCTGCTCGATCAGCGCGCGCAAAAACTGATATTCCGTATCGGAAGCTGCCGGAAAGCCTACCTCGATCTCCTTGAAGCCAATCCTGACCAGAAGCTTGAAGAAATTGATTTTCTGCTCCAGAGACATTGGAACCACAAGCGCCTGGTTGCCGTCACGCAGGTCGACGCTGCACCAGACGGGGGCATGATCGACATATTCTTTTTCCGTCCACTTCATGCTGCGGACCGGAGGCATAAAATACTGTCTTGTGTACTTTCTGTAATTCATCATATTCTTTTTCTCCTTTTTCTGAAATTTTCTCTGGCTTTGGTTACTGGATATCTGAAATCATTTATTTCCGCGAACAATGAACCGTTACGGACAGTGTCCGCTCTCCAATGACAAAAAAAACCGCCTCCCATGGCAAAAGCCAAAGAGACGGAAGATAACGCTTTATCTTTCGCGGTACCACTCTTATTCATGAATACTCACACACTCACAGATACATTGGACAACGTTCTCCCCATCCTCTATATCCTTCCCATGTAACGGTGGGACCCGTCTGCGCCTACTCTTCTGTCCGTTCGCCAGCCTCCCGGCCTGACCGGACACAATTTGGGACAGCCGCTCCGGGGCGAGTTCCCACAGCCGTTTTTAATATCTCACACCACCTGATATCTCTCTGAAAAAAACCGACTGAAGTACTATTCCCCTTCAACGCATTTGTCAAAAATTCAATTGTTCCTACCTTATCATTGAAAATGGATTTTGTCAATAGGAAATTTTCAGCCAAATACTCTTCGTATCACGGACAGGGAAAATCCTTTTCTCATAAGAAACTGATAAAATTTCTCCCTCTCTTTCGGAGAGGCCTCCTCCGGATGATAGCGCCTCTTCTGCTGCCAGTAGCGAATCTGTTCCTCCTCGTCAGGCACGTCGGCCTGTTCAAACGCTTTTTCGATGTCCTCGCGGGAAACACCCTTTCCTCTCAGCTCACTTGTCAGCTGCAGCCGGCTCCGGCTGTCCTTGCGGTAATCAATGTAAGAAACCGCATAGCGGACATCGTCAATGTAGTGGAAGCTCTTCACATAATCAATCGCGTAATCAACGAGAAATTCCGGAAACAGGGAATCTCTGAGCTTTTTGCGAAGCTGAAATTCCGTGCGGTCCATCTTCAAAAGAAAATACATTGCTCTCTGACACACCTTTTTGGGAAGAAGCTTCTCCATGATTTCATGGTAGGCTTCCTCCCCCAAAAACGCGCCTTCACGGATGCCGTAATGCTCCACTTCTGTTTTGTTCAGAGGAAAAGGCTCCTCTCCTTCCAGATGAATCAGCCAGCGGGTGGCGGAAACTGATTCAAGACCTGTAATCTGATGCATTGTCATTTACTCCATATCTGTATCCGTTCCCTCAAGCTGTGCGAAAAGATCCTCTTCCAGATCTTCCGCCGGGAACTGCGCGGCCTCATCCGGGACTTTTGCCTCGCCGGCCTTTCCCGCCTTTCTTCCGGAAGTCTTCGGCGCGGGCTCTTCCTTCGGCACGGACTCTTCCTCAGAAGAAATCAGGCCGTATTTCTGCCGCACTTTCTTTTCCACTTCCTCCATCACCTCCGGATGTTCCCGAAGATAAATTTTGGCGTTCTCCCGGCCCTGTCCGATTTTATTTCCATCATATCCGTACCATGCGCCGCTCTTATTGATGATATTGTTGGCCGCGGCCAGATCGAGAATATCCCCTTCGCGGGAAATTCCTTTTCCAAACATGATGTCAAATTCCGCCTCCTTGAACGGCGGAGCGATTTTGTTCTTCACCACTTTGACTCTTGTCCTGTTGCCGATCACTTCCCCGCTCTGCTTCAGAGATTCCGTCCTTCTGACATCCATGCGGATCGAGGAATAAAACTTCAGCGCATGGCCTCCGGTAGTCGTCTCCGGATTGCCGAACATGACGCCGACCTTCTCCCGGAGCTGATTGATGAAGATCACGCTGCAGTTTGACTTGCTGATCACGCCGGTCAGCTTTCGGAGCGCCTGCGACATCAGCCTCGCGTGCAGACCGACATGGCTGTCTCCCATATCCCCGTCAATCTCGGCTTTCGGAACGAGGGCCGCCACAGAGTCCACAATAATGATGTCAACCGCTCCGGACCGGACCATCGTCTCCGTGATCTCAAGCGCCTGCTCCCCGTTATCCGGCTGGGAGATATAGAGATTGTCAATGTCAACGCCGATGTTCTTTGCATAAACCGGGTCAAGCGCATGCTCCGCATCGATAAAGCCTGCAATACCTCCGCGCTTCTGCACCTCGGCTACCATGTGCAGCGCGACCGTCGTCTTGCCGCTCGATTCCGGACCATAAATCTCTACGATACGTCCTTTGGGAATCCCTCCGAGGCCAAGCGCTATGTCAAGACTCAGGGAACCTGTGGGGACGGTTTCTACATTCATACTTGCTTCCGCCCCGAGCTTCATCACGGAGCCTTTGCCAAACTGCCTCTCTATCTGAGCAAGAGCAGCCTCCAGTGCTTTCATTTTGTCGTCCTGTCCCATATTCTGTCTCCTTATATCGAACTTGTAAAATCATAATTATTATATACCATTATTTTGTGATTTTGTCAACTAGAAGAAGATTTTCTTTACATCATTAAACATAATGACTACCATCAGAAGCATTAAAAGAAGCAGTCCCGCGAAATGGATCCTGGCCTCTGTTTCCGGATCTACCTTTTTCCGTCTTATGGCTTCCAGAATCAGAAAAACAAGCCGGCCTCCGTCAAGAGCCGGGATCGGAAGCAGGTTCATGACTCCCAGGTTGGCCGTGAGCAGTATGGCTATGTTCATCATATTCAGCCAGACATAAAAGAGACCGGAAGACCGGCTCTCCTCATACGTTTCACCGATCATGTCCACCACTCCCACAGGACCTGACATGTCGTCAAGACTTACGCCCCCGTGTACAAGCATTCCAAGGCTCTGAAGCGTGACGTCGATCCAGTAATAGACCTCATACGCGCTGTACCTGAGCGTATCAATGGGACCGGTACGCATCCGGTAACTGCTTCCCGGAATCCCGAAGCGATAAGCTCCGTTTATAACCGCCGGTGTGATTGTCGTATCGTAAATCTGTCCGCCGCGCTCATATTCAAAGCGGACCGGTTCTCCTTGGACAAAGTTCTCCTGGTGAAACGTGACGTAGTTGGAAATCTGGCGGTACAGTCGTATGCGCTTTCCGTTCATGCGGATGATCCGGTCGCCCTTCTGCAGTCCTCCTGCCTGTGCGGGAGAACCTTCGGAGACTCCCGGAAGAACAGGTATGTCATATCCTATGCTGCCCACAATAAAAACCGACAGTACAAACGCAAGAATAAAGTTAAACAGCGGACCGGCAGCAATCACGGAGATACGCGCCCAGACGGAAGTGCTCCCGAAGGTTCCTTCCCCTTCTTCCTCGCCGTCTTCCCCGAGCATCATGCAGGATCCTCCAAACGGCAGCAGCTTCCACGAATACCGGGTTCCTCCTTTTGTAAAACTCAAAAGCCTCGGTCCCATCCCGAGAGAAAACTCAACCACGGTAATCCCGTTCATCTTTGCGAGAAGAAAATGTCCGAATTCATGCACAATTATGATCACGCTGAACACCAGCAGCGCAATAATTATATTCAAGTTACCACCTGCTTTCAATCATATCATAAACACCCTGCTCCACTTCCAGGATCTGCCGGATATCCGGAGCAGCGATCACCCGGTGCGCGTCCATGCAGGCACGGATGATCCGGTATATATCCGTAAAGCCAATTTCCCTGTGCAGAAACTTGCTCACCGCACGCTCATTTGCCGCGTTGAACACGGTCGGCATGGAGCCGCCGGTGCGCGCGGCCTCAATCGCATAGGAAAGACCGGCAAAGGTTTCCATGTCGGGTTCCTCAAAAGTAATGCTTCCCAGTTTCGCGAAATCAAGTCTGTCCCCCGCCAGATACCTCCGCTCGGGATAATACAGGGCATACTGGATCGGAAGTTTCATATCAGGGGTTCCGAGCTGAGCGATCACGGCCCCGTCTGTAAATTCTACCATAGAATGAATCACACTCTGAGGCTGGACAACCACCTGGATCTGATCCAGCTCCACATCAAAAAGCCACCGTGCCTCCATAACCTCAAGTCCCTTATTCACCAGCGTGGCGGAGTCGATGGTAATCTTTTGCCCCATATTCCAGTTCGGATGGCGAAGCGCATCCTCGACCTGCATCTTTTCCAGTTCTTCCCTCTTTTTCCCGCGGAACGGACCTCCCGAGGCGGTCAGCAGCAGTTTTGCGATCTGAGAACGGTTTTCTCCGTTCAGAGACTGAAAGATCGCGCTGTGCTCACTGTCCACCGGCAGAATTTTTACTCCATGCTCTTTTGCAAGGGGCATGATGATGTGCCCCGCCGTCACCAGCGTTTCCTTGTTCGCAAGCGCAATATCCTTCCCCGCGCGGATTGCGGTCACCGTCGGCACAATTCCGATCATCCCGACAATTGCCGTCACAAGAAGCTCTGATTCCGCGCACGCGGCGACCGCCTCCAGTCCTTCCATCCCGCACAGGATATCCACGTCAAGGTCCGATACTGCCATCCTGAGCTCTTTCGCATCCTCTTCCGACCACACAGCTGCCAGACGCGGGCCGAATTCCCGGATCTGCCGTTCAAGCAGACGGATATTCCGCCCGGCGCTCACGGCCGCTACCTTCAGATCTTTATTTCTCCTCACAATCTCCAACGTCTGGGTTCCGATCGAACCGGTAGATCCCAGTATTGAAATTGTCTTCATTGTATTCCTCCTCTGTCAGCCGGATGTCTGCGCACAGTCCGGCCCGTTTCCTTTTCTTTCACTGTTTCCGTCCGCGCCTGGCAATTTCACAGCACGCGGAAAAATCCGTGGCATCATGAGCAGATCCCCGGATATCGTTTTACAGCAGATACAGAGCCAGATAGTAGATCACCGGCGCGATAAAAATCACACTGTCAAAACGGTCCATGATGCCTCCATGCCCCGGAATCAGCGTGCCGTAATCTTTTATATCATAATTTCTCTTGATCGCTGAGGCGGCAAGATCCCCGATCATGGAGATAAGTCCTCCCGCCGCGCAGATCACCGCAAAGCTCAGGATGAGATTTCCGTCCGCCGCGACGCGCCCTCCGACAGCGGCGCCATAGACTGCGCCGAGAAGCGCCGAACCCGCAACGCCGCCCACCGCTCCTTCCACGGATTTCTTCGGGCTCAGCTTCGGCGTCATTTTATGCTTCCCGATCAGTTTTCCGACACAATACGCGCACGTATCGCATCCCCAGGATGCAAAAAAAACAAGCCAGACCAGATAAACTCCATGATCAAGAATTCTGAGCAGATAAATATTCGAAAGCATCACAGCCGCGTATACCATACTGAAAAAAGCGGCTGTCACCTGCTGTGCCTGATAGCGCGGGTACGAAAATACATAAACTGCCATAATGACAATGAGTGTTCCCGTCAGTACCATCATAGTATATGTCTGAGGCTGCCAAAATAACAATGCATAATAAATGACCGTCCCCAGATAACCGGCTCCGGAGAGCAGAGCGGCTCCTTTTTTATCTTCCACCTGGAATACCCGGTACAGTTCATGGATTCCGATCAGCGATACAATAAGAAGCGTCGCCGCAAGCACCGTCCCCCCGCTTATGATCGTGATAAGCGCGGCCGCCACCAGCACAATTCCGCTTCCCAGTCTTGTCCAGAACATGACAAATCTCCTTCCCTCTATTCAATTTTCCTGATTTGATTCCGTAATTCAGGCCTCTGCCGGCTTTTGATTCAGCCGTCTTCTTTGATGCCGCCGTAACGCCTTTCCCTGCCATTATACTTCTCGATCGCCTTCATCAGATCATCTTTTGTAAAAGCGGGCCACGGCACCTCCGTAAAGTAAAATTCCGTGTAGGCGAGCTGCCACATCAGATAGTTGGACAGACGCAGCTCTCCGCTCGTGCGGATCAGAAGATCAGGGTCCGGAACTTCCGCCGTATCAAGATAACCGGCAAAAATCTCTTCTGTGATCTCTGAAGGGCGGCGTTTTCCCTCCACACAGTCTTCTGAAAGACGGCGGACGGCACGCACGATCTCATCTCTGCTGCCATAATTGATTGCGATCTGAAAGTTCAGTCCGGTATTCTCCTTCGACGATTCCACAAGATTTTTGAGGCTCTCCTGTAGATCCGGCGCCAGCGCCGAAGGATCCCCGAGCACACGGACCTTCATGTTATTGTCGCGTGCCGTCTTGATGCAGGTTTTTGTGTACCTGCGGAAAAGACGCATCAAAGCGTCCACCTCATCCTTTGAACGTTTCCAGTTTTCCGTCGAGAACAGATAAACCGTGAGGTATTTAATCCCCATTTTCCAGGCATCTTCACAGATCACTTCCAGATTCTGCGCTCCTTTTACATGCCCATAATTGCGCGGCATTCCCTTGCCTTTTGCCCATCGCCCGTTTCCATCCAGAATGATTGCAACATGCTGCGGAATTACCATAAGCACATCCTCCCGTTTTCAAATTCAGAACCTGCACTAAGGGCATTGTCTTCACAATGCCCTTCTCTGTCCTTCCTGTATCAGCGGAAATATTTCATTCAGGTTTCTCCTCTTTATACCGTGAGGATCTCCTTTGATTTTTCATCGACCGCCTTGTCAATATCCTTGATGAATTTATCGGTCATCTTCTGAACCTCGTCCTCGAGATCCTTGATCACATCCTCCGAGACATCCGTCTTTCCGAGCTTTTTCAGAAAGTCGTTCGCGTCGCGCCGGATATTCCGGACCGCCACCTTTCCCGCTTCGCCCTTTTTGCGGATATCCTTTACCAGATCTTTTCTGCGCTCCTCTGTCAGTTCCGGAAATACAAGACGGATGATCCGGCCGTCATTCGACGGGTTGATCCCGAGATCCGACGTCAGGATCGCCTTCTCGATCTTTTTCACCATGCTGGCCTCCCAGGGCTGAATCTGAAGGATCCTCGGCTCCGGCACCGTCACGTTGCCGACCTGCTGAATCGGAGTCGGGGTTCCGTAGTAATCCACGCGGATTTTGTTCAGAACGTTCGGGTTTGCGCGGCCTGCGCGGACAGTCGCAAACTCGCCAAGCAGATTATTGTAGGTTTTTGTCATTTTTTCTTCAAAAGTTTTGATTCTCTCGTCCATTTTGTCCTCCCATTACACTGTGACGCGGGTACCGTTCAGGCGTCCGCTCACTGCATTCACGATACTGTTTTCCTCATTCAGGGCAAACACAAGCATTGGCATCTTCTGCTCCATGCACATAACCGACGCGGTCATATCCACCACCTTGAGTTTTTTGTCTATAACCTCCTGGATTGAAACCTCCTCGTATTTCTTCGCATCCGGATCGTCCTTCGGATCACCGTCATAGACGCCGTCCACGGATTTCGCCAGAAGAATGACATCCGCTCCTATCTCAACGGCCCTCAGAACCGTAGCCGTATCTGTGGAAAAATAAGGATGCCCCGTCCCTCCGGCAAAAAACAGAACCTTTCCTTCCTTAAAGCAGGCATTTACTTTGTCAAGGGAAAACAGTTCTGTAAACGCGCCGCACACAAATGGCGTCATCACCAGGGTCTGCATGCCGGCTGCGCGGAAAATTTCCGAGACATAAATACAGTTCATAACCGTCGCGAGCATACCGATCTGATCTGCCTTCGAGCGCTCGATATTTTCACTGGAACGTCCTCTCCAGAAATTGCCGCCTCCGATCACGATCCCAATTTCGGTTCCCTGGTCCGCAAGTGCTTTCACCTGCTGTGCGACCTGCATGACAGTCGGTTCGTCAAAGCCTGTCTTCCGGTTTCCTGCCAGCGCTTCCCCGCTCAGTTTCAAAAGAACTCTTTTCATCTTATTCTTCTCCTCGGTTTTATAAATTTGTCCTGCAGAATCTGCGATTCTGCCGCTATTATAGCAATTTTTCTGAGCAAAATCTACAAAAATTTGTCATTATGACGCTTTTTTTCTTCCGACATACCATTTGGAGAGTTTCCGTGTCAGAATACTGAGATAACGGAACGTCGGTTCGGTCAGAACCGCAAAGAGCACAAGCAGCATGAAGCTCTTTTTCGAGATGCTTGTGACCGCAAAAATATTATTCATAAAGATCATGCAGTACAGCAGTCCTCCGGCCATGCAGATCCAGATCAGCCAGTGATACCGTGTCATGGGTGAGGCGATCTGATACAGGATCATCAGCCCGACAATCGCAAGCACGATGGTTGATGAAGTGGAAAGATCCCTCGCGCTGACCTCAAACTCGAGGCAGAAAATGTACAGCGCGCTCACGATCAGAAAATCCGTCAGGCCTCCCGGCAGCGCCTTGAACAGGACATTGCTCAGGAAATGGCCTCTGATCTGTTCTGTATTTTTCTCCTGCGACATCAAAAACGCCGGAATCCCGATCGTAAACATACCGATCAGGGATATCTGTGAGGGTTCCAGCGGATAATTCACCGTCAGCACAATCGAATAAATGGACAATAAAAGCGAAAAAATGTTTTTAACCAGAAACAGGCTGGCTGTCCGTTCTATGTTATTGACCACACGCCGCCCTTCACTGACCACAGAAGGCATTTTCGAAAAATCAGATTCAAGAAGCACAAGCTGCGATACCTGGGCGGCAGCGTCGCTTCCCGAAGCCATGGCGATGCTGCAGTCCGCGTCCTTGAGCGCAAGCACATCATTCACGCCGTCGCCTGTCATTGCCACAGTAAGTCCCCGGTCTTTCAGTGCATGCACAAGCTGCCGTTTCTGTTCGGGATTCACTCGTCCAAACACTGTATAATTTTCTGCCGCCTCACACAATTCTTTCTCATTCGACCAGACGGATGCATCCACATACTTCTCCGCGCGGGGAATCCCGGCCTCCTTCGCAATCTCGGAAACAGTCGCCGGATTATCCCCGGAGATTACCTTGACCTCAACCCCCTGGCGGGCAAAATAGGCAAACGTCTCTCTCGCATTTTCCCGCACCGGGTTCGCGAGCATAACCATGCCGAGTGGATCTGCCGTTTCGGTCAGCGCCTTTCCGTCCAGAAGGCCCTCGTATTTTGCGAAGACCAGCACGCGGTAGCCCTGAGACGTGTATTTTCCAATCTCGCCGGCGTATCTGTCAAACCGGTCCCGCAGAACATATTCCGGAGCGCCGAGCACGTACTGATCTTCTCCAAACACAGCGGCGCTGTATTTTGTCTCGGAAGAAAACGGGAAAACCTGTTCCGGCCGTCTTCCGCTTCTCTTTTTAAAATATTCCTTCAGCGCCTTCATAGTGATATTGTCCGTCGCCATCGCGGCGGCAAAATCTCCGATTATCAGCTCCAGCTGCGCAAGCGTTTCCATATCGGCGGGCAGAGCCCGCTGTTCTGCTTCTGATTTTTCCGCCGCATTCTCTTTTGTCTCCTGTGGCTGTTCCGTCCACGGAGGAAGCTGCAGGACTTTCTTTACGGTCATCGTGTTCTCAGTGATTGTCCCAGTTTTGTCCACGCAGAGAACATCGGCTCTTGCAAGCGTCTCAATACATTTCATATTATGAACGAGAACCTTCTGCACGGCAAGCCGCATCACACTCACAACAAGCGCGGCGCTGGTGAGAAGGTAGAGACCTTCCGGAATCATCCCTATGATAGCCGCCATCGTTGTGACCACACTGTCCCGCACGGATGTCCCGTTGATATAATACTGCTGGCTGAACAGGATAATCCCGATCGGAATAATCAGAATTCCGATCATCTTCACCAGGCGGTCCAGCGCGCGCATCATCTCGGAATCTTCATCCCCGTTCATCGTTTTCGCCTGAAGCGTCAGTCTGGATACGTAGGAATCCTTCCCCACTTGGTCTGCTCTTGCCCTGCACTCTCCCGATACAATAAAGCTTCCGGAAAGAAGCACGCTGCCTTCCTGCTTTTCGATGGAATCAGATTCTCCTGTGATCAGGGACTCATTGACCAGGACGGATCCCTTCTCCACGATGGCATCCACCGGAATCTGATTTCCCGCCTGGAATACAATGATATCGTCGAGAACCAGATTCTCCGCCGGGATCGTGGTTTTCTTTCCCTCGCGGATCACGGTATTTCTCGGCGCGTTCAGAATGTTCAGTTCATCAAGAATTTTCTTTGCCCGGAGTTCCTGCACAATCCCGACCAGCGTATTGGTAAGGATTACGGGCAGAAAAGTCAGGCTTCGGAACGATCTCACCAGACACAGACAGACTGTGATCAGGAAAAAAATCAAATTGAAATAAGTAAATATATTGCTGTAGATAATTTCCTTTTTTGTCTTGGACGGAGATCCCACCGCCGTATTGACAGCGCCGCTTTTTATTCGCTCAAGCACCTGGGATTCCGTGAGCCCCTGCTCGACAGACGGCGTATATCTTTTCGTCTGTTCCTCCTGTCTTCCTGCATGAATCGTTTCTGGCGTGATTTTCGCCCGCCTGTATTTGCTGACAACTCCCTTCATGCTTTTCCATAAAGCCTTGTCCCGCGGTCTTTCCCCGCCGTTTTCCTGCATACCCTCAGTCCTCTCTTACTCATTATCCAGGATTCCCCTGCGATTCCTGGCGCGGGAGCCCAGTCTTCGCGCCGGACGAAATGGAACCGTCCCGCAGACAATTACCCGCGCCCTGTTATTTTATCATATAACTCCGCCTCTTGTCATCCCCGGAGTTTTCTGTTATACTGCACAGGATAAATGCCGTTACAGTTCACTCCCCCGTCAAGCTCGAGGTGATTTCCGAACATCTTGTTCGGAAATCCCGAGGTCTGAGGCGCGAAATGCCACGAACGTGGCATTTCTGTGCATCGCGAAGCGCTGTTGCTGGTCACGGAGTGAACAGTAACTAAATGCCGCAGATACAAAGGAGAATGCTCATGTCTTTACAAATCCAGAAAAAGCTGATGAACGTCACGACGTTCTTTTATCTTATGAGACTCGAAAAAAATTTTAACCGAAACCGCCAAAAGCTCAAGGCCCGGCAGAACAAAAACATCCGCAGACTTATGAAGGCCGCCTGGAAAATACCGTTCTACCGGAAACGTTTTGAAGAAAGTAATCTGCGCCCGGAAGATTTTAAATGCAGCGAGGACCTTGTCCGGTTTCCGGTTCTGACAAAAGCGGAACTTCGCGAATGGATGAGAGAACTCTATGAGCAGAACCCCGGCAAGCGGGATCTCTGGGACGCGACCAGCACCAGCGGTTCTTCGGGGATCCCGCTGAAGCTTTACCAGTCTCAGCGCGAGCACGCAATCGCGAACGCCAGCTGGATCCGGATCCTGATGAGCTTTGGCTACGACCCGTTCTTCGGAAAAATGATTTCTTTCGAATCGAGCTACCGCGACACGAAGACCAGGCGAGATTCCGTTGTGCAGAAACTTGGAATCCTGCAAAGGCGTATTCTTTCCGAAAAACGGTGTACCGACGACGGCATGGACGATGTCATCCGGGAGCTGAATGAATACCGGCCGGACCTGATCTGCCTGCGCAAAAACTGCATCGTGCGCCTCGCTCTGTACGCGCAGGAACATAATCTCCCCGTACATAAACCCAAATGGTACATACCGGTCAGTGAGATGGTCGATGAGATGACGGAAAACATCCTTGCAAAGACATTCGGCGCCGGCCTTGTGGACGCCTATGGCTGCGATGAGACAGGAAGCTGCGTTGTAAAGTATCCCGGCAGAAAGTACTACGATATCTGCAATGACACCCACGTCGTGAATATTTACGATGAGCAGAATCACCTGGCCGACAACGGAAGAATGATTCTGACCCCTCTTTATAAGACAGATTTTCCGATCATCAATTACGACGTCGGAGACCTGGCCTCCTCCTTCACCTGCGAGGGAATCCGTTATATCACAAAAATTCACGGCAGGCTCAACGACATGATCCGGCATGAGGATGGAAGCGAGTCGTCCGTGCTGGAGCTCCGCAAGATTCCGAACGGAATCACCGGAATCGTCCAGTTCCGCTATGTTCAGGAATCCTTCCATGACCTGCGGGTTGAGCTTGTGCGCGATCCGAAGGATCACACTTACACGGACAGCCAGATTGAAGAATTTTTCAAAAAACAGATTGAGCAGCTCTACGGGGATGAGTTCCGCATTTCTGTTACATGGATGGACGTCATCCCGCCGGATCCAAACGGAAAGCTGCGCTGTTTCGTATGTAATGTACAATAAATATTTATGCCTGCAAGCCTGACGCCTCGCTGTTTGCAGCGGGGCCTTTGATTATAAAACAACCTTAAATTTAAAAACAGGCGTTCTGTCCCTGCGCCGCAGGGTTCCGCCATGAACGAAAGAAGCTGATACATTGTCCGAAAAACGAAAGAACCAGTCCTTAAACAGTCTTGCCATGCGTGCAGGTATTTTCTATATTATCTCTCAGCTTTTTGTCCGGGGAATTTCTTTTCTCACTGCCCCCGTATTCTCGCGGCTGCTCTCGAAAACGCAGTACTCCGATTTCAGCCGCTACGAATCCTGGCTTCTGATCTTCGCGCCGATCATGTCGCTCTGTCTGTGGCGCAGCGTTGAGCGGGCAAAATATGATGTGAAGGAACGGTTCAATGAGTTTGTGTCCAGCGTGCAGACGCTCTCCTACCTCGCGATCACAGCTTTCTTTATTCCGTTCTGGATCTTCCGGGACAAGATCGGCCCACTGTTTGCCATGGACGGTTATATGCTCCTCATCGCCTTTCTTTACACCTACGCGCACACCAGCATCTTTTATATGCAGCGCCGGGAAAAACAGATGATGCGGTACAAAGCGAGCACCACGCTGACCGCCTGCACCATGATTCCGGCTACCGTATTGTCCGTTGCTCTGGTGTGCTGGGGAAAAACGCACGGTCACGAAACAGATCTGGTCAGTCTCCGGATTCTTGGCTATCATGTCCCCGTGATCATCGGAGGATTTCTGGTCGCCATTCTGATGCTCGTTCAGGGACGGCGCGCCGTTAATTTCGCCTACTGGAAATATGCGCTCCTCTTCTCCATCCCGCTGATCCCGGAGGTTCTCTCCATCCAGATTATGAACCAGGCCGACAAGCTGATGGTACGGGAAATGACCGGAGGAAACAACGGCGGCACGATCGCCCTTGCAACCCAGGTCTCCTACATCATCTGGATTATTGAGGATTCTGTCTGGAACGCATGGCTTCCCTGGATGTATGAGAAAATCTCCGCGAAGCAGACAGACGGCATCGAGGACTCCTGGACAGTCCTGATGCACGGCTTCGGCGTTTTTTCCTGGCTGCTTGTCGTCCTCGCCCCCGAGATCATTCTGATCCTGGGCGGCAGAAAATACGCAGACGCCGTTTATCTGGTGGCCCCTCTGGTGACAGGAACGCTGTTTCGCTTTTACAGCTACAGCTACACCGCGATACAGAATTACTACAAAAAAACCGGCTTTGTGGCGATGTCCACATTCTTTGTAATGATCCTGAACGTCATTTTAAATTATGTATGCATCCGCTTTTTCGGTTATCAGGCAGCCGCCTACACAACTGCTTTTTCCTATCTGATGCTTCTGATCATACAGGCGCTGATGGAAAAACGGCTGACCGGCCGCAAGCTGATTCCGTTGCGAAAGACATTGCTGATCTCAGGCGCGTGGTTCCTGCTGTGCATGCTGACCATGCTCTCGTTCGGAGCTCCCTTATGGAGCCGTTATCTGCTGATTCTTCTTGCGGCGCCGTTCATTCTGTGGTATTTCCTTCCAAAGATGAAGATGATACTGGAAATCCTGAAAAAGAAATAAACAAAGCACTGAAAAACTCCGGAAGCGGCAGTCCCTTACTGCATACTTCCGGAGTCCTTGTTTGTATGAATTTCTTTTCATTCACTGTACTTCTATTTTTATTTTGGACAGCGCTTCATTCAGCTTTTCTACCGCCGCCTCCAGCGTCTTCCCCTTCGTGATTACATGCCCAATCCTGTGCGGACCGACGTGAAATTTTTTCACTTCATCGCCGACCTTGTAATCAAACTGCACTTCGCAGATATCCTCATCCGCCCCGTTGTGATTTTCCATGGCTGTGATGACGCCGTCCTTATCGCTGCGCAGAAGCATGCTCGCGTTCGGCACCGCCATCTCCTGCGGAAACTCCACATCCTCTCCGAGCGCCGCCAGAATCAGTTTCTCATAGTAGTCGAAGCCATAGTAGATGGATACCAGCTCAGCGAGGCAGGTTGCCCCTGAACGGCCTCCCAACTCGAGCACGTAGGTCTTGTCATCTTTCAGAATGAAGTCGGCATTGATTGCGCAGTTATCCAGCCCCATCGCACGGATCGCCGCCTCCAGCTGCTTTTTTGCGTCCTCAATGACGCCCTCCGCAAGATCGTATGGAGCAAAATGGCCGATCGGAACACCCGTGTCTCCCTGAAATACGTAATCGCCGTGCGGCAGAATAAACTTTACTTCCCCGTGATGCACAAAAGCCTGCGCGCCGAATTCTTTTCCTTCAATAAATTCTTCTATAATAAAGTGATCCGTGCAGGTATTCGCTCTGACAATATTCCTGGCATGTTCAAATTCATCCGCCGAATTGACGCGGATGATGCCGCGGCTGCCCGATGTGTCCACAGCCTTGAAGATCAGCGGAAAGTTCAGCCCTTTTGTCTTTTCCTGCATGTCATCTTCGAAAGTGACCTCGCGGAATCTCGCCGTGCGCACGCCATACTCCTCGTATTTCTGCTTCATGCGGATCTTATTAGAGGCAGTCCGGGCCGCCTCAAAACTCAGGCCAGTCAGTCCAAGCTCGTCGCAGACCTTTCCGATTGTGACGACCGCAACGTCTGTGCCGGCTGTCACGATTCCGTCAATCTGTTCTTTTCTGGCAGCCTCGACGACTTTCTCATAATCCACCGTGTTTTCATAAATCACCTGATCCGCGATGGCAAACCCCGGATAATTTCCCGGAATGCTGACGGCAATCGTCCAGATCCCCATCTCTTTTGCCTTTTTGATCAGAGGCACCTGATAGATTCCCGCTCCCATTATCATCAGCTTTTTCATGTCATATCCTCCCTGTGCACTGCCTCATATGCCATTCTGTTCTCTTTTCTGGGACAGTCAGTTACCATCCTTCTGTCTGCAGTGCCGCAAACCAGGTTTTCCTCTTCCAGCGGCGGAAAACCCGATGTTTTATTTTTTTCTGTATTTTTATCCTCTGCTTTGTGCTCATGTACCGCGCGCACCACGAACTGCGGATTATTGCTCATTCCCTGAAAGATCCTGCCCACGTACTCCCCGATCAGCCCCATAAACAGGAGGTTGATTCCGGAGAAAAAGCAGATTGCCGCCATCATGGACGGCCACCCGAGCTGCATGTACGGACGTACAATCTTCTGAATCACGACAACAACCGCTCCGACCAGCCCGGTCAGAGAAAAAAGATAGCCCAGAGACATCGCAAACTTCAGCGGAACGATCGAAAAGCCGAGAATATTCGACCAGAGCTGGATCAGTTTTTTCAGCGTATAGTTTGACGTGCCATAAGCGCGGTCAAAATGCCGGATCGGGACCGAACTGATATTCCGGGTTGTCCTAAGGAACAGCCCCTGCAGGTGTGTGTAGGCGCTCTTGTACTCGATCACATAATCGCGCACAAATTTCCGGATCACCCAGAAACTGGATGTCTTCATGTCTTTTGGTTTCTTAAGGAGGAACCGGATCGTCATATGGTTTACAAAACTGCCAAAATTGCGGAAACCGCTGTGCTTTTTCTCTGGATAATAAGCATAGACGATGTCATAGCCCTTATCAAATTCTTCCAGCAGATATTTGAGCTGGGACGGATGTGTCTGCATGTCGTCATCCATCGCGACAAACACATCTCCCCGCGCGTTATTCAGCCCTGCCATGACGGCATTGTGTTGTCCGGCATTTTTTGCAAGCTCAACAAATCTCACACACTCGTAATCCCTCACCAGAGACAAAAGTTCCGCCGTTGTCGCTCCTCCGTCCGGGGAAGCGTCGTCCACCAGAACAAACTCATACTCGTCCCGGTTCAGTTTATTCAGTTCTTCCATCGTCAGCTCAACAACACTGCGGATTGTGTGGGATGACTTGTAGCATGGAATAATTATCGAAATCATAAATATATCATCCTTTGTGTATTCCGATCATTCGTCGTCATTTTGCCAGATATCGGTATGCATCTGCATTAGATTCCAAGAATCCGTGTCGCGATCTGGAAATAGATTACCAGAGAAACCGCGTCCACGATCGTCGTGATAAACGGACTTGCCATGACAGCCGGGTCAAATCCGACCCGGTTTGCCAGCATCGGAAGCAGGCAGCCCACCATTTTTGCCACGACAACCGTAACGACCATCGTGAGGCAGACAATCAGCGCTACTACCATTGGTACACGGTCGACCAGCAGAAGCTTCCCAAAATTGACTACGGAAAGCGTCAGGCCGCAGAGCACCGCAACCCGGATCTCTTTCCAGAGTACCCTGAAAATATCGGAAAACTCCACCTCTCCAAGAGAGATGCTTCGAATGATCGTGACGGACGCCTGGCCTCCGGCATTTCCTCCGGTATCCATAAACATGGGGATGTAGGCGTTCAGCACGCTGTAGGTGGCAAGCGCCGTCTCATAGCGGAGAATAATGTTGCTCGTAAATGTTGCTGATATCATAAGAAACAATAACCATGGTATTCTTTTCTTCCATGTTTCAAATACTGTTGTTTTTGAATACGGTTTATCCGTGGGCGTGATCGCGGCCATCTTCTCGATATCTTCCGTGGCCTCCTGCTCGATGATATCCATGACGTCGTCGACTGTGATAATGCCCACAAGCCGGTTCTCGCTGTCCACGACCGGCATCGCGTCAAAGTCGTATTTCTGGAAGGTGCGGGCGACCTCCTCCTGGTCCGTCAGCGTACTGATCGTGATGACGTTCTCTTCCATCAGATTTCCGACCTTGTCGTCCGGCTTCCCGTACAAAAGCATACGCAGAGAGATTGTCCCTGTGATTTTGCGGTACTGGTCTGTGACGTAGCACGTATTGATCGTCTCCCGGTCCGGCCCGATCAGTCTGATTTTGTCGATAGCCTGCGTCACCGTCTGATTTTCCTTCAGATCGATAAACTCCACGGTCATAATGCTTCCCGCGGAATCTTCCGGATACTGAAGCAGATGATTGATATCTCTTCTTGTCTCCGGTGTCGTCTGCTGCAGCAGGCGCTTGACGACATTCGCCGGCATTTCATCCATCAGGTCGGCTGCGTCGTCTGCAAACAGATTCTCGATGATATGCGCCGCTTCATTGTCCGTCAGGGAAGTAAGAATCACCTGCTCAAGCTCCAAAGGCAGAAACGAAAACACGTCCGCCGCGATCGATTTCGGAAGGATACGGAACACTTTCACAAGTTCCGCCTTCGGAAGCTCCAGATCCTCCAGCATCGCGGCAATATCAGCTTCGTTCATCTCGCTGATCTCACTGCGGATCAAAGCATACTGATGGTTATTGATATACTCCTGAATTTTTTCCAACATAACAAAAAGACCCCCTCGGTAGTTTTTATGACGGGCCAGGGCCCGGGAACATCCTGCGAACCAGTATCTTCACATCGCTTGCGCTTCACAAAAACCACCCCCTTCATCTGCTGGAATCTGATCCAACGACACAGGGAAAATCTGCCGCCTGTCCCGTGATCATCTTGAATCATTCTATCCTACTTTGTAAACTTTCGCAAGTAAAAGCAAAGAAAAAGGTATTGTTTATTTTTTTCAAAAAGTTGTTGACTTTCTCATAATTCTGTTGTATAGTAATATCTGTCCCGAGCAAAGGACACGGATGACAATCAAATAAATAATTGTTTTTATGCGCGAGTGGCTCAGAGGTGGAGTATCGCCTTGCCAAGGCGAGGGTCGCGGGTTCGAATCCCGTCTCGCGCTTTTTTTATGCGCAGGCCCGTGTAAGGAAAATAGCTGCTGGAGCAGCACACGGGCCGCGCAGACGAGCAGGAGGAAAAGCCGCCTCCTACTCGATCGCAGGCCCGTGTAAGGAAAATAGCTGCTGGAGCAGCACACGGGCCGCGCGGCGAGCAGGAGGAAAAATCGCCTCCTGCTCGATTCACAGGAAATTTCGTCCTGTGACACAAAAAGTCTCCGGCTGGATGCGCAGCTCGCAGAGAGGAAACTGCTGCTTCACAGTCCGGGATTTTTTTTGTTTCGGTTCAATTCTGTAATACGGATTTCAATTTTTTTGCAACTTTCTGCAATTTCTTATCGTAAATTTCCAAAAGTTGTGGTAGAATAACCCATGACAGGTTCTGCCAGCATATTTTGCCGGCGGTGCCCGAATTTTGTCATACAGAAAAAGGAGGAATTTTTTATGGCACTGGTAACTACTACCGAGATGTTCAAGAAAGCATACGATGGGCACTACGCAATCGGCGCATTCAACGTGAACAACATGGAGATCGTACAGGGTATCACAGAGGCAGCTGGTGAGCTCAATTCTCCGCTCATTCTTCAGGTATCTGCAGGAGCAAGAAAATATGCGAACCATACTTATCTTGTAAAGCTGGTTGAGGCCGCTCTCATCGAGAACGATATTCCGATCGCTCTGCATCTGGATCACGGCGCAGATTTCGAGATCTGCAAGGCCTGCATCGACGGCGGATTCACTTCTGTCATGATCGACGGCTCCCATCATTCTTTCGAGGACAACATCGCACTCACCAAGAAGGTCGTTGAGTATGCTCACTCCAAGGGTGTCGTGGTAGAAGGTGAGCTTGGCCAGCTCGCAGGTATCGAGGATGATGTCAAGGTATCCGCTGAGGATGCAAAATATACACATCCGGATGAAGTAGAAGAATTCGTAAGCCGCACAGGTGTTGACTCTCTGGCTATCGCGATCGGTACAAGCCATGGCGCGTTCAAATTCAAACCGGGTCAGAAGCCGCAGCTTCGTTTTGACATTCTCGACGAAGTCTCAAGACGTCTTCCGGAGTTCCCGATCGTTCTTCACGGCGCTTCCAGCGTTTCACAGGAATATGTGAAGATTATCCAGGAGCACGGCGGAAATCTGAAGGATGCCATCGGTATCCCGGAGGAGATGCTTCGCCAGGCAGCAAGATCCGCAGTTTGCAAGATCAACATCGACTCTGACCTTCGTCTTGCCATGACAGCTGGTATCCGTCAGGTAATGTGGGAGAATCCGGCTGCATTCGATCCGAGAGAATATCTGAAGGTCGGCCGCGCAAACGTCAAAGCGATCGTTGCTCACAAGATCAAGAACGTACTTGGCAGCGACGGAAAAGCCTGAGAACAGAGTTTTGCCAAAAACTGAGGCGCCGCAGATGCGGCGCCTTTTTCAGCTGATTTATTTTCTGACTTCAACCACAAACAGTGTCGTCCCGTTCCTCTCATTAAGCACAAAGCTTTCTTTTATTCTGTACTCCGGATGTTTTTTGGTCCCGTCCCTGACAAACGACGGTTCCGAAGAATACAGAACCATCACCGCTTCTGATTTCAGCAGACTTCCCGCATGATCAAAAAACTTTTCATAAAGTTCCCTGATCCGGGGACGCGGGGTGCTCTGCGTCGCCTGCGGAAATTCCGTGATGATTTCATCAAACGGATATTCATGGGTAAAGGCAAAGAAATCCCTGTTAATGTAATTTATGGTCATACCTGCAATCGACGTATTAACCCTGGCTTTCTCTATTGCCTCGCCAAACGTATCGATCCCGTACATCGTCCTGGCCCTCACGGCATAATTCCGCTCAATCAGCATCGTCCCGACCCCGCAGAATGGGTCGAGAATCTGCGCATCCTTTTTCAGATAGGGACGGGCAAGCTGCGCTGCAAGCGCCGCGTTGACCGGCGACATGGAAGCTGCCGTATACTCCTTCCGGTAGCGGAATCTGCGGTCCCTGATCGTAAAAAACTTCACCATGGGAAGATACGTTCCGTCCTTTCTCTGCAGAAGCCGGATCTCCAGCTCATATCCGGACGTACTGTTAATCCACATTCCTCTGGAATGCTGTTCAAAGGCATCTGAAATTCTGCGGATAAAGGTTCCTTTCTTCTCCGGAGAAAGTGTGCTTTTCAGTTCAATGCGATAGCAGAACGGAGGTACACCTTCATGAAGATCCTGTACAAGAGAAAGCAGTCTTCCATCCGCCAGAATTTTTCCGGTCTCTTCCGGATCATTTGAAGGGATTGCCATTCCCTCAATCGGAAAAAGCAGCTCCCTGTAGGTCCTGACCGGAAGGATGTCTTCCAGGGCAGTTTCTTTTATCCGGATGCCTCCCTGCAGCAGGGTCACCTTTCCGGCCGGAAACTGTTTCGCGGTCGCCTCCCTCTGACTGCGGTTCACCGTCAGGATCACCGGCTTCCGGCAGTCATATCCGACAAAACGATGCCGGGCCGGGGTCTCGTACCGCAGCACCATCTGCTGCAGCATGCGGATCTCTTCATTTCTGTGTTTCTTCTCTTCCGCTCCCGGATCTGTTTCCCTGAGAAGCGACAGCTGTTTTTTCAGGGTCGGAACATAAGGCTGATAGTCCAGTTTCATCATTGCCTGAAGATAATCCGGCCTGACGAACAGAGTTTCTTCTTTTTTATAGGCGTCAAAAAGAATCGGAAGCAGATCTTCCGATTCCATTTCGCCCAGAATCAGGGCCGCATTCTTTCTGACCTTCGGATCCGTATGTCCCAGAAGGTCTGTCAGCTCTGAAAAGTCACCGGCCAGAAGATAGGCAAAGCCGCGTTTCTCCTTTTCATCTGCCAGCGCGCTGCGCAGGGAAATCAGATTCCTGCGGATATCTTCCCCCGCGCATACTCTTTCATAGTATTCTTTTACCATAAAATCCGCCTTTCAGATATTTCTGAGGTAAAAATTTTTCATTTTCATGATCCACTGTACTGAGCTATGTAATTCATGATGTCGTCCTTCATCTGTTCCCATTTGTCCTCATGCTCCACGTAATACAGCGGACATTCCTTTCCTGTCACATCATAATGACGAATGATGTGATCCCTGTCAATCTGATACTCCGCCGCCAGATACGCTGCCAGCTTCACACAGGACTGATACGTTGCCTCTGTGAACCGCCCCGTCTCATCCAGGTGACAATTCTCAATCGAGATAGACTCATGATTCATGGAATTGGAAGCGTACGCGATCTCTCCGGGCGGCACACATTCGATGATCTCTCCTTCAAGGCCAACGACAAAATTCGCGCTCATCGAAGTATCCTGCAGATCCTTGAGACTCTCAAAATAATCATGGTTTTCCTGCGCTGTCGTCTTCGGATTTCCAAGATAGTGGATCACAATGTAATTAATCGCATCTGTGGCCTCCCCCGGCCTGGAATAATCATTGATCGTCAGATGCTGCACATCGATATCCGGCCTCGGAACAGGGTTTACATATTCAGGTTCAGGCGGATCCGTCTCGATCTCAATAGTCACCGGCTCTTCCAGAAGGGCATCCACATCAATATCATCTTCCGGAATCATATCCAGCAAAAACCAGACTGCCAGCCCCGTCAGTATAATTGCCGTCAGCCACACCAGCATGTGTGCAGAATGAAGACGGCGTCTGCTCTTTCCACTTTTCCTGTTTTTCTTCTTTTCTCTTTTCATCAGCGCTCACACTTTTCTCTGTCAGTTTTATTCCCGCATGGCTTCCGCGCACACGACACATCTGTTAGTATACAACAAAACCTCAGATTTGTGTATCCCCTTTTTTGATTCTTTCAATCCATGCATCCCGTTAAATATTTGTCCGCCTATATGGGCCTGATCGAGTAAGCGGCAGTTTTTCCTCCTGCCCGCCTGCGCATAAAATCGGAAAAATCCGCCGGGATATGTCCCGGCGGATACAGCTTTACCGCTCACCGCCTGCCAGGGCGAGCCGCTCCATATCTGATATGACTTATTGCTCCACGCTGTAATTCGGCGCTTCCTTTGTGATATGAATGTCATGCGGATGGGACTCTTTTAAGGAAGCCGCGGAAATCTTTACAAATCTTCCATTCTCTTTGAGATCCTCAATGGTCGCCGTCCCGCAGTAGCCCATTCCTGAACGCACGCCGCCCATCAGCTGGAAAATCGTATCTTCCACGCTTCCCTTGTAGGCGACACGTCCTTCCACTCCTTCGGGGACAAGCTTTTTCGCATTTGTCTGGAAATAACGGTCCTTGCTGCCGTTTTCCATCGCGGCGATCGAACCCATGCCGCGGTATACTTTATATTTTCTTCCCTGATACAGTTCAAAAGTTCCCGGGCTCTCATCGCACCCGGCAAGCATGCTTCCCATCATGCATACATTTGCGCCTGCCGCAATCGCCTTTGTGATATCACCGGAATACTTGATGCCGCCGTCCGCTATGATCGGAATATCGTACTCCTTCGCCACCTCGTAGCAGTCCATCACAGCTGTAATCTGCGGAACACCAATGCCGGCTACCACGCGGGTGGTACAGATCGACCCCGGCCCGATTCCGACTTTCACCGCATCGGCTCCGGCTTTGATCAGATCCCTGGTCGCTTCTCCCGTGGCGACATTTCCCGCAATAACCTGGAGATCCGGGAATTTGTCCTTGATCATGGTGACACAGCGGATGACGTTGGCGGAATGACCATGCGCGCTGTCAAGCACGACTACGTCCACCTGCGCGTCCACAAGAGCCGCCGTCCGCTCAAGCACATTCGCCGTAATGCCGACGCCTGCGCCGCAGAGAAGACGTCCTTTCGCATCCTTCGCGGAATTCGGATACTTGATCTGCTTTTCAATATCTTTTATTGTAATAAGGCCTTTCAGATTGTACTCGTCATCAACAATCGGAAGCTTCTCCTTGCGGGCTTTCGCCAGAATCTTTTTCGCGTCCTCAAGCGTGATCCCCACTTTCGCGGTCACCAGCCCTTCACTTGTCATGGATTCACGAATCTGCTTTGAAAAATCCTCCTCAAACAGAAGATCCCTGTTTGTTATGATGCCGACGAGTTTCCCATTCTCCGTGATCGGGACTCCGGATATACGGTATTTTCCCATCAGTTCATCCGCATCGGCAAGCGTATGCTCCGGCGAAAGATGGAACGGATCCGTGATAACGCCATTCTCTGAACGCTTCACTTTGTCCACTTCTTCTGCCTGCTGTTCAATGGACATATTTTTGTGAATGATGCCCATGCCGCCCTGCCGCGCCATCGCAATTGCCATTCTGTGCTCGGTAACAGTATCCATGCCTGCGCTCATCATCGGGATATTCAGCCGGATTGTCTTTGTCAGCCACGTAGACAAATCCACCTGATTCGGGATCACCTCTGAATATGCGGGCACTAACAGTACATCGTCAAATGTAATACCTTCGCCAATAATCCTTCCCACGTCATTTCCTCGCTTTCTGATAATTTTCTGATAAGGTCTGTCCTGTGGTTCTCAAAACAAGCCTGTCTGATGTTTATCTACTCTAACAAATTCGGTTTTCAATGTCAACCACTGAAATACAAAAAATACAAAAAGCATGGTTTTTCGGAAATTTTACAGAAACTGACCGCGAGAGACGGACAAAATGCAGTCCCGGGCATACAGGCTACATCAGATTTACCTTGCGCGGCGCAAGCCTGCGCAGATCGCCGAGAACCACCTCGTCAATCTCAACTTTCACCAGCTCCTGCCCTTTCTCCTTGTTCATGACCATGGCATATGCCTTTTTGTTCGGATCTCCCGAGGTAAAATCCCTCACCCGGATACCGTTTTTGTTCCGATAGCTGTCAAGAGCATGGGATTTCTCCGGAGCAAGGATTTCCAGCTCTTCCACATGATACTCCGCCACTCTTTTTCTCTTCTGTCTTGAATAGATCGCATCTATGTCAAGATCGCCGTTCACATACAGATATTCATACTCGACTTCCAGCTTTGGCATGAGGAAAACGCAGGCCACAATCCCGGCAATTCCCAGCAGCATCAGGGGAATAAAAACCATCCCGGCAAGAAAACCCAAAACAGTCAGAACAATCAGAACAACCTTGGCCAGCTTGTTCTGCAGCGGCGTTTTTCTCGGAACCAAAATTTCTCTGTACAAATCACTCATCTCTTTATCCTCCACATTGTAATTATATTGTGAACGCGTCCTTATTCCGTTCACTTTGTACCGGCCGCGTACCGCGTCAGCAGCTGATTTCCCTGTACGGCCGTGTGCAATCTCTTGCGGCAGACGGGAAAGTATCCGTTTGCCGCAGTTTTTCTGTCCGGCGTCTCCGTCCGGTCACAGACCCAGCAGATAATTGATAAATGCGGCGCACAGTTCCAGATGCTCTGTACCAGGCACCACCACGGCGTATGCCGCCTGCCCTCCATAGGAATTACCGCGGGCGAGCACCGGCGAGTCCCGGACATCGACCGCAAACCATGTTTCGGCATTTTCATCGGAATCCGGACCTTCCACCAGGTAATCTTTCCAGGCGGCAAGCTGCTCCCCGCCGTACACAGAGGACAGTTCCTGAAATACATCCGGATCAGGATAGCTCCGGTAAGCATTTTCATCAAGAATCATGAGATCGATTTCTCCGGCCGCCAGCAGAGCTGTCATCTTCATCTGTCCCGCCATGGAATATTCCGAAACCTCGTCCGGATTAAAACTCAGCGTTGTATCCACTGTAATCTGGTCATTGGAGCCGATTCCGCCGATATATTCCGCAAACTCCCCGCTGATCAGATCAGGATCCGTCTCATAGCTGTTGCAGTTGACCAGGTAGGCGTTAAAGATGCGGTTAAGACGGACATTGTGAACCACCGTAACCACAATGGATATCACAATAATCAGAACCACAGCTGCCGCCATCAGTGGCTTGTAATAATCCCAGATATAGCCAAGCCTTTGTCCCCAGGTGAGGGAGGAAAGCTTTTTCAGCTCGTCTTTTATCGTCTCCTTCAAAGATTTCTCATAATCCATACAGTTCTTCCTGCTCTCCTTTGTAAATAGTTCAGAATTCAGACTGTGCGAGTTAAAATTCTGTTAAATATTCTAACACAAAAGAGGGTAAACGTCTATCCGTTTACCCTCAGTTTATATATTTTTAATTTTACATTTCCGGTTTTACATCATGCCCATTCCGCCTGCGCCGCCTGCCGGCATCGGAGGAACATCTTCTTTGATATTTCCAACCACAGACTCCGTGGTAAGAAGTGTGGCAGCTACGCTCGTCGCATTCTGAAGCGCGCTTCTCGTAACCTTTGCCGGGTCAAGGATTCCGGCCTTCACCATATCGACATACTCTTCTTTCAGAGCGTCGAAGCCAATGCCTGTCTCGGACTCACGCACTTTATTTACGATGACAGAGCCTTCCAGACCCGCGTTCGCGGCAATGTGATACAGCGGCGACTCCAGAGCCTTGAGGATGATGTTTGCGCCTGTTCTCTCGTCTCCCTCAAGCTCAGCGGCCATCTTCGCGACTTCCTTCGCCGCATGCACGTATGCGGATCCGCCGCCTGCGATGATGCCTTCCTCGACTGCAGCCCTCGTAGCAGCAAGAGCATCTTCCATACGAAGCTTTGCTTCCTTCATCTCTGTCTCTGTCGCAGCGCCTACGCGGATTACCGCAACGCCGCCGGACAGCTTCGCAAGTCTCTCCTGAAGTTTCTCACGGTCAAAGTCAGATTTCGTCTCCTCGATCTCAGCTTTGATCTGAGCAATTCTCTTCTGGATCGCGTCCTTGTCGCCAAGGCCGTCAACAATGATCGTGTTCTCTTTCTGAACCTTTACGGATTTCGCGCGTCCAAGCATATCCAGAGTCGCCTCTTTCAGTTCAAGGCCAACCTCCTCGGAGATTACACGGCCGCCTGTCAGGATTGCGATATCCTCAAGCATTGCCTTTCTTCTGTCGCCGTAACCCGGAGCCTTGACGCCGACTACCTGGAAGGTGCCGCGCAGCTTGTTGACGATCAGCGTTGTAAGAGCCTCGCCCTCGATATCCTCCGCGATGATCAGCAGTTTCTTGCCGGACTGTACGATCTGCTCAAGCAGCGGAAGAATCTCCTGGATATTGCTGAGCTTCTTGTCTGTGATCAGAATGAACGGATCATCGAGAACTGCTTCCATCTTCTCCATATCGGTAGCCATGTAGGCGGAAATATAGCCGCGGTCAAACTGCATGCCTTCCACCAGATCCAGTTCCGTATGCATGGTCTTTGATTCCTCAATCGTGATGACACCGTCTCTGGAAACCTTCTCCATCGCGTCAGAAACAAGTTCTCCAACTTTGTCGTCTCCGGAAGATACCGCCGCGACTCTCGCGATCTGGTCTTTTCCGGTAACTTCCTTGCTCATTGCCTGAATTGCCTCGACAGCTGCTTCCGTAGCCTTCTTCATACCCTTGCGGAGGATAATCGGATTTGCGCCTGCCGCCAGGTTCTTCATTCCTTCATTTACCATTGCCTGAGCGAGAACTGTCGCTGTTGTTGTTCCGTCGCCTGCAACATCGTTCGTCTTTGAAGCGACTTCCTTGATGAGCTGTGCTCCCATATTCTCAAACGCATCGGCAAGCTCGATCTCCTTCGCGATCGTCACACCGTCGTTTGTGATAAGCGGAGAACCGAACTGCTTGTCCAGAACCACGTTTCTTCCCTTCGGTCCAAGTGTCACGCGCACCGTGTCCGCCAGTTTATTTACACCACATTCAAGGGCTGCTCTTGCTTCTGCCCCGTATTTGATTTCCTTTGCCATAATAATCAATCCTCCTGCTTTGATTCCTCTGTCTCTGATTTTCTTAAAACAGTATTTCCCATCCGGCGGCTCTCATCCGCCGATTTATCTGACATTTCCTGCTGACCTGTACAGCGCGCTGTGTGCGCCCTCAGACAGAAAAATGTTTTCCATGCTTATTCCACAATCGCAAGGATATCGGACTGTTTTACAATGATATATTCCTCGTCGCCAAGTTTTACTTCATTGCCTGAATATTTGGAGTAGATTACCTTATCTCCGACTTTTACCTGCATTGTGACTTCTTTTCCGTCTACCATTCCGCCCGGTCCTACCGCGATTACTTCTGCTTCCTGCGGCTTTTCCTGTGATTTGCTGGTCAGGATAATGCCCGACTTTGTCGTCTCTTCTGCAGCTCCCTGTTTCAGTACAACACGGTCTCCTAATGGTACTAACTTCATATCTGATTCCTCCTTCGATGACTTTCTCTCCATTTGATTTCCGCGGACAGCGCATCGTCACACGCCTGCAGCGGAGTTATTTGACTTATTAGCACTCACTTGGTTTGAGTGCTAACCATCATCCTTATATTAGTTAAAATATGTAAATTATGCAACTTCTATTACTCGGATTTATTCCTGTATATCTTTTGCTTTTTTCTTATTACTCTTTTTTTCTCTGTTTATCTTAATTTTTCTCATTATTTCATTTTTTAATGTCAGGGGCAGAAGGTCATGTATTCCATGTTCATTCTATAGGGAACGACAAAACGATTTTCGTTTTGCTCGCTCCCTGCGCCGAATTTATGCCGCCCAAGCGGCATTTTTCCACTTCAAATTCGTGCGCATCTCCCCCACAGCGGCAAAAATGCCGTACCTTTCCGGTACGGCATTCTTCCCGCGGCGCTGCTTCTGGCAGACCGCGCGGCTAACCGATATTCTTTTCTTTCCGCAGATGTTCAAGTTCCTCAAACACGACGTCATTCAATACTTTTATGTAAGTTCCTTTCATTCCGGAAGACCGCGATTCGATCACGCCCGCGCTCTCAAACTTGCGCAGGGCATTGACGATCACGGATCTTGTAATACCGACACGGTCCGCAATCTTACTCGCTACAAGAATCCCCTCTGATCCGTCTAATTCGTCGAAAATATGGATAACGGCCGCCAGCTCAGAGAATGACAGGGTACTGATCGCCGACTTGACAATCTGAACCTTCCGGTTCTCCTCTGCGTTCTCCTCATTCACCGAGCGCATCATCTCCAGTCCGACCACGGTCGTCCCGTATTCGCTTAATATAATATCATCGATTTCATACTGACTTCCGTTCTTGTACATGAACACCGTTCCGAGGCGCTCCCCGGCGATATCAATCGGATTGATGATTGCCTGATACTGTCGGATATTCTCACCTTCAAACCCAAGCGTCTGAAGATTTACATTCTCCTTTGTGGAGAGAACGCCAAGAAGTCTTTCATTCAGCAGCGGGTCAATATGACCTCCTACATTGTCGGAGATCAGCTCCCTGATTTCCTCCACACCATCGCATAAACCAACACCAAGCACTTTCCCCTTACGGCTGATTACGAGAATATTCGAATTCAGAATGCCCGTCAACACGTCGCAGATGTCATTAAACACCACTTTGCTGGTATTGTTGTTATGCAGAAGCTGATTTATTTTCCTTGTCTTATCCAGCAACTGTACACTCATCACAAAACCTCCTATACGCATCACGCTGCAACTGTCCATCCATCCGCCCAGTCACAAAATCACGCGCATGGGCTTTGCAATAAACATCCTTACAGATAGATTTCCTCCTTATCTTAGCATACTGTTTTCAGAAAATCAATGAATATTACGCCATATTATATTATATAAAACACATTAAGGCATGGCGGGCGAAACGCGTGCATCCTGTTTCCGCCCGTTTTCAGGCCGGCTCATTTTTGACCGTCACATATCCGCAGGAAGCGTCAGCACAGACGATCTTATTGCCTTTCTCTACCATATAGCCTCCGCATTGCGGGCATTTCTGCAGCACCGGCTTCTGCCAGGACATGAACCCGCAGTCCGGCGCCGCCTCGCAGCCATAATACTTTCTCCCTTTCTTCGTCTTGCGGATCACCAGTTCTTTGCCGCAGAGCGGACAGGGAACCCCGATCTTTTCCAGATACGGTTTTGTGTTCCTGCATTCCGGAAAACCGGGGCAGGCAAGAAATTTCCCGTGCGGTCCGTATTTAATCACCATGTTCCTGCCGCATTCTTCGCAGACGACATCCGTCTCTTCATCCTCAATTTTGACTTTCTCCAGAGTCTGCTCCGCTTCATCCACCGCCTGCGCCAGATCCGGATAAAAATTCTCGACGACCGTCTTCCACGGAATCACGCCTTCCTCAATGGAATCAAGAAGCGATTCCATATTTGCGGTAAAAGTAACGTCCACAATGCCTGGAAATGCCTCTTTCATTATATGATTGACAATTTCGCCCAGTTCTGTCATATACAGATTCCGGTTCTCCTTTGCCACATAGCGCCTCGCTATGATCGTTGTGATTGTCGGCGCATAGGTGCTGGGACGGCCGATTCCCTGTTCCTCGAGCGCCTTCACAAGCGAAGCCTCCGTGAAATGAGCGGGCGGCTGCGTGAAATGCTGCCTGCTGTCAAAGTCAGTCAGCTTCAGTTTCATGCCTTTCTCAAGCAGAATGCCCGGAACATCGGCTTCCTCTTTTTCCTCGCCGCTTTCTGTATAAACTGACATAAATCCATCAAACATAATATGCGACGCAGAGATCTGAAAATAATATTCTCCAGCTTTGATTTTGACCGTCATCGTTTCGTAGCGCGCAGGAGCCATCTGGCTTGCCACGAATCTTTTCCAGATCAGCTGATACAGTTTGAACTGCTCCCGGCTCAGGGATTCTTTCACAATCGCCGGAAGTCTTCTGACATCCGAGGGACGGATCGCCTCATGTGCATCCTGAATCCTCTTTCCGTTCTCTTTTTTCCGGCTCCCCTCCCCGGGCAGGTACTTCTCCCCGTACTGTTCGGTGATATACGCGGCTGCGGCCTCCTGCGCTTCCTCCGAGACTCGGGTGGAGTCAGTACGCAGATAGGTGATCAGTCCAACCGTTCCGCCCTCTTTCAACTCAACTCCTTCGTACAGCTGCTGTGCGATCCGCATCGTCTTCTGCGTGGAAAAATTCAGCACATTCGCGGCTTCCTGCTGGAGAGTGCTCGTGGTAAACGGCAGCGGCTGTTTTTTCTGCCGTTCTCCTCTCTTCACATCGTCCACGACAAAGCTTTCTTCAGAGAGCTCCTGTATGATCTGATCCATCTGTTCTTTGGAAGTGACGGCAGTCTTTTTGTCTTTCCCGTAAAATCTGGCCGTCAAAGGCTTTTTTTCTCCCTCCGGACAAAGAAGCGCGTCCAGCGTCCAGTATTCCTGCGGGATAAACGCGCTGATTTCGTCTTCCCGGTCGCCGATCATCCGAAGCGCGACCGACTGCACACGCCCGGCGCTCAGTCCCCGCTTCACTTTCTCCCAGAGAAGCGGACTGATCTTGTAGCCCACCATGCGGTCCAGAATTCTTCTGGTCTGCTGTGCGTCGACAAGATTCATGTCAATCTGACGTGCGTGCTTCAGAGACTCCTTGACCGCGCTTTTTGTGATCTCATTGAACGTAATCCGGTTCTGCTTCTCAGGTTCAAGCTTCAGCGCTTCCGCAAGATGCCAGGATATGGCCTCTCCCTCGCGGTCGGGGTCCGTCGCCAGGTAGACCTTATCCGCCTTTTTCCCCGCTTTTCGCAGCGCTGCCAGAATATCCCCTTTCCCTCTTATCGTGATATATTTCGGTTCATATCCGTGCTCTATATCGATTCCCATGCGACTCTTCGGCAAATCCCGCACATGCCCGTTCGAAGCAAGTACCTCATAGTTGGAGCCGAGGAATTTCTTAATCGTTTTGACTTTGGCAGGTGATTCAACAATGACTAAATACTTTGACATAACGGTACCCTCCCGTGAAAAGCACGGCGGACCTCCTTGCTCTGCCCTTGCCGTGTCAGTTCACTTTCGCGTAATAATTCTTTGCAGTTTCCCTTGCAAGTCCGTCAAGCTCCAGTCTCAGAAGAATCTCCCCGAGTTCGGAAAAGGACAATCCTGTGTCCGACTGAAGGTCGCTCAGACTGCGGGCATGCAAATCGAGATTACTATACACCAATTTTTCGGAGGGTGCAAGTGTCAGCTCCATTGAAATTTCCGCTTTTTCCTTCCCTGATACGCCAAAAATAATCTCTCTGAGATGTTTTACAGACAGAAAGATACCTGCTCCCTGAAAAATCAACTCATTGCAGCCTTCGCTTAATTCATCCCCGATCCTTCCCGGAACCGCATACACATCCCTGTTCTGTTCTGCAGCATAGTCAGCCGTGATCAGGGAGCCGCTTCTCTTTCTGGCCTCAACTACAATTACCGCATCCGCAAGCCCGCTGATCAGACGGTTTCTCACAGGAAAATGTGTCCGCAGCGGAGCGGCGTCCGGAGGAAATTCCGAGATGATTCCTCCCTGCTGTTCCAGCCGTTCAAAAAGAAGCCGGTTCCCGGAAGGATATATTTTCCCGGCTCCGCATCCAAGTACGCCAAAGCTGAGCCCTCCGCTTTCCAGGGCCATCATCTGCGCAGTCCCGTCAATCCCATAGGCCGCCCCGCTGACAAGCTGACCGCCGCAGACAGCTGTCATGCGCGCAATCTGTTCCGCGGTCTCTCTGCCGTAACGCGTGCACATTCGCGCTCCCACCACCGCAACCGAGCGTCTGTCCTCTTCCGGCAGCCTTCCTTTATAAAAAAGACCGTTCGGAGCGTTTTCTATTGTCAGAAGGCGCTGCGGATACCTGTCATTCATCCGGCTGACAAACTGTATCTTTCTTTTCTGCAGTTCATCGGCAAACTGCTCCGGAGATCTGTCCTTTTTAAATTGTCTTACCTTTTCAATCCACCGCCATCCCTGTTTTTCCAGCGCTTCCAGGCTTTTTCCGGACGCTTCCCACACCGCCCGCGGATCCTGGTACTGTTCCAGCAGCATTTTCTGATGCGGCAGATACAGCCCCGGAATTCCGCAGAACCATGCCCAGTATATTTCCCCGCGCTCCGTTCTGCCCGTTTTTTTGTCCGCCGCTCTGTTCTCTTTCCTTTCCTCCGTCCTTGTCCTCTTTTCCGATGGCAGACTGTTTTCTTCTGTTTTTCTTTTCTCTGCGTCTCCTGTCACATGATCCTCCTGTTCCCTGACAATTCTGTTATTCTTCCGGCCGGTAACAGACAGCCTCACTCAAATGCCTGGTTCGTATGTTTTCCTCTCCTTCCAGATCCGCGATTGTTCTGGCCACTTTCAGAACTCTGTGATACGTGCGGGCCGTGAGACGTTTGCTTGTAAATACCGACCGCATCAGTTTTTCGCCCTCCGCATCTGTCCTGCAGTACCGGGACACAGCTTCCGCCGGCAGTTCTCCGTTGAACCGGAATTCATGACCTGCATAGCGTTCTGTCTGTATTTCATGTGCACGAAGCACACGTTTCCGGATATCCTCTGAACTTTCACCCGAGGTCTCATTCTGCAGATCCTCGTAAGTCACAGGCTTCGCGCAGACATGAAGATCAATCCGGTCGAGCAGCGGGCGGCTGATTCTGCGCAGGTATCTGCGCACCTCGCTTTCCGAGCAGCGGCATCTTGTTCTGTCTGGATAATAACCGCATTTGCAGGGATTTCTTGACGCCACCAGGATAAAATCAGCCGGGAAAACATAGGAACCGCTGTTCCGCGTAATGGTCACCTCTCTGTCTTCCAGCGGCTGCCGCAGGATCTCCAGAGTCTCTTTTTGAAATTCCGGCAGTTCATCCAGGTAAAGCACACCCCTGTGGGCGAGACTGATCTCCCCGGGCCTTGGAATCGTCCCGCCGCCTGCCAGTCCCGCCGCGGAGACGGTGTGGTGGGGCATCCGGAAGGGCCGCTCACAGAGAATTCCTTCTTCCGGAAGGATTCCCACCACGCTGTGGATCATGGACACCTCCAGCGACTCATCCAGCGACATCGGCGGAAGTATGGACGGAATCCTTCTGGCGATCATGGATTTGCCGGTTCCCGGCGGTCCGCTGATCAGAAGATTGTGTCTTCCGGCGGCTGCAATCTCAGCGGCACGCCGTACGATTTCCTGCCCTTTTATGTCAGAAAAATCCTCTTTCTGATATTTTCTGCCGTTTTGAAAAGTTTCTTCTATATTAATAACACACGGATCCAGCATTTTTCTGCCATGCAGATGTTCCACAACTTCACTGAGATTCTTCGCTCCGTACACGTGTATCCCCTGTATCACAGCTCCTTCCCGCGCATTCGCTTCCGGGATAATGCAGGAATGACATCCGGCTGCTTTCGCTTCACCCACCATCCCAAGGATCCCGTGGATTCCCCTCAGCTTCCCGTTCAGGCTCAGTTCCCCGGCAAAGAATATCCCTCTCACCATTTCATTCGGGATATATCCGTATGCCGTCAGCATTGCCACGGCAACCGGCAGATCAAATCCGGAACCCGCCTTTCGGATATCAGCAGGGGACAGATTTACCGTAACCTTCCTCGGCTCCAGATTGATTCCTGAATTGTGCAGCGCGGCTCTCACCCGCTCCTGCGCTTCCTTTACCTCGGAGGAAAGATATCCCACCATCGAAACCCCCGGAAGTCCGTTGGAAATATCTACCTCCACAGAAATCAGCCTGCTCTCAATTCCGCAGACCGCTCCTGAAATAACTGATGCAAACAAAAATCATGCCTCCTTTCCAGCAGATCAAACGATCCATGAATCTGAACCACTGCAATCAAACAGGGTGGAGAGCGCAGGAATTCGGAGATGAAGATGTCTGCTGACGCGGATCCGAATCCCGCGCGCAAAACTCACAGGCGAGTTTTGAACACCCAAAAAGATAAAAAGAAAATTGCCCGGCCAAAGGGCAGAATGACTGAAAACACAGAATTCTGTGTCTTCAGTCACAAGAATATAATAAGAAGTTAAGAAATAAGAATATTTTGACTGGTTTTCAAATTTTCCATACCATATTGTTTATTATATCGTTCTTACGCTATGGTAATACCTTTTTGCGTTTATGTCAAGCTTTTTCAATCCTGTTTTTCAATTTATTCTGCAATCGCCCGGAAAGCCTCTTCCAGATCTTCCAGGATATCATCGATATGCTCCGCACCGATGGAAAGACGGATTGTGTTTGGCTTAATTCCCTGATCCGCAAGTTCCTCTTCGCTGCACTGGCTGTGCGTCGTCGTGGCTGGATGAATCACCAGAGATTTGACATCGGCAACATTCGCAAGCAGGGAAAACAGTTCGAGATTGTCAATAAAGTCTTTCGCCTTCTGTGCATCACCTTTGATCTCAAACGTGAAAATAGAGCCCCCTCCGTTCGGAAAATATTTTTTATACAGTTTCTGCTGTTCCGGATCCTCGCTCACGGAAGGATGGTGTACCTTCTCGACCTGCGGATGCTGATTCAGGTACTGTACCACCTTCAGCGCATTTTCAACCTGACGCTCCACGCGCAGCGAGAGCGTCTCAAGCCCCTGCAGGAAAAAGAAGGCATGGAATGGAGAAAGCGTCGCTCCTGTGTCACGCAGCAGAATCGCGCGAATCTTCGTCACAAACGCCGCTGCCCCGACCGCTTTCGTAAAGCTGACTCCATGGTAGCTGGGATTCGGTTCCGTCAGAGACGCAAATTTCCCGGATGCCTCCCAGTCAAATCTGCCGCTGTCCACGATAACTCCCCCGATGGTCGTGCCATGTCCGCCGATAAACTTGGTCGCGGAGTGCACCACAATGTCCGCTCCGTACTCGATCGGCCGCACCAGATACGGCGTCGCAAATGTATTGTCAACAACAAGCGGTATCCTGTTCTCGTGCGCCACCTTTGCAACCGCCTCGATGTCCACAACATCGGAGTTCGGATTGCCCAGTGTCTCGATAAAGACTGCCTTCGTGTTTTCCTGAATTGCGGCCCGCACCGCGTCGAGATCAAAGATATCGACAAAAGTTGTCTTTATGCCGTACTGCGGAAGCGTGTGCGCCAGCAGGTTAAACGTACCGCCGTAAATATTTTTCGCGGAAACGATGTGGTCCCCCGCCTGCGCCAGATTCTGGAACGTGTAGGTGATCGCCGCTGCGCCGGAAGCAACCGCGAGGGCCGCGACACCGCCCTCGAGGGCCGCCATCCTCTGCTCAAATACATCCTCTGTCGGGTTTGTCAGCCGTCCGTAAATATTCCCTGCGTCGGCAAGTCCGAATCTGGCGGCTGCATGATCGCAGTTTCTGAACACGTAGGAAGAAGTCTGATAGATTGGCACTGCTCTGGCATCCGTCACCGGATCCGGAGATTCCTGTCCTACGTGAAGCTGTAATGTCTCAAATTTCAGTGTTCTCTCCGCTCTTGTCTTTTTGCTCATAAGTATAATCTCCTGTCCTGTTATTTTTAATACCTTTAATATCTATGTGATTAATAGGCATTATACAACTTCTTTTTCTGTTTGTCCAGTACAAATTACAAAATTTCTCTTTTCTTCTTTTGGTAATTCTGCTAGAATAACGGTGCAGTCAGAGTGGAGAGCGCAGGAATTCAGAGCTGAAGATGCCTGCTGACGCAGACCCGAATCCCGCGCGCAAAACTCGCAAACGAGTTTTGAAAAAATCCGAGGTGTTTTTATGAAAAAATTAAAACGTATATTTGCTCTTGCCGGGGTTGTAATCCTCATCGGATTGTATCTGATTACTTTTATTCTGGGACTGACCGCCAGTCCGGCCACCAACGACATGCTCATGGCGGCCATCGCCTGCACAGTGATCATTCCCTGCCTGCTCTATGGAATGATGCTGCTTGCGAACGTACTCGGCAGTAACAGAGAAACCTTTCACGAAGAAGAAGAGGATTCCGGAAAATGAAAATGGAATCGCGGCCCGGGTGCTGCTGGCGCAGCACCCGGACCTGCGCATAAAAAACGCCTCAGCAGGAGATTCTTCCTGAAAATCTCCGATGAGGCGTTTATCCGTCTGAAACAATATCACGGCCGCCGTTCACACCTTATCCACCGCAGCCGCCATATCCCTTTTACCGGTAAATAATATCTTTTCTTCCCGGTCCGTTTGATACCATCGTGATCGGGAATCCGATCTGCTGTTCAATAAATTCGATGTAATTCCTGCAGTTCTCCGGAAGTTCCTCGTATTTGCGGATTCCGCGGATATCGGTCTTCCATCCCGGAAGATTTTTGAGCACCGGCTTCGCCTTCTCCAGTTTCGCCGTGATCGGAAAATCAGTCGTCACCTCTCCGTCGATCTCATAGCCCACGCAGACCGGAATTTCATCGAGATATCCAAGGACATCGAGGACCGTGAAAGCCACGTCGGTCGTTCCCTGGATGCGGCAGCCGTATCTGGAAGCCACACAGTCAAACCACCCCATACGTCTTGGTCTCCCTGTCGTTGCGCCGTACTCGCCGCCGTCCCCGCCGCGTTTCCGCAGCTCCTCTGCTTCCGCCCCGAAGATCTCGCTGACAAAAGCTCCCGCTCCGACAGCGCTTGAGTACGCCTTGCAGACTGTGATGATCTTTTTAATTTCATACGGAGGAATCCCGGCCCCAATCGCACCGTAAGCCGCAAGCGTGGAGGACGAGGTGACCATCGGATAAATTCCATGGTCCGGATCCTTCAGCGAACCGAGCTGTCCTTCAAGCAGAATATTCTTTCCGGCCTTAAGCGCTTCATACAGATAAGCGGACGTATCACAGACAAACGGCTCCACCATCTCCCGGTAGCTTCGCAGCTCTGCGAGAATCTCTTCCGGAACGAGCGTCGGCTTGTGGTACAGATGTTCCAGCTGCACATTTTTGATCTCACAGACGCGCTGTACCTTCTCCGCGAGACGTTCCTCATCAAAGAGTTCGCTCACCTGAAAACCAATCTTTGCGTATTTATCTGAATAGAACGGAGCAATTCCTGATTTTGTCGAGCCAAATGACTTCCCCGCAAGACGCTCTTCCTCATACTGGTCGAACAAAATATGATACGACATTACCATCTGCGCACGGTCTGAGACAAGGATTTTCGGCATCGGAACATTGCGGTCTGTGATCCCCCTGATCTCCCTGAACAATACCGGTATGTTCAGGGCAACTCCGTTTCCTATAATACTGGTCGTATGGTTATAGAACACGCCGGACGGAAGCGTGTGAAGCGCAAATTTGCCGTAATTATTTACAATCGTATGTCCCGCGTTTGCGCCTCCCTGAAACCGCACGATAATGTCTGCCTTCTCGGCAAGCATATCCGTGATCTTACCCTTTCCTTCATCGCCCCAATTGGCTCCAACGACTGCTTGTACCATAGACAATTCCTCCTAAAATCTTTCTTTCACTTTGTGCCGCCGGCCGCTGATTTCTCTGCGCGGCCATGCGCATCATCAGACATTGATTTCGGCCCTGATCCCGAGCAGATCCTGATTTTTCTCAAGTACCGGACGGACTTCCCTGAGAAGGAACGTTTCCACCTGCTCTTTTGAGCGGCCGACATATCTGGCCGGCTGCATGGAAGCTTTCAGATCCTCCAGCGACATGTGGAAGGACGGCTCCGCCGCAATCAGCTCAAGCAGATTATTCTCCCTGCCCTCTTCTTTGACGTTTCTTCCGGCCTCCATCGAAAGCTCCCTGATTTTCTCGTGAAGCTCCTGACGGTCGCCGCCGGCCTTGACGGCATCCATCATGATATTCTCCGTCGCCATGAACGGAAGCTCCGCCATCAGATGCTTCTCGATCACTTTCGGATATACCTTCAGCCCGTCTGTCACATTCAGACACAGATCAAGAATACCATCCACAGCCAGAAATCCTTCCGCTACCGAAAGTCTCTTGTTCGCGGAGTCGTCCAGCGTCCGCTCAAACCACTGGCACGCGGATGTAACCGCCGGATTCAGCGCGTCGCAGATCACATATCTTGAAAGAGAAGCAATACGCTCGCTGCGCATCGGATTCCGCTTGTACGCCATCGCGGAAGAACCGATCTGTGTCTTCTCAAACGGCTCTTCCACCTCCTTCAGGTGCTGCAGCAGGCGGATGTCGTTCGACATCTTGTGCGCGCTCGCCGCAATCCCGGCCAGGACATTCAGCACTCTTGTGTCCGTCTTTCTGGAATACGTCTGGCCCGACACGGGCACGCAGGCGGAAAATCCCATCTTCTGCGCGATCATCGGATCGATCCGGTCAATTTTCTCCTGATCTCCGTCAAACAGCTCCAGAAAACTTGCCTGAGTTCCTGTGGTCCCTTTCGAGCCCAGCAGCTTCATTGTGGAAAGCACATACTCGAGATCTTCCAGATCCATCAGGAATTCCTGCGTCCAGAGCGTTGCCCTTTTTCCTACCGTCGTCGGCTGCGCCGGCTGAAAATGCGTAAAGGCAAGCGTCGGCTGATCTTTATATTTGTCGGCAAAATCCCCAAGCTGTGCAATGACGTTTACCAGTTTTTTCTTTATGAGATGAAGCGCTTCCGTCATGATAATAATATCTGTATTGTCCCCTACATAGCAGGAAGTTGCTCCCAGGTGAATGATCGGCTTTGCCTTCGGACACTGGATCCCGTACGCGTAAACATGGGACATCACATCATGGCGCACAATCTTCTCTCTTTCCCTCGCCACCTCATAGTTGATGTCGTCTCTGTGGGCCTTCAGTTCCTCGATCTGTTCATCGGTGATCGGAAGCCCGAGCTCCTGCTCCGTCTCGGCAAGCGCGATCCAGAGTTTTCTCCATGTACGGAATTTCATGTCCGGCGAAAAGATATACTGCATTTCCTTGCTCGCATACCGCTCTGAAAGCGGACTCTGATATCTGTCTGTGCTCATAAGATTCTCCCTTCGCAAAAACGAAACGAACTGTGTTTCGCAGATTTTATTCCTCAGGCCTGCGCCTACCGGTCATATTCTCCCCGGATATCCTCTGTGGGAGGCGCCACCGGGTAATGCCCTGTAAAGCAGCCCTTGCAGATTGAAAGACCTCCTACCATCTGCTCCAGACGTTCCAGTCCAAGATAGGAAAGGGAATCAGCCCCGATGATCTGCCGAATCTCCTCGACAGACCGGTTCCACGCGATCAGCTGATCGCTCGCCGGCACATCCGTACCGAAATAGCAGGGATACAGAAACGGCGGAGAACTGACGCGCATATGCACTTCCTTCGCCCCTGCTTCACGCAGCATCCGCACAATCCGGTCGCTTGTTGTCCCACGGACAATCGAGTCATCGATCATAATCACCCGCCTGCCTTCCACGGCATCCCGCAGGACATTGAGTTTTACACGGACACTTGACTCACGGCTGCTCTGTTTCGGCTTGATAAACGTCCTCCCGACATAACCGTTTTTCACGAAAGCGGTTCCATACGGGATGCCCGATTCCAGCGAGTATCCAAGCGCGGCGACATTCCCGGATTCCGGCACTCCGACCACAAGATCCGCTTCCACAGGCGAGTCCATCGCGAGGTATTTCCCGGCAAGAAGCCTGGAATTGTAGACGCTGACACCGTCCATCCGGCTGTCCGGTCTTCCAAAATAAATATATTCAAAGATACAGCGCGCAGGCTTTTCGCCGCCTTTCTCATCGAGACACATGCTGCAGTCAGAGACAATCCCCTGGTCCGGCGTGATCGTCACAATCTCGCCGGGTCTGACATCCCGCACAAACTCCGCGCCGATTGTATCAAGCGCGCATGTCTCCGACGCGAGGATCCAGGCATTGTCGCGCTTTCCGATGCAGAGGGGGCGAAATCCATAAGGATCCCGCGCTCCGATCAGTTTTCGGGGAGACATGACAATCAGCGAGTACGATCCGGCAAGCCTGCGCATCGCGGCGGCAACTGCCTGCTCAACACTCGCTGTTTTTGTCCTCGCACGCGCAATATGATACGCGATAACTTCCGTGTCAATCGTGGTCTGGAAAATGGCCCCGTCATATTCCAGTTCCCGGCGAAGTTCCGGGGCATTGACCAGATTGCCATTGTGCGCAAGGCCAAGTGTTCCTTTTACATAATTCAGTACAAGAGGCTGGGCATTCTCACGCGTGCTTCCTCCTGCCGTGGAATAGCGGACGTGACCTATTCCGATATCTCCCCTGAGCTTCGCAAGATGCTTTCCGGAAAAAACTTCATTGACCAGCCCCATTCCCTTATGGGACAAAACTTTCCTCTGCGGGCCATGTGTATCGCTGACCGCGATCCCGCAGCTCTCCTGCCCGCGGTGCTGCAGCGCAAACAGTCCATAATAGATCGTCGAAGCGACATCCTCACCGGAAAAATCATAGATTCCGAAGACGCCGCACTCTTCCTTTAATTTGTCCGTGAAGTCAGTCTGCTCATAGATTTCACTCTTCATCTGCCTCTACTCTCCTGTCAATCTTCCTGCTGACACGAACAGCGCAGAGCGCTTCGGACATTCCGCCTTTGCGCTCTGCAGACCAGTTTCCGGTCCTTTAAAGTCCCAGACGTCTGAATACTTCGTTGTACGCTTCCTCCACATTGCCAAGATCTCTGCGGAAACGGTCTTTATCCAGCTTTTCATGCGTATCTGCATCCCACAGTCTGCAGGTGTCCGGTGACGTTTCATCCGCAAGAAGGATCTGACCTTTGTAACGGCCAAACTCAATCTTGAAATCAACCAGCTCGATATTTGCCTGGAGAAAATACTTTTTCAGGACGTCATTCACCTTGAACGCATATTTTGTGATCGTTTCAATCTCTTCTCTGGTGGCGAGGCCAAGCGCAATCGCAAAGTAGTCATTGATCAGCGGATCTCCAAGCTCATCATTTTTGTAGCTGAACTCCAGCGTCGGCTCCTTAAACGGCGTGCCTTCCGGCACTCCAAGGCGCTTGGAAAAGCTTCCCGCCGCAATATTTCTGACGATAACCTCAAGCGGTACGATCTCCACCTTGCGGACTGCTGTTTCGCGGTCGCTCAGCTCTTCGATCAGGTGAGTCGGAACTCCTTCTGCCTCAAGAATTTTGAACACATGGTTCGTCATGCGGTTATTCACCACGCCCTTGCCCGTAATTGTTCCTTTCTTCAGCCCGTTGAATGCGGTCGCGTCATCCTTGTAGTCCACAATAACGACATCCTCGACATCCGTGCTGTACACTTTCTTGGCCTTACCTTCATAAAGCAATTCTCTTTTTTCCATAAATTCACCTGTCCTTTTCCTGTGTCGTTAGTCTCATGAAAATCCCGGGAGAGTCCCGGGCCTTCTTATCCGGCAGTGCCCGGCATGCCGCGGCAGCCACCTGCAAATTATATCCTATCTGTTTCCAGAAAGCAAGAGATAAGTAAAGGAGTTCTCAGATTTCCATCCGCCGGGTATTACAGCTTTGCGCTTCTGCGGTACTGGCGTTTTAATTCATCCAGGTACCCGTCCACATCCCCGGAAAGTATTTCTTCCACTTTCTTCTGCGCGTCCGCCTTCCTGCAAAGTTCCGCATTGTACTCCTGAATTCTCTGGACAAGATAGGAATCGGCATCCACTTCCTTCAGCTTTTCTTCATATTCCTGCCCGGACAGATACAGAGGCAGCGTGCTGACGTACTTGCGGAAGGTTTCTTTCGTTTTTCCCAGTTTCCAGGATTCAAGAAAACATTCCGCCGCTTTGTCATACTGAAACAGTCCCGCATACGCGGCGCCCAGATTGTTCCAGATGGAAGAATAAAACTGCACGCCAAGCCTGCCGGGGCCTTTCTTTTTGAGAATCCGCCGGTACACGCTCACAGCCCTCGCAAACATTTTTTCTTTTACCAGGTAATCTCCTCTCATTTTCTGCCTGACTTCTTCCGACTGAACTTCAAGACGCGAAAGCTTTTCCTGAAATTCTCTTCCTTCCTGGACATTCAGATATCCTGCTTCCCGAAAAATCGGAAACACAAAGAAAGCCGCTCCTTCCTTTTTTTCCAGCTGTGCGTACAACTGCCGGTACAGCCTCGTCAGCCCCAGTTCATCGCGGATCCAGTCACACAAACCTTCGTTTATAATCGTCTCGTCTATCAGATAAATATTGTGATACAGATAATAGCACAGTTCTTCAAGAGAATAGATCTCTGTGCGTATACTTTCGATAAAATAAGGCTTTTTTGCCTGTTCCGTCAGGCACAGGTCATAGCTCATATTCACTACCCGCTTTCCTTTGAAAAATTTCCGAACAGTTTTCCTCAGAACAGAATATCCCTCTCCCAGCGCATGCCGGAAGGTTTAAACAAGCCTCCAAATCCCATATCTTCAAGTTCCACATGACAGCAGTTCACCGACGTAAAATATAAAGTCATCCTGAGCCGCAGCGTACGGTCCGGACGATCCTTCAGACCAGTGAACCGCAGGATATGCGTCACCATATCCCCCGGCGTCATGGGCCGCGACAGAATCCGTATCTCGCGCTCTCCGGACGGAATGAACTCACAGACGTGATGCGCCTCATACCAGTTCACCCCGGCTGTCACAAGAGGATAATAGGTCTCTTTTCCGCGGATCCTCATCTCCATGCCAAGATTGACGGCTACCATGTCGCCTCCGCTGAAAATGATCCCCCGGTCCGCAATGATCCCGGCCCGTTCCATCGCGGCATAGCACGCGCCGCGGGAATAAAGATTCTGTCCCTGATAGGCACGCCGCCTGTAGCATATATACTGTATGGACCGCACGGCCCAGCTCTTACTGTAAAAATCACTGATTATATAACTGACTGTAATGTTTCTGCGCTCAAACACCTTTTTGAGAAGCTCAAAAAGCAGCCGGTCCTTCTCCGCATCCCACTCCTTGTCATTCCTGTCCCCGCGGACTTCGCTGCCGACCGGCTGTCTGGCCACTTTATCCACCGTGGCGACTGCAGGACGGGTGGAACGGTTAATGTGAAGAACATAACCGACCATCGCCTCCTCCTCATATTCAAGAAGCGCTACATCCTGTTTCCAGAGCTCCTTTTTCTGATTTACCGTATAATAATAGAAAGAAGAAAGATAGTCCTGGACAAAAATATATTTCCGTTCAATGCCGAGTCCCTCCAGCGCCTCCGCAATCACGCGGCTCCATGGCTTCGTCAGCTTTCGGACCGTCACCATAATCTGAAATCTCGTCTGCTTCGTAACAAACTTCAAAAGCTCCATACAGCATGAGAAATAAATGCCGAGAATCTTTGCGGAAGACATTTTTTCACCGCAGACGAGCGTCTCTTCTCCGCGCTCAGCCAGTTCATAGATTCCTGTGATCTGGCACTTATCCTTCTCATTCTTTTCGTCCGGGACCCCGTCCCAGAAATGCCAGTTTCCATCCTCATCCATCCGAAGAGCCATTGGGAGAAGAGGATCCTCCTCTCCCTGTGTCCTCCCGGCCGTCACCGGCTCCCTGAAGGACTGGTGATAGTAACTCACCTGCGAATGCTCACTTCTCAGATCAATTCCAAGAATCAGTTCATTTACCGCCTGTATCATAGTCCTCACCCTATATCAGTGTAAACAGCTCTTTTGCCAGGTACTCCTGAATCACATATGTCTCCAGCCCTTCGCGCAGAGCTTTTTCATCCCCCTGACCTTTCGCCTGTATCAGATCATTTAAAATTCTATATTTCGTAAAAGCCTTTCCCCCGCGGCTGCCCGCCGACAGAGATCTTGTGTCAGAACGCTTTACTGTCCCTTCCGATACCTCTTCCAGATAGCACTCCAGCTCCTCTCCGAAAAACAATGTGAATTCCCTGACGAAGATTCCCTCAAAACAGTTTTCCATTCGTTCCTTTTTGTAATCTTCCTCTTTGTTTTTCCGAAAACAGAGTGTCACCGTGCTTTCGGGATCAGCGGCATATTCTATGTAGACCTTGCCGTCCATCTGATACGGAGCCAGAAGTTTTTCATTAAACTTTGTCCAGAAAGCAAACCGCATGTTTTTCGCATTGTATTCTTCCAGAAGCTTTTCCGCAAAAGACTCCTGGAGTTCGTCAAGAGAAGGACAGTTCGCGTAATACTGCAGCAACGCGAGCCTGCACACATCCTCCTGCTCATCCAGTCTGCCTCTCTCGAAAAGTTCCTCATAATCATGTTCGATATACCGGAATACGGAAGCCGCAACGGGCATTCCCTTCACAAAATACTCGTAGGCTTTCATATTCACATAGGCCAGACACAGCTTTCTCCGTCCCATTTTCTTCCGGTATGACTCAAATACCGGCTCCGTTCCCTGTGTGTGGCTTCGTGTAAAAAGCAGCATCGTTATGATCTTTTCTTCGATCAGCATCGTATCAAGCTCAAACTCCATCCCGGCCTGCCAGACCTGTTCCATATCCCGCACAGGTCCCTCATAATAAAGGAGCAGATAGCGCAGAAGCTTATCGTCATATTTGCCGCTGGAAAAGCAGTAGCGGCACAGCGCAAGCAGCATGCGGTTCTCCTCGAATTCACAGGCAAGCACCATGCGGCTGCAGACACGTACGAGCTGAATCAGAGGAATTCCTTCCACTCCAAAACGGTCAAGCAGGTCAAACGCCAGCTCGCACAGCCCCTCCTCGGCAAGCAGCGTAATCAGCGCAGCCTTATCCACCTTCACATACTCCTGAACCGGAATCTTTCGCACAAATTCCGGCATGGTTTCATCCAGCGGATGCGCCGCGTAGTACGAAAGGACGCAGGCCCTGAGCCGATTTCTGTATTTTTCAGTAAAATACTCCTTCTCACATGCATTTGTCAGATACCAGAGATCATCCGGCCCCGGTTCGTCCTGGAGCAGCGCGCGGCTGCTGACATGCAGCATCGCACCCGGCAGTTCTGTCCTCTTTCGGATACACCAGTCAAGCAGCGTCTCATTTTCAAAAATCCGCCGGATGCTGCATAACAGAAACGCCGGATACCTGGTTCCTTCCTGATCCGCCACCATAACTGCAGAGTCCGGCTCATATACCTGGATTACCGCTTTTCCGTTTACAAACGGAACCACTTCCTCCTGAGTCATATAAGGGGAGCAGACCACCGCCTGTTTCATCCTGGGAGACTCACAGACGATTTCGTAGCTCTCCAGCATACGGAACAGTTTTTCCACGCAGGAGCGGCTTAGCGCCTCCGGTCTGAGCAATTCCTGATAAAGCACGGCGAGATCATCCGTCAGATGCCCCATCTCAAGCTGCTCCAGCGCAAATTTCTGCATCGCGGCCCGATATGTCCGATAAGTCTGCGGATCCGGCCCTTTATTCGCGAGAACCCTGCGGTATACAACCGCCCGTTTCTCATAGCCAAGCGACGTATCATAAGAAAAATACATGCGGATAATCTGGGGCATATCATTCATATCCGTGAATTCCATCGACCCCATGTAATATTCATAAAGGCCCGTAATACGCAGTCCCCGCTCCACGCCCAGTTCATACCATCTGAAATACTCCGGCGCCTTTTTCCGGCCCTTCATAAGAAGCAGGCAGACTGCCCTTACCAGCTCATCTGACGGAAAACTCTCATAGGCAGCCGCGAGAACTTCATACAGAATCCGGCTATACGTTTCATGGTGCAGCGCAATTTCGGAAAGCTGAAGCACAACCTCTTCCGTGAGTACCTTTTCACGCGCGGCGAAACGAAGCAGATGAAGTTCAAAATCATCCGAGCGGCGCAGCATGAACGGGCTGCGCTTCAGGATCTGCCACGCCTCCAGATACATGATTCTGCTGCGGCATCCGCAGTCAAACTGACGGGATACAGCCTTGTATCTCGCCTCATCGTCCGAGAGAAATTCCTCCTGCAGATAAAGCAGAATCCACTGCAGCACCCAGCTCGTCCTGTTTTCCTCAAACAACTGCCTGATCTCATTTTCCATCTGATCCACATAAGCGGCATCCTGACAGAAGAACGTTGTCAGATATAGATAAAATCCATACTGCTCTACAGTTTTAAGCCGTCCGGAATCCTCTTCTATCTCCTTCAGAAGACGGACCGCTTTCTGTTTTTTATTGTCCGCATAATACAGCTGAATGAGGAACAGATCCGCAAATACATCCGTTCCGCCCGACCTCTTGTAATTCCCTATGAGCTTTACCGACCGCGCGATCCACGTCTCTGCTTTCAGTTTCTGCAGACGGAAGCTCACATAATAATTCTCCAGCTTGCACTGCATTCTTTTGCGGATCCGGCCTGCATGAATCTTCGAAGCATCCCCTGCCTTCTTCAGAGTAAAACGCACATAAATCGTCTGGTAAACCGTGTCAATCCGTATCTGCGCATAATTGCTGCCTTCATGCATCAGCGTGTGGTCAATCACATAACCCACATCACAGGTACTCCCCGCAAACTCATCCGTCGTAATCACGTTCTTCTCAAGCTTCACAAACGGGGCGTCTGACTGAAGGGAAATTTTCGTGAATCCCCAGCCATGTCTGGTCATGCGGAAGGATTCCCGCACACTCTCCTTCACTCCGTAACGCGCAATCTGATCGGCATCCACGGAAATCTCGACCGGCTCCTTCACGCCGGCGCCGTTCAGAAATTCCTCGAAGCTCTGATAATTAAACGAAGAATTCCGAATCGCCTCATACATACCAAAAAGCCCCGGCCAGTCTTTTTCAAGCAGCTCTCCAAAACGCTCCGAGATAAAACAGCGGTACGCTTTCTGGAAATCCTGCTCCGCAAGCGCGGCGAGTTCCCTGATATCCGGAATTTTATCCGGATCCTCCTCCGGAAGTTCCTCTTCCACAACAATCGTGTACGGGAGTGTATGCTCACCCAGTTCTGAGCAGATTGTAAAAAAGCCTTCTTCCTTCATACCGCTGCTCATCCCGGTCGCATCCGCCTGATAGCGGATCTCATTCGCCGTCCCGGAAAATTCCGCGGGATCGAACAGCATGCGCAGATTTGAGGAAAAAAGAAAACCTTTAAATCTCACGCCCGAATCAGCCGACAGGCAGAAACTCCCCTGTGAGCGCTCCCCGGGATGCATATGCAGCGTCAGCGACTCCGGTTCCATCAAAAGACGCGGAGGCCTGTATTCAAATTTACCATTCAACAACTGTTCTATTCTCTTTCTCAAATTAATCACCGAACCGCTTTCGTAACCGAATCTACAGCTGGATCATGAAAAGCCCGAACGCTCAGACAGTTCACTCCAGAATTTTTTTCAGTTCATCCATAAATGTATTAATATCCCTGAACTCGCGATAGACCGACGCAAATCTGACGTATGCCACTGCGTCCAGTTCCTTCAGCTTGTCCATGACAATTTCTCCGATCACATTGCTCGAGATCTCCTTCTCTTCCAGATTGAATATCTCAAGTTCAATACGGTCGATCATCTCCCGTATCTCGTCAATGGGGAGCGGCCGTTTGTAGCACGCGCGCATAACCCCCGCTTCTATTTTGCTTCTGTCGTATTCCTGACGTGTCTGATCTTTCTTGATAACTGTCATCGGAATCGTCTCCACCTTCTCGTAAGTGGTAAAACGTCTCCCGCAGTCATCGCACAGTCTTCTTCTGCGGATTGCACAATTGTCGTCCGCAGGCCTGGAATCCACCACATGCGTATTATCTTTATTGCAGAACGGGCATTTCACGAAACTCCCCTCCTTCTCCTTATCGGCGGGAAAGTATTCCCTTCCATGATTTTTCATAATCTGAGTATAACGGAATCCGCGAATACTGTCAATCATTTCAAAACAGGTTGTCTTTTCCTGTCGGATAAGCTATACTGAACCGGCATCCGTATATCTTACAAAATTCAAGGAGAAATTATCATGACCAGAAAAAATTATACTGCTTTTCCGGTGAGGAATCTGCAGCTTGGAGCAGGACAGCCTGCGGTCTGCGTACCGCTCGTGGGAAAAAACAGAGAGGATATAGAAGAACAGCTTGCGCAGATCAAGGCAGGACCTCACGATCTCGTCGAATGGCGCGCTGATTTCCTGACCGGCGGGACAGAACCGGAAAATGTTCTGAACATGCTTCAGACTATCCGCGCGCAGCTTGGCGATACCGTACTGTTATTCACCTTCCGCACGAAACCGGAAGGCGGAAATATGGAAATAACTCCGGAAGATTACCAGTCGCTGTGCCTTGCCGCCGCAAATTCCGGCCTGATTGATCTGATCGATGTGGAGTACCATATGGGAGAGAAAATTCTGTCCGACCTGATTCCGGCAATCCGAAGCACAGGCACAGGCGTGATCTGCTCCTGTCACGATTTCCAGAAGACGCCCGGACACGAAGAGATTCTGCAGACGCTCCGCCGGATGCAGTCTCTCGGCGCGGATATCACCAAAATGGCGGTAATGCCGCAAAGCCGCTCAGACGTCCTGGAACTTCTGCTCGCCTCTGTCGAGATGGAAGAACAGTACGCCGACAGACCGTTCATCACAATGTCCATGGGGCAGCTTGGCGCACTCAGCCGCCTTGCCGGATATCTGGACGGTTCCGCCGTGACCTTCGCCGCGGCAGGAAGAGCCTCCGCTCCCGGTCAGATGAGCGCGGACGGCGTAAGCAGCGCCCTGCGGCTGCTGGCCTGAGCGTTTCCGGCAGCTTTCTGCCGCTCCATTCCCTGTTGAAATGTCAGATATTGTCGACAGAAAATGGGAAAAGCTTCCCCTCTTTTGACAAAAGAACACCTTTCTTTGGAGTATACTGTAATCACACAGCAGCCACGGGAGGTGTTCTTTTCTTTTGTGTATTTTGAAGTTTACATAGATCAGTTTTTTGCGGAACAGCTTTTCTTCGGATATCTGCTGCTGTATCTGACCATGCTGGCACTTGGAGAAAAAAGAACGGTGCGAAAGATTCTGACGGCCGATTTTCTCTTTGCCATCTTCCAGTGCGGATATCTTTTCACAGAAAACAGATGGCTGCCTGCGGCAGGACTGCTTCTGTCGGCAGCCGCGGCGTTTGAACGGGGCAGAAGAATTCGCGGAATTTTTTTCCTGTTTTTCATCACGCTCTGTTTCGGCGGGACGGCCCAGGCGGTTCTGTCCCTGCTTCCCGTACCGGCCGCCGCCGGAGGGCTGGCAGCATTTTTTCTTCTCCGTTTTCTGTGGAAGAGAATTAAGATCTGCCGACAGCTGAAAGATCAGGAGGTCAGCGTCTCGCTGTTCTGGGAAAATAAAAGCATGACTTTCCGCGCGCTGGTGGACACCGGAAACCGTCTGAGAGAACCTCTCACCCGCCAGCCTGTGAGCATTCTGGATGCGGAAAGCGCCCGGAAATTCCTTGGAGATGACTGGGACCGGAAAAAAGGTTTTTTTCTGATTCCCTATCACAGCATCGGCAGGGAGCACGGCTGGATGCGCGCAGTCATCCTGGACAAAATGTGTATCCGTACTTCGTCCGGAAAAAGCGAGATCGAAAGGCCTCTCTTTGCAGTCAGCAACGAAAGAATAAGCCTGAAGGATTCCTATCAGGTCATATTAAATCCGGAACATATCAAAATCTGACAGAAAAAGGAGAATGTGTGATGATAGTAAAAATTGCGGTACCACAGCGTTTCCAGATCAAAATGGCAGCTGGATTCGGGGATATGCTGTTTGGAAGAACAAATGACACACATTACATCGGGGGAACGGAAGTCCTTCCGCCGCCTCTGGAACCGGAGGAAGAACAGGCCCTCCTTACCATGCTCAGGCAGGGAGAAGAAGGAAAGGCGAAAAGCGAATTAATCGAGAGAAATCTCCGCCTGGTCGTCTACATAGCAAAAAAATTCGACAATACCGGCGTCGGCGTGGAGGATCTCATTTCCATCGGCACAATTGGTCTGATCAAAGCGATCAACACCTTTAAAACAGACAAAAAAATCAAGCTTGCCACTTATGCTTCACGATGCATTGAAAACGAGATTCTGATGTACTTAAGGAGAAACAGCAAAACCCGGATGGAGGTCTCCATCGATGAGCCGCTGAACGTGGACTGGGACGGAAATGAGCTTCTGCTCTCCGATATCCTTGGCACCGACGAGGATGTCATCTGCCGGGATATTGAGACAGAAGCGGAGTATCATGTGCTGAACAAAGCGATCGACCATCTCTCAGAACGTGAGCGCACAATCGTTCACCTGCGGTTTGGATTTACCACACGGGACGGAGAAGAAAAAACCCAGAAAGAAGTCGCCGATCTGCTCGGCATCTCACAGTCCTACATTTCCAGGCTGGAAAAGCGCATCATAAAGAGACTTAAGAGAGAGATCGTCAGATTTGAATAACCGCGGCTGTCAAGGGTCAAAACTTTTTTTATTTCATTCGGAAGCGAATATCACGGCCCCATAAGGTGAATCATTTTACTGAACCTTACGTTTAGGAGGATGATCACATGGCGTTAAATAAGGTAGAAATATGCGGTGTCAACACGTCCAGGCTTCCGGTGCTGACTGCCCAGGAAAAAGAAGATCTCTTTGCGCGGATCAAAGCCGGCGATGATGAAGCGCGCGAGCTGTATATCAAGGGAAATCTGAGGCTGGTGCTCAGCGTGATCCGGCGTTTTTCCGCAAGCAATGAGAATGTGGACGATCTGTTTCAGATCGGATGTATCGGACTGATGAAGGCAATCGACAATTTCGATACAAACCTGAATGTGAAATTCTCAACCTATGCGGTCCCGATGATCATCGGCGAGATACGCCGCTATCTCAGGGACAACAATTCCATCCGTGTCAGCCGCTCTCTGCGCGATACGGCATACAAGGCAATCTACGCGAAAGAAAACTATACGAAAACACACCAGAAGGAACCTACCATTCATGAGATCGCTGAGGAAATCGGCGTCTCCAGGGAGGATATCGTCTACGCGATGGACGCGATCCAGAGTCCCGTCAGCCTGTATGAACCGGTATACACGGAAGGAGGAGATACACTGTATGTGATGGACCAGATCAGCGACAAAAAAAATAAAGAAGAAAACTGGGTGGAATCCATCTCCCTGGAAGAAGCGATCAAAAGGCTCGACGCAAGAGAACGTCATATCATCGAAATGCGTTTTTTTGAGGGAAGAACCCAGATGGAAGTGGCTTCCGAGATTGGTATTTCCCAGGCACAGGTTTCAAGGCTTGAAAAAAATGCGCTGAAAAGCATGCGGAATTATCTGCGGGTGTAGAATCACCCGCATTTTTTCAGGACTTTTTCTTCCTCAATATCCACCAGTATAATATCAGGCCCCGTCTGCACAACGCATTTCCAGGGAATGATATATTCCGTGTCGCGCCCGAAAAACCAGCAGAATTTCCCGGGCCCCGGAACTACCAGAGCATTGACGCAGCCTGTATGACAGTCGATATCAATATCACTGACGCATCCGATCGAACCGCAGGTCCGGATATTGATAACTTCCTTTCTCCTCAGCTCAAATAAACGCATTGCATCCTCCTGCCCTTTTTCTCTTTTCAGGATTCTCCGTATACTACAGTATATGCACAATCCCTTTTTCAGTGCCGGAGCGGATGCGTTACAGTCTGCCTGGTCCGCGCAAATCGTTTCCAAAATATTGAAAGCCTTCCGATTGACATCCCCCGTCCGAACCAGTATAGTTATTAGTAAAGTTTTATAAAAAATTTCACGAAAGACGAGGTATTTATCATGTCAATTCAGATTACCGGACACACGAGGCTTGGAGGTCTGCTCGGCTCTCCGGTCAGCCACAGCCTTTCTCCTCTTATGCATAATGAAACATTCCAGCTTCTGGGAATTGACTGGATCTATCTGTGCTTCGATACCGGACAGGCCGAACTCAAAAATCTGGTCCAGGGGTTCCGGGAAATGAATGTATTCGGCTTCAATATTACAATGCCCGACAAGGAACGGATCATGGAGCATCTGGACGGCTTCTCTGAGGCGGCCGCGATGATTGGGGCCGTCAACACCGTGAAAAATGAAGACGGCCGTCTGATCGGACATAATACAGACGGAATCGGATATATGCGTTCTGCCGCGGAGCAGGGATATGACATCCACAGCGGGCCCATGACGCTGCTCGGAGCCGGCGGAGCCGCTTCCTCCATTGCGGTGCAGGCCGCCCTCGACGGCGTTCCTGTTCTCCACATCGTAAACCGGAAAGGACGTTCCTGGAACCACGCGCAGAAAATTGTGGATCTGATCAACCGCAATACCTTCTGCCGTGCCGATCTGACCGATTCTGCGGACCAGAGGGCCCTTGGCAGATGTCTGGAGGAAAGCACCCTCCTGACAAACGCAACCTCTGTCGGGATGGCCCCTGTCACAGACGTCTCCCCGATCTCCGACGTTTCCATGTTCCATCCCGGACTGACAGTTTCAGACATCATCTACAATCCGGGCCGCACAAAGCTTCTGAATGACGCAAAACAGGCGGGATGCCGGACTTTCAACGGAATGTACATGCTGCTCCACCAGGGGGCCGCGGCGTTCCAGATCTGGACCGGCCTCGAGATGCCGGTGGAAAAGATCCGGGAGAAGTATTTCACTGTATAAGTCCAGTCCCAAAACAGAGGCGTGAGCTCCATCCGAAGTTCACGCCTCTGACCTGTCCATAATCACTGTATATTAATTTCTGCGCAGGAAATCTGGTATCTGGATATCCTTCTCCTGCACCTTACGTTCCGGCATACGCATTGTTCCAAACTGTGTCGTTGTCTGACGCGGCTGCTGCTGCGCTGTTGTACCTGCCGACGGCGTCTGGCTCCTCTGGAACGGAAGCGGTCCGGAAGATGCCTCTCTCCTGTAGCTGAATTCCGATGCATTATTTCTCTGATTTCTCATGCCGCCGGTCTGTCTGGCCGGAGCCTGATTCACATCCTCAAGCCCTGTCGCTATGACGGTAACGCTTGCCTCATCTGCATAAGTGTCATCATACAGCGCTCCGAAAATAATATTTGCATTGTCGCCGGCCAGCTCCTGAACGTAACTTGCCGCGTCGTTCGCGTCCATCAGAGAAATATCTCCGGAGATATTGATGATCACATGGGAAGCTCCTTCGATCGTCGTTTCAAGCAGAGGGCTTGCCACCGCCTGTTTGACCGCTTCAAGAGCCTTGTCGTCTCCTTTTGCCTGCCCGATTCCAATGTGGGCAATTCCTTTGTCAATCATGACTGTCTGCACATCGGCAAAATCAAGATTGATCAGAGCCGGCAGATTGATCAGGTCCGTGATCCCCTGTACCGCCTGCTGGAGCACTTCATCCGCTTTTTTCAGGGATTCCGGCATTGTAGTCCTGCGGTCCACGATTTCGAGAAGTTTGTCATTCGGAATTACGATCAGGGTATCCACGCTGTCCTTCAGTTTCTCGATCCCTGCAAGCGCATTGTTCATACGGGTTCTTCCCTCAAACCGGAAAGGCTTCGTGACAACTCCGACTGTCAGAATTCCGAGTTCCTTCGCGATGCCTGCTACAACAGGGGCCGCTCCGGTACCCGTACCGCCGCCCATTCCACAGGTGACAAATACCATATCCGCGCCCTGCACTGCCTGGCGTATCTCTTCTGTACTTTCTTCAGCTGCCTGCTGGCCTACCTCGGGCTTCGCGCCCGCACCAAGTCCTTTGGTAACCTTCTCGCCGATCTGAATCGTCGTCGGAGCCTTGCAGAGCAGAAGCGCCTGCTTGTCCGTATTTATTCCAATAAATTCTACTCCGCAGATCGTATCTTCAACCATTCTGTTTACCGCATTATTTCCAGCACCGCCGACACCTATGACCAATATCTTTGCAGCGGACTCTGATTCATTTGACATAATCTCTAACACCGTGTTTCCTCCTTCTTGTAGCTGACGGGACACCGTCTGACTCTTTTCCTCGAAAACCAGTCTCGCATTCCTTTGGTCCCATATCTCTACGGCGCCGCATCTTTGGGCTGCACTTGCCCCAGTATCACCGTACTCTTTCTCTATAATACTGGTATTCTAAAAAATTATCAAGTCCCATTTTTAAAAACTTTCACTGAGCAGGCTGACCTGTCTGGGGATCAATGACATTCCAGTAGGCGTCTTTTATGTTTCCGTCTTCTGTTACGCTGCATCCGTCAATCGGGGTTCCGTTTGCGTCCACAACCACTCCGTTCACAATATGCGCGTCATAGCGGAGTGTCCCGGAAGAATCAAATGCCATAACGTATGTGGAAGTATTCTGCAGATCTTCCTCTCCGTCATCATCGTCTCCTTCTTCCCCGGAGGAATCCCCTCCTTCCTGGTCTTCGCCTGTCCCATCCGGAGCTCCGTCTTCATTTTCCGGTACGGATCCGTCCGGCGTATCTTCCGCGGATCCATCTCCGCCGTCCGCGTTTCCTTCCGCTTCGTCCGGTACACCGTTTCCGTCTTCCGCTCCGTCCGGCGTATCTTCTCCCCCTTCTTCCTGTTCGCCGTTTTCATTTTCCGGCGCTTCCTCGTCTCCCGAATCCACCGCAGAAGTCTCGCTTTCCTGTTCCGTCTGCTGCTCGTCCTCTGTACTTCTTCCTCCGTTCACCGCTTCCGGTATATCTCCCTCCGCGAAAGATACCGGCTCGTTTTTACCTGTAAAATTCTCCATATGAAGCGTTCCCTGGTTGCCATTCATCACATTCAGAATTGCGCGCAGATTCGCGATCTTTTCCTCAAGATACTCGTCCTGCCCCAGAATCGCATCCACACTCCCGATCCGAACCGTAATATCCATGTTTTCGGCAAAGCGGATCTCCTCTGCGGTGAGCTCCTGGTAGCGCAGAAGCTGCGTAATGCTCAGGATTGTGCGCAGCTGCGCACTGCTGTCTGTCGGTACTTTCTGATACAGCACCGGCTCTCCCATCTTCACACCGGTAACTACCGGAATCCCGTCATAGATCTCATCGGAAATTTCCAGTATGACACCCTCCTCATCAAAGTACAGATTCTGATCATTATACAGCACATACCCCAGCAGTTCCTTTTCCGTCACTGTGACGGTGATCTTGCCGGGAGAATCCAGTTTGACTCTGAGGGACGAAAGATAAGGCAGTCTTTCCGGCGCTTCGCCGTTCCTGTGCTTCCATGTCAGAAACAGCGTGTTCTGAGTCAGAAAATCATAGGAGAGTCCCTCCGCAATCTCCTGGCCCGACCAGCGTATATTTCCGTTCACCACTACGGTCTGTACCCGAAATACCAGTATCACAATCAGGGCAGCCGCTGCCAGCAGCAATAAGCCCGCAAGACGGAGCATTCTCTGCCTTTTCTTTCTAATTCGTCCCATCCTCTCACCTGTACCTTTTCCTCGTGTGCAATTCCCATTTATCTTATCGCGCTTTCCGGGAATTTTCATTTTCCTTCCGGTCTCCGCCGGAAAGCGAAATATCCGCTCCAAGCTGCCTCAGATCACGGCAGATATCCTCATACCCGCGCTCAATGTACGCAAGCCCGCTCACTCTTGTTATTCCGGGCGCCGCGAGTCCGGCAACCACAAGCGCCGCGCCGCTCCTCAAATCCGTCGCCGTAACTTCCGCCCCGTGCATGTGCCCGTTCCCGCGTACTTTCACACAGTCTCTTTCCGTCACGATCTCCGCTCCCATCTTCCTCAGCTCCGGAACGACGCGGAACCGATTCTCAAATATTTTTTCCCGGATCAGACTTTCTCCGCCGGCGCCTGCAAGCGCCGCGAGCAGAGGCGACTGCAGATCTGTCGGAAATCCCGGATAAGGGGCCGTTTCCACATACGGCACCGCCTGAATACGGCCATTTGAAACGAGTTCACAGCTTCCATGCTCCAGTTTTATATGAACCCCCATCTTCCGCAGAACCGCAGACAGGCTTTCCAGCCCCGGCATGGACGCTCCCTGCAGCCGGACTCTTCCTCCAGCCGCAGCCGCGGCAAGAAGATAAGTCCCTGCGACAATCCGGTCCGGTCTCATTGAATAGCTGACCGCTCTCAGCTTTCTGACACCTTCAATGCAGATGCTTCCGTCCTCTCTCCTTGTCGTCTTCGCACCGCGAAGATTCAAAAAACCGCACAGCTCGTCAATTTCCGGTTCACGGGCAGCATTTCGGATCAGAGTCCTTCCGGGTGCAAGCACCGAAGCAAGTATGATATTTTCCGTCGCCCCCACACTCGGAAACGGCAGGGTTACTTTTGCTCCGCAGAGTTCTCTTCCGTCCGCAGCAAGCTTTCCATCCTCTTCAAAACGTACGCCCAGCTTCTTTAACGAGGCAATGTGAAGGTCAACCGGCCTTGCGCCGATCGCACAGCCGCCCGGAAACGGAAGTCTGGCCGCCCGGCATCTGCCGACCAGAGCCCCCAGAAAAAGTATGGAGGAACGGATGCTGGACGCTTCTTCAGGTATCCCGCAGCAGGTAACCTGCGATGCGTCGACAGCCACCGTGTTTTCCCTGCGGACGACCCGGCATCCGACCGCCTCCAGCAGCCTCAGGGTGACTTCCACATCACTGATGCGGGGACAATTGTCAATCTGACAGATCCCTTCTCCCAGAATACAGGAAGTCAGAACGGGCAGAACCGCGTTCTTGGACCCCTGAATTTTTATCTGCCCGTAAAGCGGCTTCCCGCCTGCTATCGTTATATGTCTCAAGCCCATCCCCCGGTTCTTTGCTGATAAACACCCTCATGCAGCTTTAAGACTGCAAAAGTCATATATTACAGTATATGCACCGAGAGTGTCCGGGGTTCCACTGTACAGGGATTGAAAATGCCTGCTGACACAGACCCGAATCCCGCGCGCAAAACTCGCAGGCGAGTTATATCATCTGCTCCACCGGCTCACGGACAGCGCAAGCCCCATCTCCGCGAGCAGAAAAAGAACAGAAGTCCCTCCATAACTGATAAAAGGAAGCGTGATCCCGGTGTTCGGGATCGTGTTGGTAACTACCGCGATATTCAGGATCACCTGAATCGCGATATGTCCCATGATTCCCGCGGCAATCAGCGCTCCAAACAGATCGGACGCATGGGTCGCGATAACCATAAACCGCCACAGCAGCAGCAGAAACAGAAACATCAGCAGCCACGCGCCGAACATGCCAAATTCCTCGCATATTACAGAAAAAATCATGTCATTCTGCGCCTCCGGCACAAAGCCAAGCTTCTGCAGACTGTTGCCGAAGCCGCGGCCGAACAGCCCGCCCGAGCCGATCGCGTACAGTCCCTGCATGGTCTGATACCCCTTTTCGTACAGCTCCGGATGCCGCCAGATGGCGAGACGTTCCAGGCGGTACTGTTCCAGGCTCAGAAAAATTCCCATGAATCCGCCGCCGCAGAGCACAATCCAGAGAAAAGGCAGATAACGGGGATTGGATATGAAAATCATGATCATGGCAATTCCCAGAATGATGATCGCGGTACTTAAATTATTTGTACCAACCAGCGCCACAATCGGAAGCACCGGAAAAGTGACACGTACGATCATGGCCAGGCTCTTCTTTTTCTGCATACGGCTGACGATCCCCGCAAGAAGCAGAATCACAGCCGGTTTCGCAAACTCGGAGGGCTGAAAAGACAAAGGTCCGAGAGAAAGCCAGCGCTTTGAGCCGTTATACGTATCTCCGACCAGGAGAACCGCGCCCGAAAGCGCCAGAGAAATCAGGTAGGAAGGAACCGCCAGGCGGCTCAGCGCATGATAATCCACGGAAGAGATTACACACATCAGCACAAGACCGAGGGCCATTGCAAAAAACTGTTTTTTAAAATAATAGGCAGAGTCGCCGAAACGGACCTGCCCATTATATGAACTCATGCTGTATAAAACCAGAAGTCCGAATCCGGTCAAAAACAGGACAATAACAAGCAGAAATCCGTCCGGTTTACCAGGTCGAGAATGCAAACTACCACTTCCTAGGGCAATCGATGTACCAGTTCTTTAAACTGCCGCCCCCTGACTTCATAATTCGGGAACATTCCCCAGCTTGCACAGGCCGGGGAGAGGAGCACCGCGTCGCCTTCTTCCGCTCTGGACGCGCAGATATTGACCGCTTCCTCAAGCGACTCCGCAAACAGAATCTCATGAAATCCGCAGCGTCTGGCCGCCTCGGCAATTTTCTCTCTTGTCTGTCCGATCAGCACAAGATATTTCACTTTTCCGTCAAAGGCACGAATCCATTCCTCATAGGAAGAGTTTTTGTCATACCCTCCCCCGATCAGCAGCGTCGGCCGTTCCATCGCCTGGATTCCCTTGATCGCCGCGTCCGGATTTGTCCCTTTGGAATCGTTGTAATATACGACGCCGTGTTTTTCCGTAACGTACTCTATCCTGTGCTCCACCGCCTGAAACGCGCAAAGAACAGGCCGCATCTCCTCCACGGTAACCCCGTAGGCCAGCGCGGCCGCAACGGCAGCCATGATATTTTCATAATTATGTACGCCAAGCAGCTGCACTTCTTTCACGGAACAGATATCCGTAATCCCCGCTTCCGACGCATAGCGAATTTTGTCTCCCTCGAGATAGACTCCCCGCGCGAGCGCACGTCTGCTGCTGAACCAGAGCACTTTCGTGGAGAGCTTTTCGCCGAAATCCCTGAGAATCTCATCTTCATAATTCAGAACACAGGTATCCTCCGCGCTCTGATGCGCCGTGATCAGCTCTTTCACCCGGATATATTCTTCCATCGTATGATGGCGGTTCAGATGATCCGGCGTAATATTCAGGATCGCGCTGACCTTTGGCGCAAACTGTTCCGTCGTCTCCAGCTGGAAACTGCTGATCTCGGCGACAGTCACCGCTTTCTCCGTCATATGCTGCACGGCTTCCGTATAAGAAAACCCGATATTTCCAACGACATACACTTCTTCCCGGACATGCTTCATGATCTCGCCGAGAAGGCTGGTCGTCGTCGTCTTGCCGTTTGTCCCCGTGACAGCGAGGACATCCCCTTTTCCGCACCGAAATGCCAGCTCAACCTCTCCCCAGATCGGAAGTCCTCTCTCCCTGAGGCTGTTCACAAGCGGCAGGTCGCACGGAACTCCGGGACTGAGAACGACCAGAGTCAGCCGTTCTGCCTCATCCTCGGGAAGTTCTCCAAGCAGTATTTTTACCCTGCTCCCCTGCGGGAGTTTCGCAAGCACTTTATCTGCATCAACCTCTGTATTTCCATCAAACAAAATCACTTCAGCCTGCAGGCTGATCAGCAGCCTGGCAGCTCCGATTCCGCTGATGCCGGTACCAAAAACCAGTACAGTTTCTCCTGTCCATTTCATTTCAAGTTCCTCCATTGTCTCAATTCAGGCCCGGTTTCTCTCCTCCGCCGCTGTCTCCGAAGTCTGCCGCCGGCGGCTCATCCGGCCGCCACAAGCCCGAGCACGCACAAAAATGTTGTAACTACGGTAAATACTGTGACAATCCTGGTCTCCGGCCAGCCACATTTTTCAAAATGATGGTGAATCGGAGCCATTTTGAAGATACGCTTCCCGCCCGTCTTTTTGAAATAGGTGACCTGTATGATCACTGAGAGGACTTCCACAAGGTAAATCAGTCCAATGATCGGAAGGAACAGCGGCATCCGCATAAGATAGGCAGAGCCGGCGACAAATCCTCCGAGCGCAAGCGAGCCCGTATCCCCCATAAATACTTTGGCCGGATAGGTGTTAAACAGCAGAAACCCCAGCAGCGCGCCGGCAACCGCCGCGGTAATCGGCTCAATTCCGCCTTTCATGCTGATCGAGACTACTGTGTAAAAGACTGCGACAATCGTCGTCACGCCGGTTGCAAGGCCATCCAGACCATCCGTGAAATTTACGCCGTTCACTGTGCCGATAATCGCAAAATAAGCGAGAGGAACGGCAATGATCCTCACGGTCATACCGGACAGCACTTTTCCTCCGGAAAACGGGATCAGCAGATCCAGGCAGGATTTATCCATGATCCAGAGATATACGACAAAAATTGTCGTGACAAGCAGCTGGCCTGCCATTTTCTGCTTTGGATACAGTCCGTCCGAACGCCTGAGCACCACCTTCAGATAGTCGTCGAGAAATCCTATAATCCCGAACCCGAGTATCAGAAACAGCACGGGAATGATTCTCGGATATTTCCCGATGAACAGCATTGAAGTTGCCGCGGTGCTGATCAGGATGATCAGCCCTCCCATCGTCGGCGTCCCGGCCTTTTTCAAGTGGGACTCCACGCCCTCCTTGCGCTCAGTCTGGCTGACCTTCAGCCGCTGAAGAAACGGAATTACGATCGGACTTAACAGCACACTGACCAGAAACGCCGCAAATAATGGAATCAATACTTCCTGACTTATTATCATCTCACACCTCTTCTTTTAATCTTCTGTTTCAGACAATCCACATACTTTCTCTCTGCCAGGCCAGAAAGAAAGTGCTCACCTGTCATACGTTACAAGTATAAAAGGTTTCCGGGGATTATTCAACCTGTTTTCTCATTTTTTTAATTTGTTTCCTCTTCTGTCTGTTTTTTCTCAATTCCGAGATACGGCAGGATATTCTGGAACACTTCCCGCATTACCGGCGCCGCTATGGTTCCTCCGTAGTAAACTCCCTGCGGATTATTGATCACACACATGCCGATCACCTGCGGGTCATCGGCAGGAGCAAAACCGACAAAGGAGGATATGTATTTATTGGCGCTGCGCGGAAGCGTTTCAGAGGTGGCAGTCTTCCCGCCGATCCGGTATCCTTCTATATAGGCGTTTTTGCCGCCTCCCCCGTCCACCACCTGCTCAAGCAGAAAGCGCATCGTCTCTGAAGTCTCTTCTGAAAGAATACGCCGCGTCAGCGGATATTCACAGACTTTGACAAGCGCGCCGTCCTCCGCCCTTGCCTGAACGCCAAAATGCGGTGTGATCCGCATTCCGCCGTTGATAATGGAGCTGACGGTTGTGATCAGCTGGATCGGCGTAATCTGGAACGACTGTCCGAAGGAGATTGTGGCAAGTTCCACCTGTCCGACATTTTCCTGCCTGTGCATGATCGTCGCCGCCTCTCCCGGAAGATCAATTCCCGTCTTTTCATCCAGCGCGAACTGATGAAAATACTGAAAATACCGTTCAACTCCAAGTCTCAGCCCCACTTCGATAAACACCGGATTGCAGGAATTCTGCGTAGCCTGCACAAAGGTTTCCCCTCCATGGCCGCTCACCTTGTGGCAGCGGATCCTCCGATCTTCCACAATCTTAAAGCCGGGACAGGAAAACTGATCGCTGAGGGAGACAACGCCCGCCTCCAGTCCCGCGGCCGCCGTGACAGTCTTGAATGTGGAACCTGGCTCGTACGTGTCATTGATGCAGCCATTGCGCCACATCTGGTTCAGCGCATTCTGAAGTTCTTCCCCGGAAATAGTTTCATTTCCGGCAGGGAGCGTATACGGCTTATTCAGGTCAAACTCCGGAACATTTGTCATCGCGTAAATCTCCCCGTTTTTCGGATTCATGACAATAATGGAAACACTGTCGGCTTCTTTTTGCTCCATGACCTTGTACGCGGCCTGCTCCACAAACTCCTGAATGTTCGCGTCAAGACTGATACAGAGATCATTCCCGTTTACGGGTTCCTCGCGGTTCTCTCCGGTATCGGACAATTCAACGCCTCTCGCGTCAGTCAGAGTCAGGATTTTTCCCGGCATTCCCTGCAGAATATCCTCATATTTCACCTCAAGGCCGATAATTCCCTGGTTGTCTCCTCCCGTAAAACCAAGAACCTTGGAGGCAAGACTTCCAAACGGATAATACCGTCTGTAGTCCTCATCAACCTTTACCCCCGCCAGCTCATAGTTCCGGATTCTGTCTCCCTTTTCCTTCTCCACGTTTTTCGCTACACGTTCAATCGAACTGATCTTTTCCACCCTTTTTCTGACCTCTTCCGCGGAGAGCCCCAGTTCCCGGCTCAAAACCTCGGTCACCTGGTCAGGATCTTTAATCTGGCTGTGAATCACCGATATGGTGCAAACCGTACGGTTGTCAGCCAGAACCTTCCCCGTCCGGTCAATGATCCTTCCCCTCGCCGCTTTAATCGGCCGTTCTCTCTCGTGAAGGTCCTGCGCAAGCTTTGCATAATACTCCGAATCGACAACCATCAGACTGACCAGTCTCCCCGCCAGCCCAAGCATCGCCAGAAAACAGAACAGAAACACAACCACCGTCTTTTTGCGGTGAAAACTTTTGGTTTTCTGAATGGCAGACTGCATGAAAAACCTCGTCTCAGCTTTAGTATAGTTTATTAGGCCCAAATCTCCGTTATGTATAATTCTTCACAAATCGGGCAGGAGGCGTTTTTCCCTCCTGTCCGCCGGCGGCTTTTTGTGTCACAGGACGAAATTTCCTGTGACACAAAGAAATGCCCTGCATCGCAGGGCATCTTCTCTATTCTTCCTCCTCAGGCAAATCCGAAGGATCCCACATGGAAGAAACATCCGCCGCGGCCGTATCCTCCGCCGGCGGCACTGCCATATCAGGATTGTCCGCCTTCTCTTCCGGTTCCATTTCCTCTGTTATCTCGATATCCGCCACATGGTTCATAACGCCGTCGTAAACCGCGCCGTCCTCGTCCACATAAGCTCCCTCAATCGGGGAACCTTCCGCCGTCACGACAATGTTGGCGTCATTGACGTAAGCGCCCTTGTAGTAATTTCCATAGAGATCCATCGCGTCAAACGTCTGCTTTTCTTTTTCTTCTTTTGCAAGGTCTTCTCTGCTGAGTCCAAGCTGAGCGAGAAGATCATCCGTCACTTCCTCTGTCGGATATATGTTCAGATAAGGAAGCACTTCAATCGCAATCTTGCGGAATACAACCTGCGCATACGTGCTGACCGCCTGCTCCGCCACATTCGGCTCATCGACAATCACGTACATCACAATCTCCGGATCATTGATCGGGGCCGCACCGATAAACGATACCAGGTAATGTCCGTCCCAGCGCTGTCCCGTCTCAGGATTGATTTTCTCCGCCGTACCGGTTTTCCCCCCGGTCAGATAGCCCGGAACCCGGGAATTACGTCCCGTACCTTCCTGAACAGCCGTTTTCAGATAGTCTTTTATAATCTCGGACACCTCAGTCGACACGGTCTGCTTCAGCAGAAGACTGTCCATGCTTTTAACCACCTTGCCGTCGTCATCCAGTATCTTGTCGACCACATGAGGCTGGTAATAATAGCCGCCGTTTACAATAGAGCAGAACGCAGAAATCTCCTGTACCATCGTACAGGTGAAGCCCTGTCCGAATGAACAGGTGGCAAGCTCTACCTCATTCATCTTTTCGCGCGTGTAAACCGCTCCGGACGCCTCGTTCGGAAGATCGATGCCGGTCCGCTTTCCAAAATTAAACATGGACTGCATCTCAATAAACTGAGCGACCCCCATCTTTCTTCCAATCGCCATCAGACCATCATTGCAGGAATTCTTGATAACCTCCCCGAGCGTCTCAACGCCATGTCCGTAAATATTATCACATTTGATTTCCGTATCCGTCACAAACTCGCCGCCGTCACAGATAAAAGTATCCGATGTCGTGACGTCCCCGTTTTCAAGCGCTGCCGCCACATGGATCGGCTTTACAACAGATCCCGGCTCATATCCGTCCGTCACACAGAAATTTTTCCACATTGTGTTCAGGGCCTCAACAAAACCCTCTGGACCCAGGTCCTTCTGTTCGGTCGGCGAATACCACGCCGAGATATTCTGCGGATCATTCAGATTATAACTGGAATTCGTCGCCATCGCGAGAACCGCCCCGTTGTTGGGATTCATCACGACCACGCCGATATTCTTCGCTCCATGTTTTGCCGTTCCGTCATCCTTCTTATCGCCGTATTCGTCGTCAAACTCCGCAATGTATTTCTCAACAATCTGCTGGATATTGATATCAATCGTCGATTTAAGCGTATAGCCGTTTTCCGGCGGAATCGTGCGGCGCTGATACTCCTGACTCTCATTCAGATAGCCGAACACCCTTCCGTCTGTTCCCTTAAGCATATCGTCATAATAAGCTTCCAGGCCGACAATACCGTCGCCGATTTCGTTGGAAAATCCGACGACCGTACTCGCAACACTGTTCATCGGATATTTCCGCACGTATTTATCTTCAAACCAGATCCCGGTCACCTTCTCGAGCTTCGCACGCTCTTCCTTTGAGAGATTCCTGTCCTCATCCAGCGATGTGTACTCTTCATACGCGTCTTTCTGCTCTTCCGTCGCGTTCATCAGAATGATTTGATACTGGCTGTTCCGCGTCTTCTCATCCTTGATCAGATGCTCCATTTCATCCGGATCCAGGTCAAACACATCCTCCAGCGCATCCACTGTGGCTTCCACATACTCTTCGTAATGCTCGCTGTTATTTTCTTTATAATAATTGACCGCATAGCAGTCCAGAATCACATTATACTGCCGCTCGCTGTAAGCGAGAACCCGGCCGTTCGAGTCCTGGATCTCCCCGCGTCTGCTGTACAGTGTGCGGCTGTCGTAATTTTCCTGCGAAAGGACCTGTTTTGCGTAGCGCTGTCCCTTGCTGACATTGATAAAAGCGATCCTCAGGATCAAAATAATCAGGAATAATAAAATGAATGCAAATACAGCTGAAAGCTTTATTTGCATTTTTCTTGTAAATCTCTGTTCTTTTTTATTTTTATATACTTTTGCCAACTGCTCACCTGCTTACTCTTCGGGTACATCCGTATACTGGCGCACATAATCACTGTCGATTCCGCTGTAGGTCACAATCTGTCCTTTCTTCGCATAATCCATACCAAGTTTGTTTATGGCGACATCCTTTACGTGTTCCATGTCCACATTCGCCATGATCCTGTTGTAATCCGCATCATTTTCAAGCTTCGCCTCATCCAGATTCACCTCAAGCGACGTAACCTCCCGGCGCAGCTTTGTATTTTCAGCCTGCAGCTTCAGATAGTTTACACACATAAAAACCGTGATGGCGCCTGCCGCCGCCAGAAACAGAACATAACCGAAATTCATCTGCAGAGCACGCTCCCTGTTCTTTCTGGTCGCACGACTGGTTTTCTGACGTTTCTTTGTCTGATTCTTTCCGGTCTGTCCGTAAGACTGCTCCGGCTGCACTTTGCGCACAACGCTGCCATCCACATATTCATAAGAATCTTTCCGTTTCCCGGTTTCTCTCTTTTTTTCAGCTCCGGCCATTCTCTCACTCCTCTACACTCTGTAATTTTCGTTCAAAGACTCTCAGCTTTGAACTCTTCGCTCTCGGATTGACTGCCAGCTCTTCCTCCTTTGGAGTCACCGGTTTTTTTGTGACTACATACCCTTTGGGCTTCTTCCCGCATACGCAGACAGGAAACTCCTTTGGACAGGTACACGGATTCTCACACCGCCGGAAGATATTCTTGACAATCCGGTCCTCCAGAGAATGAAAGGTAATCACGCAGATGCGTCCGCCTTCATTCAGTAAGTCTATCATATCTTCCAGAGAATTTTCAAGTACTTCCAGTTCCCTGTTCAGCTCAATTCGAATTGCCTGGAATGTCCTTTTGGCCGGGTGTCCTCCAACTGCCCGCATTTTCATCGGTATCGCCGCTTTTATAACCTGAATTAACTCCCCGGTTGTCTCCAGTGTTTTTTCTTTACGTACATTTACGATGTGACGGGCGATATTTTTCGCGAACCGTTCCTCCCCATAGTCCCGGATGATGCGGTAAAGCTCCATCTCACTGTAACCGTTCACAATATCTTTTGCCGTCATTTCCTGCCTCTGATCCATTCTCATGTCCAGCGGCGCGTCTTCTCTGTATGTAAATCCGCGGTCTGCCGTATCAAGCTGATAGGAGGAAACCCCCAGATCCAAAATGACTCCATCTACCGATGTAATACCAAGTCTTCTGAGTTCCTGTCTCATCTCGCAGTAATTGCTGCGAACAATGGTAACTATATTTTCAAACTCCCCAAGGCGTCTGGCCGCGGCCTCGACCGCCGCCGCATCCTGATCTATACCGACGAGCCGCCCCTTCTGCGACAATCGCCTGCATATCTCCAGGGAATGGCCCCCGCCTCCAAGCGTGCCATCCACATAGATGCCGTCCGGTCTGATCTTCAGCGCGTCAATGCTTTCTTCCAAAAGTACAGATTTGTGCCTGAATTCCATACAAACCTCCTGATAATGCGGAAATATCTCCTCCCTTCCTGAATATCTCCGCCCAAAGTCATATGTTTAATCCGAAATCTGTCATCTGTTCCGCGATATCGTCCATATCATCATAAGCACTGTTTTCTTCCCAGTTCGCCCTGCTCCAGATTTCAATACGGTTCAGATTTCCTGCCAGCACTACATCTTTCTCCAGACCCGCAAATTCCCTCAGCGTCTGAGGCAAGAGAATTCTCCCCTGCTTGTCCGGTTCGCACATGCATGCTCCCGACACGAAAAACCGTGTGAATTTTCTGGCGCTCTTTTGTGTCAGCGGCAGTTTTCGCAGTTTTTCTTCGAAGATACGCCATTCATCTTCAGAAAACACAAACAGGCATCCATCCAGTCCCTTCGTCACGATGAATTCACTGCCCAGCTGTTCTCTGAATCTGGAAGGGATGATCAGTCTGCCTTTGGTATCGATCGTATGATTATACTCACCCATAAACATAATGATACACCTGCTTCCGGCGTTACAGGCCAGATACCGCTCCCCAGCATACGTCTGAACCTTAATAATCTTCCACTGCAACCTGGTGCTCACGTCGGCCGCTGTGAAAAAGCAGAAATTAATCCCCCTTTTTCACCACAACCCACCACTTTCTACCACCTGGTTCCTATATTACAGGAATTTTAAATGAAATACAAGGGGACGTGGGAAAAAAAATGTTACAATTTTGTTAACTGAAAAGAGGGCGAAAGCTTTCGTAAGCAGCTCCGCCCTCTCCCGCAATATCCGTTCATCAGATCATGTCATAATACCGGGGCAAAAAATATGCTGCCCCATGATATGATGCTGGAGTCAAAAGGTATTTTGCTCCCATGATGCCACGGTTTTCTCACATTGCCAGATATCTCTCAATCAGCGCGTCCACAACCAGGCTTTGTCTGTATGCTTTTTCCGCTTCGCCTGAGTCGAGCACTGCATCCAGTTTTCTGCGTTCCTTCTCGATTTTCTCCCTCAGTATCTCTTTTTCTCTCATAATCCTTTGTTCCTTTCATTGCTGCTGCATTCTCTGTTATCTCTGCTTTGTCATCCGGGCATCATTCTGCCGTGAAACGTTTTATTCCCAGGCAGACCGCCGCGGCAAGTACCAGCACTGCTGAGAGAAGCCGGGAAACCGGAACAGCCGTCCCCGTCAGAAGGAGCTGATCCGTCCGGAGTCCTTCAATCCAGAAACGTCCGGCCCCGTACAAAAGCAGATACCAGAGGGTGACCGTGCCGCGGGATACGGACTTTCTCCGGAAAGTCAGAAACAGCAGGATCAGGAACACTCCCAGATTCCAGAGCGACTCATAGAGAAAGGTCGGATGCACCTGCACATAACGGACGCCGTCAATCTCCAGAATGTGCGCTTCCATCTCCCGCGTGATCTCTGATGTCCTCACATCGGAGACCGGAAGCTGCATGGCAAACAGATTGTCCGTGTAAGTTCCAAAGGCTTCCCGGTTAAAAAAGTTCCCCCAGCGCCCGATCATCTGCCCCCAGGCCAGAGCCGGAACCGCGGTATCCGCTGCCCGCAGAAAATTCATCCCCCGTACCTTGCAAAAAACAGCCGCGGCCGCGGCGCCTCCCGCGATTCCTCCGTAGATCGCGAGACCTCCTCCCCGCAGATTCAGGATCTCTCCCGGATGTGCGCTGTAGTAATCCCAGGAAAATGCCACATAATAAATCCTTGCGCAGACAACCGCCGCCAGAACAGCAATCATGCCAAAATCAAAGTAAGCGTCCTGGTTCTGTCCGGTTCGTCCGGCAATTTTCATCATCAGCAGAATTCCCGTTACCATCGCCGCCGCCAGCACCATGCCGTAACAGGCAATCTCAACCCCGAACACATGCACGGATTTGATTACATACGGCAGCGCAATTCCCAAGTGGGGAAACCGAATTGTTCCGACCATAGCAAACCTCTCATGTCATAATTTCAGCGATGCCGCAGCCTGTTCTGCACTGTTCCCGCATTCCTGGAAATCCGGAATCCGGCCGGCATCACACGTTAAAGCGGAACAGAATCACGTCGCCGTCTTTTACCACATAATCCTTTCCTTCAAGCCCTACCAGACCTTTCTCCCTGGCCACGGCGTAGGAACCGCAGTCCAGAAGATCCCTGTAATTGACGACCTCCGCGCGGATGAATCCCCGCTCGAAATCCGAGTGGATCTTCCCCGCGGCCTGCGGAGCCTTCATGCCTTTTTTGATCGTCCAGGCCCTGGTCTCTTTCTCCCCGGCCGTAAGATAACTGAGCAGGCCGAGCAGACTGTAACTTGCCTTTATCAGTTTCTCCAGTCCGGACTCTTTTAGTCCGAGATCCTCAAGAAACATCTGCTTTTCATCATCGTCAAGCTCCGCGATCTCCTGCTCGATCTTCGCGCAGATGACAAATACCTCGCTGCCGCTTTCCTTCGCAAGCGCGCGCACCTGCGCGACATACGGGTTTGATTCCCCGTCATCCGCCAGATCATCCTCCCCGACATTTGCGGCAAAGATGACCGGCTTGGCCGTCAGAAGGTTGTATTCCGACAGCCAGCCCAGCTCATCCTCATCTTCTGTCTCGTATGTGATCGCAAGTTTTCCTTCTTCAAGATGTGCTTTAAGTTTCTGCAGAAGCGCAAGCTCTTTTGCCTGATTTTTATCGTTTCTCGCAGCCCTTGACGTTTTCGCGATCCTTCTCTCAAGTATCTCCAGATCAGAAAAAATCAGCTCCAGGTTGATCGTCTCAATGTCTCTCTGCGGATTCACATCTCCATCCACATGGATTACGTTGGAATCTTCAAAGCAGCGGACCACATGCACCACCGCGTCAACTTCGCGGATATTCGCCAGAAACTGATTTCCCAGTCCTTCTCCTTTGGAAGCCCCTTTCACAAGTCCTGCAATATCCACAAATTCAATGACCGCCGGAGTCACCTTTTCGGAATTATAAAGATCCGCAAGCAGCTTCAGCCTGAAATCCGGCACGGCGACGACTCCGATGTTCGGGTCGATCGTACAGAACGGATAATTCGCGGACTCCGCTCCCGCCTTCGTCAGAGAATTAAACAATGTGCTTTTGCCTACATTCGGCAGGCCAACGATACCCAGTTTCATGATTTTTCTCTCCTGTCTTATCTGAATGTTGTATTTTACCGCTCTCTGTCTTTCGCTTTTGCATCTTTCTTTTTATTTTTTCCTTTTGTATCTTTGCCTCGCGGTTCTTATGTTCCTCTGTCCTTCTTTTGTTTCCTGTAGTTCTTTTGTATTTCGACAGTATCTTTTCTTTTTGTACTTCCTTTTACAATCTTCTGTAACAAGTCACAGTTTAGCACAGAAACCGACAGGTGGCAAGACTGCGGGCAAAAAACTTATCGACACATTTCGCCAAAAAGCACCGGCCTTTTCGGCCGGCGCCCTCCAGTTTCCCTGAAAATCAGCCTGTCACTTTGCAAAAATGCTGTTTTGGGCAAAAATTTTGTCGAAAACTTTCTCTCTGCCATTTCCCCGGAACAGGTCATAAACCTCAGATCCACTCCGGATATTCTTCCATAATCCTGAGGAAACTCTCCACTTTCCCACGGATATCCTCTCCAAATACCGCGGACCCGGCGACGCATACATTGGCGCCAGCCTCAAGAACAGCACGGATCGTATTTGTCTTGATCCCGCCGTCCACCTCGATATCAAGCGAAGGTTTCACAGCCATCGCGCGCTGACGGAGCGTTCTGATCTTCTCCGTCATCTGCGGTATATAACTCTGCCCTCCGAAGCCCGGATTGACCGTCATGATCAGCACCATATCCAGATCTTCAAGCACATAATCCAGTACGTTAAGCGGCGTGGACGGATTCAGCGCGACGCCGGCGCGCACTCCGCAGCCTTTGATCTGCTGGACAGCTCTGTGAAGATGATTGGTAGCCTCCGCATGCACTGTAATACTGTCCGCTCCGCATTTTACAAAATTTTCAATATACCGCTCCGGAGCGTCGATCATCAGATGCACGTCAAACAGACAGTCCGTCGATTTGCGGATGCACTCGATCACCGGCATTCCAAAGGAAATACTCGGAACGAACATTCCGTCCATGACGTCAATATGCAGATACTCCGCTCCGGCCCCCACCGCCTCAAGTACATCCTGTTCCAGATGTCTGAAATCCGCCGACAGAATCGACGGCGCCAAAATATTTTTTCTCATTTTTCCTTCCTCCTCAGACAACATTTGTATCTTAATACCTTCTGATGTTTTTCAGTTCCTCGGCAAGCAGCCTGTAATTCTCGTACCGGGAACGGTGAATTTTTCCTTCTGACACCGCCGTCTTCACCGCACAGTCCGGCTCATGGATATGCATGCATCCCTGAAATCTGCAGTACGGCTCGTACGAAAGAAATTCCGGAAAGTAATTCCGAAGTTCCTCCGCTTCGATCCCCTGAAGATACAGGGAGGAAAATCCCGGCGTATCGAGAAAATAAGTCTCATGCCCCAGCGCAATCAGCTCTGTATGGCGCGTCGTGTGACGCCCCCGGTCGATCTTCCGGCTGACTTCTCCGACCTCCATCCTGACATTCCCCTGCAGAACATTGGTAAGGGAAGATTTTCCGACTCCGGACGGCCCGGCAACTACCGTTGTCTTTCCGTCAAGCGCCCTGCACAGCTCTTCGATCCCCTGCCTTTCCGTCACACTCAGAAGATATACCTCGCAGCCGCAGGACTCATACGTTTTCTTCAGTTCCTCCCTGCTTTCCCTGTCGACGAGATCAATCTTGTTGAACGCGATTCTGACCGGTATCTCCTGCCTGGCCATCATAATCAGAAAACGGTCCAGCAGATTCAGATTCGGCTTCGGGCTCGCGGCCGCGAATATCACCAGCGCCTGGTCCACATTTGCGGCCGCCGGCCGGAACAGCATATTTTTCCTGGGAAGGATACGATCTATATTTCCTTCCATATCTTCCACACAGGTAATCGATATCTCTACATTGTCCCCCACAAGCGGCCGGATCTTCTCTTTGCGGAAGATTCCTTTCGCTCTGCATTCATAGACGGAACCATCCGGCATATGGACATAATAAAATCCTCCGACTCCTCTGATAATTTTTCCCTGCATGTTCAACCGCCTGTTCTCGAAAATGTGATTCCCGGATACTCAATCGTCCTAAAGGCTTCGCCTGCATCATTCAGCAGATAAATATAAGCCGTTCCTGTCTCCACGCCGTCTGCCCCCTGCACACTGAGCTGATAGGGGAATGTCGTCTGACCGGTGAAAATCGTTTTCACGACGCCGTCCTGTTCCAGATCGATCCGGACGTTTTCGCCTGCGTATCCTTCCGGCGTGGACAGAGAAGCATTGCATTTCCATATCTCTCCGGAACCGGAATTTATGGAAATATCCTCCTGGCTTACGGAAGGTCCTGTACTGACAACAAAAGTCACAACCGTCCCTTCCGGCACGCTGGTCCCCGCGGCGGGATCCTGGCGGATCACAAATCCTTTGTTGACCGTACTGCTCGCCTCATATTCAAAATTCGGAACTCCGAGCCCGTACAGTTCGCAGCGCTGCGTCGTGATGTCCTCGTCACAGTAATAGCAGTCCGGGACATCCACCTGCGGGGCATCCTCCCCTGTTCCCTGGCTCACATACAGCGTCACCACATCGTTGGGCTGCAGAACCGCCCCCGCTTCCGGGTCCGTGGAAATCACATAACCTGCCGCAACCGTATCACTGTATCTGGTCTCATCGATCGTGCACTGCAGTCCCTGCGTCAGAAGGTAGGCCTGCGCGGTGCTTTTCTCTTCGTTTGCAAGACTCTGGAGAACGATCCCCTGGTAATTGTTTACTATGTAACTGACTTTGCTGCCCGGCTCCACTTCAGTTCCCGCTGCGGGATCCTGGCGGATCACCGTGCCTGCAGCCTGTTCCTGCGATTCCTCCTCGCCGGATTTCCCGCCGGAAAGTCCCCGATCCTGGAGAAGCTTTTGTGCTTCGCTTTCTGTTTTTCCTGTCAGCTGAGGCACCTCAACGGTTCCTGTCTTTGCCGGCGCCTCCGTCGTTTTCTCTTCTTTTTTCTCTGTCGTCCGGCCTTCCGTGACACGTTCCGACTGTTTTCTCTCCCTGTCTCTCCGGGCAAAATTAAACAGGCCGAACGCATTCGCAAGCAAGGAGAGGAATACGCAGCCGATAATCACGGCAACGATGATTCCTCCGACCGTAACAGCTTTCTCAAGCTTCGGATTGATTCCGATATCACTGTCTCTTTCATCGCGCACCTTTTTGCGCCGGGAAAAATTATCCTCCTCAAGCTTGTAATCCTGTTCCTGGAATCCGTAATCCTGCGGATCGTCGTACTCGTCATAGTAAGGATCATAACTCTGTCCCCGGCCCTCCTGAAATTCATATTCAGAATTCCATCTCCCGTTATTTTCATCCAGAGGCGGCCGCACTACCTCCTGATAGCCGGTTTTCTGATAATAGCTTCCCGGCTGATACGCCCGGCTCCTGTCGTTTCCATGGTTCTGTCCCTTCAGTCTGGCTGCCGCCCCGACATCCAGAGATTCGTCATAGGTGGGCATGGAGCGCTCCGCATTGATCTGGCTGACCTCCTCCTTCGACATGATCCTCGTCTTTGATTTGTGATCCACTGTCTGCTGCGTCACGAAATTCCCGTCCGGATTTACCAGCGATTCCCTGAGATCCCGGATCAGTTCCGACATGTTTGCATAGCGCCGGTCCGGACTTTTCTGCGTACATTTTATCACAATCTGATTTGTGCTGACCGGAATCTCCGGGATAAGCTCCTTCGGCCCCCGCAGTTCCTCCTGCAGATGCTTGATGGCAACTGACACGGCCGTATCCCCGTCAAAGGGAACTCTGCCTGTCAGCATCTCATACATGGTAATTCCCAGAGAATAAATATCGCTCTTCGCATCACTGTAGCCGCCGCGCGACTGCTCCGGCGAACTGTAATGGACAGATCCCATAACACTGGAATTAATCGTGTTGGAAGTGGAAGCACGCGCGATCCCGAAATCAGCCACTTTCACCTTCCCGTCTGTGGAAATCATAATGTTCTGAGGCTTGACGTCACGATGAATAATCCCATTATTGTGCGCCGCCTCAAGTCCCGCTGAAATCTGGAGGGCAATGCTGGTCGCCTCTCTGACGGAAAGCCTCCCCTTCTTCTCGATGTATTCTTTCAGCGTGATCCCGTCCACAAGCTCCATCACAATATAATAGATTCCGTTCTCCTCACCTGTGTCATAAATATTTACGATATTCGCGTGCGCAAGTCCGGCCGCGGACTGCGCTTCCACCCTGAATTTTGAGATGAACGCCTTGTCATCCCGAAATTCCTTTTTCAGTACCTTGACCGCCACGAAACGGTTCAGCTTATGATCCTTGGCTTTGTATACGTCAGCCATTCCGCCGGAACCGATCCTGGAAATAATCTCATATCT
>CANQAR010000002.1 GCA_947588845.1 uncultured Lachnospiraceae bacterium
CCGCCACGAAACGGTTCAGCTTATGATCCTTGGCTTTGTATACGTCAGCCATTCCGCCGGAACCGATTCTGGAAATAATCTCATATCTATTTTGTATAAATACTCCGACCTTCAGCATGATAATCCTCCATCATTTCAGAACTCGGCAAGAACAACCGAAATATTATCCCTGCCCCCGTTTTTGTTCGCCTCATTTACCAGCTTATTCGCCGCTTCTTTCAGCGAACTGCTCTTTCTGACAATACGCAGAATATCATAGTCCTCCACCATATTCGTCAGTCCGTCGGAACAAAGCAGAATTTTGTCTCCCCGTTCCAGCTTCACGTCAAAAAAATCTATTTTTACCGGAGCCCGCACTCCGATTGCTCTCGTGATCACATTCCGGTCCGGATGGCTGCGCGCATCCTCCCGTCTCAGTTCTCCGACACGTATCATCTCTTCCACGAGGGAATGGTCCCTCGTGATCTGCTCAATTTCCCCGTCAATCAGATACAGCCTGCTGTCTCCCACATTGGCAACGTACAGATATCCGTCGCATATGGCGGCGGCAACAACGGTCGTCCCCATCCCTTCCAGGCTGGCGTCCGTTTTTGCCTTTTTGATCACTTCTTCATTTGCCGTATGTATCGCCTGGCCGAGCAGCGCCACCGGCCTCTCTTCCCTGGAATTCTCAATATACCGGATCATGGTCTCCACGGTATAGCGCGAAGCCAGATCCCCTGCGTTATGTCCCCCCATGCCGTCCGCCACAATCAGCAGACTGGCAAGCTTTCCAACCGGCCGGTCAGAGGCGAACACATAATCCTGGTTCATATCGCGCCTCTTTCCAATGTCGGTAATACTATACACATTCATAGTGCCGCATCCCCTCCTTCTGCATGCACTCCCGGTTCCATATAACTTCTCCTGAGCTGGCCGCATGCCCCGTTGATATCGCGGCCCATCTCTCTTCTAATAGTAACATTAATCCCATATTTTTCAAGCCTGTTTTTGAACGCCTGCACTTTCCGCGCCCGCGACTGCACATAGCTTCGCTCCTTTACCGGATTTACGGGGATCAGATTAACATGTCCCCCGAAACCGCCGAGCAGATCCGCCAGCAGATCCGCGTCGGTCAGGGAGTCGTTGACGCCTCCCACAAGACTGTATTCAAAAGTAACCCTGCGGCCTGTCCGCTGAAAATAATAACGGCAGGCGTCCAGCACATCTCTCAGCTCATACCGGAACGCAACCGGCATCAGTTCCTTTCGTTTTTCCTGCGTGGGCGCATGCAGCGACAGGGCGAGCGTAATCTGCAGCTTTTCGTCCGCGAGACGCCGGATATTCTCAACAATCCCGCAGGTAGAAACTGTGATGTTTCTCTGACTGATGCCAAGTCCCCGCTCATCCGTCAGGAGACGGATAAATTTCAGAAAATTATCATAATTATCCAATGGTTCCCCCGTCCCCATCGCCACCAGATGGGACACTCGTTCTCCGGTAATCTTCTGAATCTGGTAAACCTGTCCAAGCATTTCTGACGCGAGCAGATTCCGGGAAAGCCCTCCGAGCGTGGACGCGCAGAAACGGCACCCCATACGGCAGCCCGCCTGCGTGGAGATGCAGACAGAATTTCCGTGATGATAACGCATCAGCACGCTCTCAATCACATTGCCGTCCGACAGCCGGAACAGATATTTCTCCGTGCCGTCAATGGCGGATTTCAAACGTCTGACCAGTTCCGGCAGCGCACACTGATATTCCTGATCAAGCCTGGCACGAAAAGAAACCGGGAGATTCGTCATCTCATCAAAACTCCCGGCAAGCTTCTGATGCAGCCACTGGTAAAGCTGCGCCGCGCGGAATCTTTTCTCCCCGAGCTTCTCTATTTCTGTCTGCAGACCGGCAAAATCCATGGACCGGATATCCTCTTTTTCCATATTGTACTCTCTCCCGATGATCATTTTTCGTCGCTGGTCACGGAGTGAACAGTGATCATTTTCCCCGCGGCGCTGCATCGATTTCAAAACAGCGGATATTTTCTGCCGCGTACCACCTCCCGGACTCATACCCCGTAGACAATTCCCGTGTCCTCAAGTCTGCGGAATCTTGCGATAAAAAATCCATCCGACTGATGAATTCCCGGAAGAAGCTGAATATATCCTCCCTGCGTCGTCCGGGACCGAAGTTCCTCGCAGATATACGGATCGATGCTGTCAAGACAGAAGGGATAATTTTCCAGAAACCATTTCACATTGTACTGATTCTCATCCGCGCCGATCGTACAGGTGCTGAAAATCAGCGTGCCGCCCGGCCGAACGTAATCCTGCACCGTATTCAGTATTCTGCGCTGCAGCCGTATGATATCCTGCTGTTTTTTCTCCGACATTTTGTACTTGATGTCCTGCTTTCTTCCAATCACGCCAAGACCGGAACACGGAAGATCCGCAAGCACGATATCCGCCCTCTGATGTGACTCCGCATCCGGAATGGTTGCGTCCTTCACGACCGCGCGTATGTTGAGCGCTTCGCTTTCCTCAATCCTGCGCTGCATCCATCTCACTTTCATTTCCGATATATCCCGCGCCTCAACATAACCGCTGTCCATCAGTTTTTCAGAAAGATGCATGCTCTTTCCGCCGGGAGCCGCGCAGACATCAATGCAGTAATCCCCCCAGTTCGGGGCCGCAATCTCCGCGACAAGCATGGAACTGACATCCTGTATCGCTATCCACCCTTTTTTGAACGCTGAAACTGCGTTTATGTAGTTGTACCCTGAGATCTCCAGCGCATAGTCAAGGTACGGGTGCTGCCTGACCGTGATTCCCTGCTGTTCAAGTTCCCGGATGATTTCTTCTTTCGAGGCTTTTCCAAATCTGCAGCGCACCACCGTTTTCTTTTCCATGTGGGAATCTCTGCAGATGCATTCCGTCGCCTCATAGCCAAACTGTTTCACCCATTTGTCGACCATCCAGACCGGAAACGAGTATTTTACAGAAAGAAAACGCAGCGGATCTCTCTTCTCATCCGGATACTGCACCTGGCTTAAGCGGCGCGCAACATTGCGCAGAACCGCATTGACAAACCCTTTCAGGTTGTAAAAGCCTCTGCGCTGCGCAATCCTGACCGCTTCATTACAGGAGGCGGAATCCGGCACACTGTCCATATATTTCATCTGATACACCGACATACGCAGAAGATTCCGGATCAGAGGTTTCATATTGTAGACAGGAACGTTGGAAAACTGCTCGATGATATAATCCAGCTGAAGCATATGTTCCAGCGTTCCTTCTGTCACGCGCGTGATAAACGCGCGGTCACGTTTCTCAAGATACTGGTACTTTTCCAGTACAGCGCGCAGCACAACATGACTGTAGGCCTCTTCCTCCGTGATCTCGATCAGCGCATCCAGAATAATTTCCCTGAGATTCACCTGTCTAGTCACGTTTTCTTCCCCCCGCCAGAATGATCAGACGCAGAAGCTGCAGGATGGACGCGGCAAGCCCTGCCACATAGGTCATCGCGGCAGCGCGCAGTACTTTCCTTCCTCCCGCCAGCTCCTGATCTCCCAGAATGTGTCCGTCCTCAAGCACCCGAAGCGCCCGTTTCGACGCGTTTAGTTCGACCGGAAGCGTCACAAGCTGAAAAAGCACCGCCAGAGAAAAGAGAAGAATCCCGAGCATCAGCAGCGGACGCATGGAAAAGATCAGTCCCATGAGAAAGATCGGCCATGAGATCGTCGAACCGAAGTTCGCCGCTGGTACCAGCGTACTGCGCAGAACCAGCGGAGCATAATGCACCTGATGCTGGATCGCATGTCCGCACTCATGGGCGGCAACACAGACGGCAGCCACGGAATTTGATCCGTAGGTACTGTCCGAGAGCCGGAGCGTTTTCGTTCTCGGATCATAGTGATCTGTCAGAGATCCGCTGATATGCTCAATCGCCACATCATAGATTCCGGCGGCATGCAGAACCCGCTGAGCCGCCGCCGCCCCGGTGAGTCCCGCCGCGCTTCTCACCTTCGAATATCTGCCAAATGTATTTTTGACCATGGCAGAAGCCGCCAGAGAAAGAAGCAGACCCGCAAAGACCAGAAGCATGGTCGGATCAAACATATAACCGTAACGGCCGTAGCCGTAGCCCCCATAACCGTAACCATAATAGGACAGTAAAAACATAATATCACTCCTTATTGCATATCCTGCGAAAGCCCGCCGCAAGGCCTGAGCAGTCCACAGATTTTATTTTCTGATTTATCAGACAGTTTCCAGCCGTTCGCCTGCCGTCATCGGATACCCGCGCAGAAACGCGTCGACCGGCATGCGTTTTTTCCCTTCCGGCTGAAGTTCAAGAACGGACAAAATGCCGTCTCCTGTCTGAATCTTCAGCGTCCTCTTCGTCACTTCCACGATCGTTCCGGGCAGGACAGACGAACCGGCGGCATGTTCTGATCTGCAAGAAAACGGTGTGCCGTCATCATTGTCCGCGTGATCCGGCCTGATTCCGGAAGATGTTTCATCAGCCGCAGACGGCTGCACGGCAGCGGAATGAATTTTCAGTATCCGCCCGTTGTACCGTGTATACGCCCCCGGCCACGGATTCATTCCGCGGACAAGCCGCTCAATCTCGCAGGCGCTTCTGCTCCAGTCGATCTTTCCCTGTTCTTTTCTCAGCATCGACGCGTACATGGTCGGACTCTCGGCCGGCTGTTTTTCATAAACCGCCGTCCCGTCCCCAAGCGCATCCAGCGTCCGGAGCAGCAGATCCGCCCCCTCCCGCGCCAGCCGGTCAAACAGGCTTCCTCCCGTCTCCTTCGGATCCAGCCGGACAACGGTCTTCATAATCATATCTCCCGTGTCAAGACCTTCGTCCATGCGCATCGTCGTGACGCCCGACTCCTCATCCCCGTTCAGAACCGCCCACTGGATCGGAGCGGCCCCGCGGTATCTCGGGAGCAGGGAAGCATGTACATTGATGCACCCGTACGGAGGAAGCTCCAGAATCCGCTTCGGGATCAGCTGGCCGAAGGCCACGACAATGATTGCGTCCGGCCGCAGTTCCTCCAGAATCCGCACGGATTCCTCCTCCCGGATGCGAAGCGGCTGGTAGACCGGAATCCCGGCGGATACCGCCGTCTCCTTGACCGGGGTCATCTGCAGCGCCTTTCCGCGCCCTTTTGGTTTGTCCGGCTGCGTGAATACGGCCTGCACCTGGTAGCGCGGAGAATCGATCAGCGCCTGCAGCGTCCCGACCGCAAAATCCGGCGTTCCCATAAACACAACATTTTTAATCATCCTCTTCTCCTTCCGCGGTCACGTCAAAGAGATCTCCCTCGACAAGATTTACGTACATATTGCCCTCCAGGTGGTCACACTCGTGACAGATGGCCCGCGCAAGCAGTTCCGTACCCTCAACCTCGAACTCTTCCATCTCTGTATTTTGTGCGCGCACTTTTACATAATTCGGACGCGTCACGATCCCGGCCTGTCCCGGCAGCGAGAGGCAGCCTTCCTGTCCGGTCTGCTCCCCGGAAGTCTCAAGAATCTCCGGATTGATCAGAATCACCGGTCCTTCTCCTATATCAATTACCACAATTCTCTTTAATATACCTACCTGCGGCGCGGCAAGTCCCACTCCGCCTGCATCGTACATCGTTTCAAGCATATCCTCGATCAGTGTCTTCGTCCGCGGTGTCATCTCCCTGACAGGACGGCACACCTTTTCAAGTATGGCATCTCCCATAATCCGAATCTGACGCAGCGCCATAACAAATTCCTCCTTACTTTCCTGTTTTCAGTTCATCTCAAATTGTATCAGAATTTTCTGATACCCTTCATTCATCTCAATATACTGTTCCATCTTATTTTTAAACGCGGTAAGCTTTTTTCCATCCGTCTGTTTTGCATAGATTACTTTCCGGTATACATCATTGATCCGGGCAACCGGCTCATCCGCCGGCCCGAGAACAGCCGTCTGGTAGCGGACCGACGCTCTGCGCGCAAACTCTCCCAGATATGAAACCGCCGTCTCCAGTTTCTCTTTATCCGCGCAGCTGCAGTGAATCGCGAGCATCCCCCCTACCGGCGGGTATCCTGACATTTTTCTGTACGCAATCTCTTTCTGGTAAAATGGTTCATATTTCTGCGCAGCGGCGCAGACGACCGCATAATGTTCCGGATCATAAGTCTGAATCACAACTTCCCCCGGCAGCGTTCCGCGGCCTGCCCGTCCCGCCGCCTGGGTCAGCAGCTGATAGGTCCGCTCCGCCGCCCGGAAATCACTGACATTCAGAGACAGGTCTGCCGCAAGTATTCCGACAAGCGTCACGTCCGGAAAGTCATGTCCTTTGACAATCATCTGCGTTCCGATCAGAATATCCGCCTCTTTTCTGGAAAAAGCATGAAGAATCGCGGCATGCCCGTCTTTTCCCCGCGTCGTGTCCGCATCCATCCGCAGAATCCTCGCCTGCGGAAAAGCGCCTGAGACAATTTCCTCGATCTGTTGTGTTCCGGCCCCAAAGCCTCCGATATACCTGGAACCGCAGGCCGGACATTCCCGCACGCTCATCTGCCGGTATCCGCAGTAATGGCAGACCATCTGACCGTTTCTGTGCAGGGAAAGGGAGACATCGCAGTGAGGGCACTTTATCACATGACCGCATGCTCTGCACACAACAGAGCCGGAATACCCTCTGCGGTTCAGAAACAGCATCATCTGCTGATGCCTGGCAAGACATCTTTCCATCTTTTCACGGAGAAGGCGGCTTAAAATCGAACGGTTTCCCGCACGCAGCTCTTCCCTCAGATCCACCGTATAAACCCGCGGAAGCTGTCCTCCCGCCGCCCTCACGGGAAGCCGAATCAAATGATACTCCCCCTGCTGTGCCCCATAATACGCCTCCAGTGACGGCGTCGCGGAACCAAGCACCAGCTTGGCGCCTTCCAGAAATGCCCTCCTGGCCGCGGTCTCCCGCGCATGGTAGCGGGGAACGCTCTCGCTCCGGTAGGACGGTTCATGTTCTTCGTCGACAATGATAATTCCAAGATTTGGAAACGGCGTAAACAATGCGGAACGCGGTCCGATCATAATGTCAATATCCCCATTTCTCGCCCGTTCAAACTGATCATACCGCTCATTCGGGGTAAGCCTTGAGTGCAGAATCGAAATCCTGTCCCCGAATCTCTTGTAAAACCGCATCACGTTCTGGTACGTCAGGGAGATCTCCGGAATCAGAAGAATCGCCTGTTCCCCGTGCGCCAGAGCATACGCGATCAGCTCCATGTAAACTTCGGTCTTACCGCTCCCTGTCACGCCATGAATCAGATATTTCCCCGAAGGTTCCGTCTGCCAGCGGCCGCAGATTTCATCGACCGCCGACTGCTGTCCCTCATTCAGCGGCAGCGGCTGCCAGGATGTCTGGCTGTCCGGTTCCTGTCCCCCGGCGCATTCCTGCCCTCTTTCCGCAGCCGGAAACTTCCTCTTCCCGGCTCCGGCTTTCTGTCCGCTCTCCGCTGCCGTGCCTTTTCCACCCGCATCATCCCGCTCATGTAAAAAATCTGTCCCGTTCTCCTGTTCCTGCAAAAACAGTTCCCGGATCAGCTGGGGCGTACGGTAGACGTGCTCGCTCTCAAATTTCAGAATCCCCTTCTCTTCCATCGCACGGACCACGGACATGGTAATTTTCAGCGCTCCGCCCGCAATCTCCCACGGAAGAACCGGCTGATCGAGCAGCGCCTCAAGCAGCCGGACTCTGGCTTTCTGGTTTTTCTTTTTCAGACCGGCAAGTACTTCCAGAGCCTCCTCCCGTGACAGACAAAGCACAATCTTTTTCTTCTCCTTCGGCGCCGCTTTCTCACGCAGGGGAAGCACCGTGCGCAGCGCCTGCACTGTCGTGGAACCATAAAAATCCCGCATCCACAAGGCCAGAGCGATCAGCTTCGTATCTCCCCCGACAAGATCGGTCACGAGACTGCTGATAAATTTCAGTTTTCCCTTTTCATAAGACGGCTGGTCCGTCAGCCGGAGCACATATCCCCGGATTCTGCGGTTTCCCTTCCCGAACGGAACCTCCACCACATTCCCCGGTTCCAGCTTACCGGCAAGTTCCTCCGGTATTCTGTACTGAAATACTTTGTCAAGCTCACTGTGTGAGATATCGACAATAATATCCGCATACTGTTCAGTCAATTCTACCTTCCTTCCAGAATCTCCCGGATCAGCACTCTCTCATCCATCGGATACTTCTTTCCCCGGATTTCCTGATAATCCTCATGCCCTTTTCCGGCAAGCACAACAATGTCGCCCGGCTCGCCGTGATGAATCGTGTAGGCGATCGCTTCCTTTCGGTTCGTGATCGTCACATATTTTCCATCCGTTTTTTTGATGCCGGTCACGATGTCCGCGATGATATCCTCCGGTTCTTCAAAGCGCGGATTATCCGACGTGATCACGGTCAGATCCGCAAGTCTGCCGGAAACCTCTCCCATCTCGTACCGCCGCAGCTTTGAACGGTTGCCTCCGCAGCCGAACATGCAGACAAGACGATGCGGATGATATTCCCGCAGCGTCTCAAGCAGACTCTCAAGCGCCATCGCGTTGTGCGCATAATCGATCATCAGGGTAAATTCGTCCGACACCTTTACCATTTCCACACGGCCCTTGACCTGCGCCTTTTTCAGCGCCGCTTTGATATCCTCGACATCCACCTTGAAATGACGGCAGATCGCAATGGCCGTCAGAGAATTATATACACTGAATTTACCCGGAATGTCAATCTCCACATCAAAATTCATCTTTCCGGTCACTGTGTAGGCGATTCCGAGATACCCCGGACGGCTGACAAGCTGTGCATTTTCCGCGCGCAGATCAGCCCCCTCGGAAAATCCGAACGTCTCCACCTCGCATGTATGTCCTTCCAGTATCTGCTGCAGATGCGCGTCGTCCGCGTTCAGAATGCCGACCTTGCACTGCCGAAACAGCATGCTCTTGCAGGAAAGATAATGCTCAAAGCTCGTATGCTCTGCCGGTCCGATGTGATCCGGCTCGATATTCGTAAAGATACCCAGTTCGAACGGAATCCCTGCCGTGCGGTGGAGCATCAGCCCCTGCGAGGCAACTTCCATCACGACAATATCGCATCCTGCTTTGACCATACGGTCGAAGTATTCCTGAATCAGGATTGATTCCGGCGTTGTGTTGTCCGCATGAATATGTTCTTCCCCGATGATAATCTCGATTGTCCCGATCAGTCCCACTTTATATCCCGCCGATTCGAGAATCGACTTCACCATGTAAGTCGTCGTCGTCTTCCCCTTCGTTCCCGTGATGCCGATCACCTTGAGCTTTTCCGCCGGATATCCGTACCATGCCGCGGAGATCAGCGCCATCGCATAGCGGGAATCCTCGACAAGGATCACCGTCACATCATCCGGGATCTGCAGATCTTCCCGGTCTGTGACATCATCCTGCACGATCAAAACTTTTGCGCCGCGCGACACCACATCCGGAATATATTTATGACCGTCTGTCACCGCGCCTTTAATACAGAAAAACAGGGAGCCGTCCGCCGCCCTGCGTGAATCATTCGCAATGCCCGTAACCTCCGCATCCAGAGAACCCTGCAGACACCGGTAAGTCAGCCGTTCCAGTAATTTTTCAAGTTTCATATAAATAAACCCTCCGTCTTGAGTTATCAGTTAAAACCTTTTAATCCCAGCATCATAATATGTAATACTACCACAGTATAACACTCTCTGGAATTCTTCACAAGAAAAAAAGCGAACAAAAGACCCGCAGGAGGGCCTTTTAGCGTTTTTATCCCTTCTGCGGGCCTTTGTATGTACATTTTCCAGTCTGAAAATCCGTAAACTTTCAGTTTGCAAAGATATCAGGACTTCTTTTTCTTCGTGGTGACATCGAGCACAACCGCGCCAAGCAGAACCGCGCCCTTGACCACCTTCTGGAGATCCGTGGACATACCGCACATGGACATACCGTTGTTCAGAACACCCATAACAAGAGCTCCGACCACGGCTCCGATGATTGTTCCAACGCCGCCGGATGCCGCAGCGCCGCCGATGTAGCAGGATGCGATCGCATCCATCTCAACGCCGTCGCCCATCTTCGGGTTTGCGCCGCCCTGACGTGCGGAAAGGACGATACCTGCAATCGACGCGAGAAGACCCATATTCACGTATACCCAGAAGAACACCTGTCTCGTATTGATACCGGAAAGACTTGCCGCCTTGGCATTGCCGCCCATCGCGTAGATCTGCCGCCCGGCGACCGTCTTGCTCGTAATAAAGTGATAAATTCCAACGATGATGGCCAGAACTACCAGCTGGATCGGGATACCGTTGTACATACCGAGTCTGCTGAAGAAGAACCACACAATCGCAAGGATGACGATATCCTTCACAATCATCTGCCACGGAACGAGGTTCGCGAAGCCGTATTTATTATTCGTCCGGATCGTATTGAGTTCCATAAGAATCAGGCCGGCGGAAACCACCGCGGCGACTGCGATACACACCAGATCAATGCTGCCCCCGCCAAACGGAATCTTGATCGTCGGAAGGAAACCGACGCCGATAAAGGAATAATCTGCCGGAAGCGGACCGACCGTCAGAGATTTCAGCAGCGTGTAGGTAAGGCCGCGGCCCATAAGCATCGTAGCCAGCGTCACAACGAACGGAGGGATATCAAGATAGGCGATAAAAACACCTGCAAAGATACCAACTGCCAGACCGACGCCAACTGCTACCAGCCATGCAAGCGGTACAGCCCAGCCCTGCTCTACCACAAGCTTCGCGGCACAGGCTGCGCCAAGCGCTACAACAGAACCAACGCCCAGGTCGATGTAGCCGGTCAGTACGCAGAGCAGCATACCGGTCGCCAGAATGATGATGTAGCCATTCTGCATGATCAGGTTGTTAATGTTGGTAGGCGTTGCGTTGGATCCGTTTGTCAAAACATAAAAGATAATGAAAATAATGATCAACGCCGCAATCATACCAAAGGACTTAATGTCCAGACTGATGTATTTTTTCTTTGATTCTTCCATTATTCTTCTCCTTTCCCGTTGCTGGCCATGATGCATTTCATGATATTCTCCTGACTCAGCTGGCTGCGGTCAAGCTCTCCCGCAATCCTGCCTTCATTGATGACGTAAGCCCGGTCACAGGTACCGATGATCTCCTGCATCTCCGAAGAAATCACAATGATCGCCTTTCCTTCCCGCGCCATGTCGTTGATCGCGCAGTAGATCTCATATTTCGCGCCGACATCAATACCTCGCGTCGGCTCATCCAGAATCAGGACATCCGGATGCGTCATCATCCATTTCGCAAGCACAACCTTCTGCTGATTTCCGCCTGAAAGCGAACCGACAACCTGATGGATCGACGTCGCCTTTACGTTGATCTTTTTCTTGTATTCCTCCGCATCCAGGTTCTCCTTGCGCTCATCGACGATCTGTCCTTTCGAGTAATACTCGCGCATGGCAGCCATGGTCATGTTCGTCTTGATATCGTCCATCAGCACCAGACCATACGTCTTACGGTCCTCAGATGTATAGGCAATCTTGTTCTCAATCGCGTCCTTTACTGTTTTTGTGCTGACTTTCTTCCCGTGCATATAGACCTCACCGGAAATCTTCTGTCCGTAGGAATGACCGAACAGACTCATCGCAAACTCTGTACGGCCCGCACCCATCAGGCCCGCCAGACCGACAACCTCGCCGGCACGCACTTTTATGTTGATATCTTTGAGAATCTTCTTATCGGCAATCTCCGGATGATACGCGTTCCAGTTCTTTACCTCCATTACCACGTCGCCAATCGGACAGTTTTCACGGATCGGATAACGATTGTTCATCTCTCGGCCTACCATGCCTTTGATGATACGGTCTTCCGACCACTCGTCAATTCCTTTTTTCAGGGTCTCGATCGTCTTTCCGTCACGGATGATCGTGATCGAATCCGCCACATAACTGATCTCATTTAATTTGTGTGAAATGATAATACAGGTAACTCCCGCTTTTTTCAGATCCAGCATAATTTCAAGAAGCTGCGCGGATTCCTCATCATTCAAAGCCGCCGTCGGCTCATCCAGAATCAGAAGCTCCACGTTCTTCGCCATTGCTTTCGCGATCTCGATCAGCTGCTGCTTTCCTACGCCGAGGGTATTGACCGGCGCGTTCAGGTTTTCATTTTCCAGGCCCACATGCGCCAGTGCTGTCTTCGCGCGTTCCCTGGTCTTCGTCCAGTCGATCACGCCGCGCATGGAAAGCTGCTCATTCCCCATGAACACATTCTCCGCGATGGAGAGATACGGACTGAGCGCCAGCTCCTGATGAATGATGACGATACCTTTATTCTCACTGTCCTTGATCCTGTGGAATTTGCAGGTCTCGCCCTTGTAAATGATATCTCCCTCGTAGGTACCGTGAGGATACACGCCGGAGAGAACATTCATCAGCGTAGACTTGCCTGCTCCGTTCTCCCCGCACAGCGCATGGATCTCACCCTTTTCGACTTTAAGGTTGACGTCGTCGAGAGCCTTCACGCCCGAAAATGCCTTCGTGATGTGCTTCATTTCCAGAATAATTTCAGACATGTCTTTTCTCACTCCTCCTGTCTTTCATAAATACAGGCGGCGGATTTTTCCGCCGCCCGTTTACTGACTTTACAAATTGTACACTTTCAGGATACCCTGCAATTATTTAAGCTGATCCTCTGTATAGTAGCCGCCGTCGATCAGGATCTCCTGATAGTTGGACTGATCAACCGCAACTGGTGTGCACATGTAGGTCGGAACCACGATCGTGCCGTTGTCATACTGCTCGGTATCGTTAATCTCCGGCTCGGAACCCTGAAGAACCGCATCAACCATGGAAACGGCCTTCTCCGCAAGGAGACGTGTGTCCTTGTAGATGGACATGGTCTGTGTTCCCTCGATGATGTTCTTGGTAGCCATGACTTCTGCATCCTGACCTGTTACGAGCGGCCAGTTGTCAGCCGTGTAGCCTGCGCCCTGAAGAGCAGCCTTGATGCCGTATGCAAAGCCGTCGAATGCCGTGCAGGCGATATCAAGATCCTCGTCAGCATAGTTTGCCGTCAGGATATTCTCGCAGTTTGCCTGAGCGGTCTCCTGAGACCATCTGAGAATACAGGTATCCTCGAAGGATGTTCTGCCGGACTTGCAGACCAGCGTGCCGTCATCCAGGTACTCCTGAAGGACTTCCATGATACCATTGTACAGGAAGAGCGCATTGTTGTCATCCGGAGAACCCATGAAGAACTCGATCGTGTAAGACTCGCCTGCCTCGCGCGCCGCGTCGAGATCCTTCGCCTCTTTGATGTAATTCGCGATAACGGTGCCGACACCCTTGTTATCGAAGGTTGCGTAGTAGGAAACAGCGTCTGTGTTCATCAGAAGACGGTCATACGCGATGATCGGAATCCCTGCCTCTTTTGCCTGCGCCTCTGCGTTTACAAGAACGCCTGAGTCGATCGCGGCGATAACCAGGCAGTCAACTCCCTTGCTCACATAGTTCTCAAGCTGAGAAACCTGCATAGCCGTATCATCCTCCGCGTACTGCAGCTCTACATTATAGCCCTTCTCCTCGAGCTGGGCCTTCATGTTCGCACCGTCGTTGATCCAGCGCTCGGAAGACTGCGTCGGCATCAGGATACCTACGGTCTCACCCTCTGCCATTACCGGCATGCCGCTCATGGAAAGAACCATGGCTCCCGCAAGTGCCAGACCAAGTAATTTTTTGCTCATTGTTTTGTTCCTCCTTCTTTTTTGTTTTGATACTGTACAAAACCGTACAGCCTGACCGGGAGAAGCATTATGTACAAATTTACTCATATCCATTTGTGCAATCTGGATATTTTTGTCTGTAACCCTTGCTCCCACCATGAACATAGTATACAATTCAATCTGCTTCATGTCAAGTTATTTTCCTGATAAATTGGAATTTTACTAAATTATTTTAGTTTCTTTTATATGAAATTATTCTAATTATATGCTGTTTTCCCTCAAATAACAAAAAGTCCTGCACCGATTCCATAAATCAAAAATCAAATCACAGCTGATATCATTCATTCTGAAGTTTAAGCGCATCCCCGCAAAACGCAGAGCAGACGCGGAACATAATCGACCTCCTGCGCACAAAACCTACGGATGCAAAACACCTCCGGAAAGGATCCGAAAAGCCCGCCCGGAGGTGTTTTTACATGCTTTGCAGCTAGTTTTATAAATTTGTATAACCCATCAGATACTCGTCGACCTCGCGCGCCGCCTCGCGGCCCTCGCGGATTGCCCAGACGACAAGAGACTGTCCTCTGTGCATGTCGCCCGCCGTGAACACCTTCGGAACGCTCGATGCGTAATGCCCCGGCTCCGTCGCCACGTTCGTGCGCGGGTTCAGCGCCACCTGGAACGCGTCGGTAATGTACTTCTGCGCTCCGAGGAAGCCCGCCGCGATCAGCACGAGATCCGCCTTGATCACTTCCTCGGTTCCCGGAATCGGAACCATCATCATGCGCCCTGTCTTCTCGTCCTTCTTGCTCTCAAGCTTTACGATCTTTGCCTTCGCGACCTCGCCGCGCTTGTTCGGAATGAATTCCTGCACGGTTGTCGTATAGATACGCGGATCGCTTCCGAACACGGCGATCGCCTCCTGCTGGCCGTAATCCGTCTTGCAGATGCGTGGCCACTGCGGCCATGGATTGTTTGCCGCACGGGTGTCCGGCGCTTTCGGCATCATCTCCAGCTGTGTCACGGACGCCGCACCGAGACGGATCGACGTTCCGACACAGTCATTGCCTGTGTCACCTCCGCCGATGACGATGACATGCTTCCCCTTGACCGGGATAAATTTCTTATCCTTGAATCCTGAATCAAGCAGACTCTTCGTCGTCGCCTTCAGGAAATCTACCGCGAAGTAAATTCCTTTTGCGTCGCGTCCCGGAACATTGATGTCACGCGGATTGGATGCGCCGCAGGCCAGCACGACGGCGTCATACTCTTTCAGCAGATCCTCCGCCTTCACATTCTCCCCGACGTTGGCGTTTGTGATAAACTCGATGCCTTCCTCTTTCATCAGGTTCAGTCTGCGGTCGATGATTTTCTTGTCGAGCTTCATATTCGGAATGCCGTAACGGAGCAGCCCGCCGATCCGGTCATTGCGCTCATAGACGGTAACGCTGTGGCCGCGCTTGTTCAGCTGCATCGCCGTCGCCAGTCCGGACGGACCGCTGCCGACGACCGCCACTCTCTTGCCCGTGCGCACCTGCGGCGGACAAGGCTGCACCATCCCCTCCGCAAACGCGTTCTCGATGATGACCCGCTCATTTGCCTTCGTCGCTACCGGCTCGCTGTCCAGATTGCAGGTACAGGCAGCCTCGCACAGCGCCGGGCAGACGCGTGAGGTAAATTCCGGGAAACAGTTTGTCTTCGTCAGACGTTTGTAGGCGCCTTCCCAGTTTCCGTGATACACCATGTCGTTCCACTCCGGGCAGAGATTGTTCAGCGGACAGCCGGAAGCCATCCCGGCGATCATCACGCCTGCCTGACAGAAAGGAACTCCGCACTCCATACAGCGCGCACCCTGGATCTGCTGTTTCTCCTTTGCAAGCGGCGTATGAAACTCATTGAAATTTTTGATACGCTCCAGAGGTGCGGTCTCAATATCATTTTCTCTTTTATAATCTAAAAATCCTGTCGGTTTTCCCACGATTCACACCTCCTGTTTATTCATCCTGATCCGCGTTGTTGACCAGATAAAATGCCTCGATCTGAGCCTGCTCGCTTGAGAGGCCCTTCTCCTCCATCTGCACGATCGCCATCTGCATCTGTTTGTATTCATGCGGAATAATCTTCTTGAATTTCGGCAGATATTTTCCAAAATTCTCAAGCACTTTCTTGCCCTTCTCAGAGTTCGTGCAGGTCACATGCTCGCTGATCAGTTCTTTCAGTTCCTGAACATCATACTTTGATGTGATCTTCTCGATGGAAACCATGTTCTTGTTAACCTTCGTGTACAGGTCGCTGTTCTCATCGAGCACGTAAGCGATTCCGCCGCTCATGCCGGCCGCAAAGTTCTTGCCTACCTGACCGAGAATGACCGCGCAGCCGCCCGTCATGTACTCGCAGCCGTGATCTCCGACGCCCTCAACAACAGCAGTTGCACCGGAATTACGCACGCAGAAGCGCTCGCCGGCCACACCGTTGATAAAAGCCTTGCCGCTCGTCGCGCCATAAAGCGCAACGTTTCCTATAATAATGTTCTCATCTTTCGCAAATTTGACGCCGGTCGGCGGATAAACAATCAGCTTGCCGCCGGAAAGTCCTTTTCCAAAATAATCGTTGCTGTCGCCAACCAGTTCAAGCGTAAGTCCTTTCGGGATGAATGCTCCGAAGCTCTGGCCGCCTGCGCCGTGGCATTTGACTGTAAAGGTATCTTCTTCGAGGCCTTCCGGATACTTCCGGGTAATCTCGGAACCGAAAATCGTGCCAAGCGCGCGGTCCGTGTTGGAGACATCAATCTCAATGCTCTTCTTCTGGCCACTCTCAAGCGCATCTCCGAGCTTCTCCAGCAGAATCTTCTCATCGATCGTCTTCTCAAGGCCGAAATCAAATACCTGCTCCGGATCAAAAGTAACCTTTTCTCCCTTGCCCGCGTACGGATTTTCGAGGATATTCGTGAGATCAATCGAAGCGCCGCGCTTGTTTGTCAGCTCTTTCTTCTTCACCAGAAGATCGCTTCTTCCGACCATCTCATCGAGCGTGCGGAAACCGAGCTTCGCCATATGTTCCCGCAGATCTTCCGCGATAAAGCGCATGAAGTTGATGACGTACTCCGGTTTGCCGCGGAAGCGTTTGCGCAGCTCCGGATTCTGTGTCGCCACGCCGACCGGACACGTATCGAGGTTGCAGACCCTCATCATGACGCAGCCCATCGTGACAAGAGGCCCTGTCGCAAAGCCGAACTCCTCCGCGCCGAGCAGCGCCGCAATCGCCACATCACGGCCGCTCATTAGCTTGCCGTCCGTCTCGATCCGGACTTTATTTCTCAGACCGTTCATAAGCAGAGTCTGGTGCGTCTCCGCAAGACCAAGCTCCCACGGAAGTCCCGCCTGGTGGATGGAGCTTCTCGGAGCCGCTCCCGTACCTCCGTCATAGCCGGAAATCAGGATGACCTGCGCGCCCGCTTTCGCAACACCGGCCGCGACCGTTCCGACACCGGCTTCAGAGACAAGCTTGACGGAAATGTCCGCCTGACGGTTCGCGTTCTTCAGATCGTAGATCAGCTGCGCCAGATCCTCAATCGAGTAGATGTCATGGTGCGGCGGCGGAGAAATCAGGCTGACGCCCGGTGTGGAGTGCCTTGTCTTTGCGATCCACGGATACACTTTCCTGCCCGGCAGATGTCCGCCCTCGCCCGGTTTCGCGCCCTGCGCCATCTTGATCTGAATCTCGCGTGCGCTCACAAGGTATCTGGAAGTTACGCCGAAACGTCCTGACGCAACCTGCTTGATTGCGGAGCAACGGTTTTTCCCATCCGGACCGATAACAAGACGATCAAGACTCTCGCCGCCCTCACCGGTGTTCGACTTGCCGTGCAGCGTATTCATCGCGATTGCCAGCGTCTCGTGCGCTTCCTGCGAGATCGAACCGTAGGACATGGCTCCTGTCTTAAACCTTCTGACGATGGAATCCACGCTCTCGACTTCCTCAAGCGGCACGCCGTGTTCCGGATATTTGAAATCCATCGTACTGCGGATGTATCCGGATTCTTCCTTATTTACAAGCTCAGTATATTCCTTAAACAGTTTATAGTTGCCTGTTCTCGTCGCTTCCTGAAGCATATGGATCGTCTGCGGATTGTAACGGTGATGCTCGCCGGCGCTCCTCGACTTATGCCATCCCATGCTGTCGAGCGTCAGGTCTTCCTTGAGTCCCAGCGGATCAAACGCCTTCGTGTGGCGCGCTTCCACATCGTCCTCAATGTCCTTCATTGTGATGCCGCCGATCCGGCTCACGGTATCCGTAAAGTATTTGTCAATTACCTCCTTGCTGATTCCGATCGCCTCAAAGATCATCGAACCCTGATACGACTGGATCGTGGAGATACCCATCTTCGACGCGATTTTCACGATTCCGTCGATGACTGCCTTGTTGTAATCGTCGACTGCCGCGTAGTAATCCTTATCCAGCATACCGCTGTCCACCATGCCTTTGATCGCGTCAAGCGCAAGGTACGGGTTGATCGCGCTCGCGCCGTAGCCGAGCAGCGTCGCAAAATGATGCACTTCTCTCGGCTCGCCGGATTCAAGGATCAGGGCCAGCGAAGTCCTCTTTTTCGTCTTGACCAGGTGCTGATGCACCGCCGAGATCGCCAGAAGCGACGGGATCGGCATCATGAATTCATCCACGCCCTTATCGGTCAGGACAAGAATATTCGCTCCGTTCTTGTAAGCGCGGTCCACCTCGAGGAACAGATGATCGATCGCTTTCTCAATGCTTGTATTTTTATAATAAAGAATCGGGACCTCGGCAACCTTGAAGCCTTTCACCTTCATCTTTTTGATCTTAAGCATATCGGTGTTCGTCAGGATCGGGTTCTCGACCTTGAGCACCTGACAGTTCTCCGGCTGCTCCTCAAGCAGATTGCCGTCCTCGCCGATGTAAACGGTTTTCGAAGTAACGACCTTCTCGCGGATCGCGTCGATCGGCGGGTTTGTGACCTGCGCGAACAGCTGCTTGAAGTAGTTAAACAATGGCTGATGCTTGCTGGAGAGCACTGCGAGCGGGATATCAATACCCATCGCGCTAATTCCCTCTCCTCCGTTTAACGCCATGTTGTAGATGGATGTTCTGTAATCTTCGAAGCTGTAGCCGAACGTCTTCATCAGGCGCATCCTCTGCTCCTCAGAGTATGTCTCCGTGCGCATATTCGGAATCTTCAGATCCTTCAGCTTCACAAGATACTGGTCGAGCCATTCACCGTACGGCTGGCGGGACGCGTATTTCGTCTTGAGCTCCTCATCATCGATGACTCTTCCTTCCACCGTATCGACCAGAAGCATCTTGCCCGGATGCAGACGCTCCTTCTGCACGATCTTTGTCGGATCGATGTCGAGCACACCGACCTCGGAAGACAGAATCAGATAACCGTCGTCTGTCACATAATATCTCGACGGACGCAGACCGTTGCGGTCAAGCACAGCGCCGATGATATCTCCGTCCGTAAACACGATTGATGCCGGACCGTCCCACGGTTCCATCATTGTCGCATAGTACTGATAAAAATCCTTCTTCTTCTTGGACATCACATCGTTGTTCGCCCACGGCTCCGGAATCGCGATCATAACCGCAAGCGGCAGATCCATTCCGCTCATCATCAGGAATTCCAGCGTATTGTCAAGCATCGCGGAGTCCGATCCCATCGCGTTGATGACCGGAAGGACCTTTGGCAGATCATCCTTGAAATACTTGGAGTTCATCGTCTCCTCACGGCCTCGCATCTTGTCCGCATTGCCGCGGATCGTGTTGATCTCGCCGTTATGTACGATCAGGCGGTACGGATGCGCCCTCTCCCAGCTGGGATTCGTGTTTGTGCTGAACCTGGAATGAACCACCGCAATCGCGGAATCATAGTCCGGGCTCTGCAGGTCCGTAAAGAACGTCCGAAGCTGTCCCACAAGGAACATGCCCTTGTAAATAATCGTCCTGCTCGACATGGAAACCACATAAGTCGTGTCGTTCGACTGCTCAAAACTTCTTCTTGCCACATACAGTCTGCGGTCAAACGGAAGGCCCTTCTCCACATCCGCCGGCCTTTCAATGAATGCCTGCTCGATACACGGCATTTTCTCAAGCGCTTTATGTCCAAGCACTTCCGGGACAGTCGGCACCTTCCTCCAGCCGAGGAATTTCAGATTCTCTTTCTTTACGATGCTCTCAAACATCTTCTTCGCCTGATTCCTCTTGAGGACATCCTGTGGGAAGAAAAAGACGCCGATCCCGTAATCTCTCTCTGAACCTAAAAAGATGCCAAGGTTCTTACAGGTTTTGGAGAAGAAGTTGTGTGAAATCTGTAACATGATTCCAACTCCGTCACCTGTTTTTCCCTCGGCATCTTTGCCTGCTCTGTGCTCTAAATTTTCAACAATGCTTAATGCGTTTTCTACTGTCTGGTGCGTCTTGACTCCTTTGATATTGACGACTGCTCCGATTCCGCAGTTGTCATGCTCAAATTCCGGCCGGTAAAGACCGGGGGCGTCTCCTGCACGTACAGACTCTCTGTTTATATCCATACGTCATTCCTCCCGTATTTAATTTCCGTGGGCAATTGGTTTCCCAAATCGCTATACACTATACACCCATTTTTCCAATCTGTAAATAACAAATTTTTCTGTAATTTTCTGATAATTCGTTTTTTAATTTTTTATTTGATTATTATCAGATTATTTAGCAGAAAAACTCTAAATTATTTCCATAAACCGCACAATTCAGAAGGATATCCCCCGTTTTTTGGATAAAATTTGACCAAATTTTTCTTAAGCGCACACCCCTGGGCTTTCACAGTAAACTCCCATGCCCGCGTTGCGGGCAACACCATGAGCGAAAGCCGATGACTCCGTGCTTTCAGCACTCTCGTCATCGCCGCCGTCCAGGGCTTTCACAGTAACCAGTTGACCGCAACCGCTGTCAGATTGCATCCCATATGAAACAAAAGCGGATAACGGAATTTTCCGCTCTTCTCATAGAGTAGCGTAAGTGTAACTGCCATGGGAAAGGCGAATACCATCTGGATCACATTTCCATGATAGACGGCAAACAACAGCGATGACAAAATAACCGACTGTCCGGCGGACAGCAGTTCCCTCATCCTGCGGTACAGCAGTCCCCGGAAAATCAATTCTTCTGTCAGCGGCACAAACACTCCCATCGAAAAAATCTGGATCAAAAGCCTGCCGGAAAGAAGCGCTTCCTGCGCGGCATTGGAAAAATGCTGCTGAATTTTAAAAAAAGTCAGCAGTCCGCTCCATTCAAGATTCAGCAGTCCGCCTGCCGCAAAACAAAGTACGCAGTTCAAAATACAGCGTATGTTTAAATCTCCTGCCTTTTCCTCAACTGTAGTTCCATCCGTTTTCCTTCTGCTGTCATTCCTGTCCCTGCACGGCCATTTCCTTTTTTTCTCATCATTTCGATACATATACAGCGCGGCTGGCAGCACAAGGACAGAAGAAAGAAGCACACGCGAGGAAGAATCCAGGACGCTTCCAGACAGCGCGGCGACAAGTTCTGTCACAAAAAAATGAAGAAATACCGGACCTGTCACTCTAATAAACCAGTTTCCCATCACACAGCCTCCTAAATGTATTTCAATCCATACCGGCAGTTTAACCGAAAACAGTCACAGCTCAAACATGCCAAAGCTCTGCGCGGCCGGCAGCTGTTTTCCGTGCCTGGGCCTGTGCATAAAACCGCTGCCGCCAGCTTCCTTTTGAACAGAAACCAGCAACAGCGGTCTTTTTCACGCATGAAAATTCAGGTTCTGTGGTCGACCGTAATGACTTCAGCTGATCACCGGAAGATCCAGATCCTCTACTTTCCATGTGCCATCCGCATAGGACATGACAAATGTCCCCGTAGAATTTCCGGTATCAGATACCGACTCAACTGTCTCAACCGGCGTTCCGTCTTCATTCACCTGATCCTCTGACTGCGTCGTCACATCCTTTTTCAGACGGTAATGATAGGAAAGCTTCATCTCCAGCCGGATCGCTCCATCTTCACCGGAATAATCCGGCTCACCAAATTCTGCGGCAAACGCAGATACCGCCATACTTACAAACGTACTTCCCTCTGCATTGAACTTATTTCCCTGCTTCCGCACAAAATTTTCCGCTTTCTTCCGGCATGCTTCCAGAGATTCGTCTACCGCATTCGTCTGACTTTTCACAGAAGCGGAGAACAGTTTTTTCAAAACAGAAACTCCAAGTTCCTTACACTCTCCCTCAGCTGAATCTTTTAATTCCATCGAGGTGCTGTAGTCGAGCGGTCCGGCAGAAGAGTCAAACGTCGTATTTACAGACTCCAGAACAGGATGCCGGATAGTCAGACTCATGTTGTCGGGAAGAAGCCTCGGGATCACATAAACCTCAGATGCCGGATTATCTCCCTGTGTAATCCATGCTTCCTCCGCCTTTACGGAATCCAGATACACTGTGGCTCCGGAAGGTACCGTGATTTTAAAATCCCGGATCAGGCAATGATCTCCCATCACTTTCCATATATCAAATATTCCAAACCTCCGGCCAGACTGCTTTTTCAGCGTAAAATCCTCCTCTGCCTTCAGTTCATCTGCCGCATCATAAAATTTTACATGAAAATCCGTATATTCATTTCCGTTGTTGTCTCTTCGTTTCTCAAGCTCTTTCAGATCGTAAGAAGCATAAATACTGTACTTCTTTCCTTCTGCAGCATCGAAAAATTCATCCTCTGTAAGCGCAATCCCCTCCGAATTATCCAGCAAAGACCATGCCCGCTCCCTGTCATTCTCAAGAAGCAGCGTCAGATAGCGGTTGATCGTATAATCCGCCCTGCTCTGCCTCTGCCCCTGATATGCCGCGGCTCCTCCGGCAGCTACTGCCAGAATAAACAGCAGGATCAGACTTTTTATAAGAATTCTCGTCAGTACTTTTTTATCTGCCATGTCCGTCTCCCTCCTTTAATATCCGCCAAGCTGGGCTTCATAGTCCATAATCACCTGCAGATTTGCCGCTTCATAATCATTAAGGTAGTCGAACATATTCGCATCAAACTCCTCCGGAGCATAGGTCGGCACATACCAAGACTTCTGGCTGAAATAATCCATAAGATCCTGAGAATTAAACATCCGTCCATGCAGCGCAAATATCTCATTGCGGATCAGTCTGAGCTGATCCAGATCATAATTATAGAGCTCGCTTACATCAATATAATGGCTGCTGATTCCCGGAAGAATCACATCGGACGGTGTCTCTGCAGGATTGTCACTTCCGCTGCCACCGGAACCATCATCCCCGTTCCAGTCCCCTCCGGAACCGTCGTCTCCATTCCAGTCCTCCCCGGAACCGTCATCTCCATTCCAGTCCCCTCCGGAACCGTCGTCTCCGTTCCAGTCACTTCCGGAACCGTCATCTCCATTCCAGTCCTCCCCGGAGCCGTCATCTCCGCTCCAGTCCTCCCCGGAACCATCGTCTCCGCTCCAGTCCTCTCCGGAACCATCATCCCAGCTTTCTCCGGAATCCTCGTAATAATAGTCTCCATTTCCCGGATCATATATCTCAATCGGCTGACTGGAACCGCTTCCGTCATCATAATAATCTCCGCCTTCGCTCCAGTCATCCGAACTGCCGTCGTCATACCACTGGCCGCTGCCGTCGCTTCCTCCCTCAGAGCCCTCTCCTGTATATCCGCTGCTCCCCTCAATATACAGTTCTTCCTCTCCTGTTTCACTTTCAGTCTCAGGCTTTACCGTCTCTGCCTGAGGCGGCTCGCTCTCCACACCATTGACCACAGACCCGTTTGCCGTAACAGTAAACGGGTCCGTCTCAAAGGAAGAACGCGCCGGACTTTCAGGCTCAATTGTTCCCACCACGGTATCTTCGCTCTGCTGCTCTTCTACGTTGCTGCCCCGCTGGATACCTGGCATCATATCTGACATCAGCACATTCGAAGTGGCAAAAGATGCTCCCCCTGCCAGAACGCAGCCGATAATAAATCCACTGTTTCTTTTTACAAAGTTTGTTTTCTTTTTCGTTCGCATTGCTTATTTTCACCCCTTTATGGGGCATAATAACACAATTGTCGAAAAAAGTCTATCCTTTCCTTTTTATTCCTGAAATTCCACAGTAGGCCAGAACCGACAGCAGGAAGAGGATTCCAGCCAGCAGCACAACCGTCCCATATTCTGTCTTTGACACTGGTCCAAAGTCCAAAAACAGTCTTTCCGATGTCCTTTTTTCTGTTTTCTCCCCGTCTGTTTTTTGACTGATTGTCCCAATTTCATATTCCGGAATATCCTGTTCGCTCATATGTGCCGACAGATAAAAAGGCATCTCCCTGCTGTGATACGTATTCCCACAGGCATCTTCCAGATAAACCTGCAGCGTCTGCCATTCGTTTTTTTCCTTTACTGCCAGATCTACCACACCGTCTGTCTCCTCCAGTTCCGCGGCCGACAGTTCTTTCCACACTTCTCCATCCCTGTAAATTTCCATTGTCTTCAGACAGATATTATCTTCGGCATGAACCCTCACATTCATTTTTTCTGCCTTGTAAACTCCCTGATCCTCAATTCCGGAAATCACGCAGGACGGCGGCGTTCTGTCCACGGCAAATGTCATTTTTTTCTGCTGCACACCTGTATCGCTGCTGTTGTTCGCTTTATCCCTGGAAGTGAGCAGCAGTTCATAGACTCCTTCTCCGTCAAAAACATCCTTGCTGATTTTATACTGATACTGCTTCCAGGAATCTTCCCGGCCTTCCAGCGCCACCTGGTAATCCTCGCCTTTCACAAGCTCATGCAGTACCCCGTCTCTTCTGCAGAAAATTTTTGATTCACCGACATAATCTATGTTTGTCTCACTGATCAGCACGTCAAATGGTTCCTTCACGTAATATTTCTGCAGTTTTTCTCTCGTTTCCTCATCCAGATCATAAACGGAGCCGCATCTGTTCACCGAAAATTTCATGTTCTTTTCTGAAATATTTCCCGCAATATCCTGCGCCCGAACAGTCAGCAGGTAAATATCATCGTATTTCCGCTCTTTGGGAAAATCTTCAAACATGACAACTGCTTTTTTATTTCCCTCCTTTTTCTTCAAAGGTTCCATCACAATTCCATTGTTAAGACCAACAAGCCGAACCTGAAGTGACCCCTCCTGATATCTCTTGTCGCTGCAGCGTACTTTAACAACTACGTCTCCGGAGTTTGCAGTCTGATCCTGAATTCCTTCCACAGACAGTTCCGGCATCGTCCGGTCGACACACAAAACCTCACTTTTGCTGACATTTACATTTCCGACACGGTCCTCTGTTCTTGCATACACGCGATAAAATCCTTCTTTATCCAGATCAATTTTATCCAGATTTCCGCATTTAACCCATGCGTCGGCATCCTGTGACATTCCTGCATCCTTCCCGTTTTTATTACACGGCACGATCTGATAGGAAGTCTGCCTCAGGCCACTCTGCGCATCAGGCGGAGCAGTGATCGATATACTCCCTGTCTGTGAAAAAACCTGGTTTCCTGACCGGTTCCCGTCAACTTCAATCTTCGCAGCAGGCACTTCTCCGTCCACATAGTAGGTTTCGTAGATTCCCGGAGATTCCGAAAGAACACTCCCGGTTGTATCCACCTGCTTCAGATTGAAATGAAATACTCCGTCCCCGCTCAGAACTGTTTTCCTGCTCCCCTGATTATAAGTCTCTCCGACCGGAGCGGCAGTTAGCCCGCTGCCTTTACGGACCCATAGTCTGTCCTTTATATCACGATACCAGGCTCCCGCATCCCCACGGATCTCATAATCCTGCCCTCGCAGCACCTGTTTTTCCTTTTCGGCGTCATTTTCCTGCTCATCCTCCGACACTTTGACCCATGGGATCTGTACTTCCGTCTGCAGTCCTGCTTCCGCTTTTATCTGAGGTTCTGTCTCCGGTTTCATCTGCAGTTCTGTCTCCGGCTCTGTCTCAGGTTTCATCTGCGGCTCTGTTTTTTGTTCTGTCTGCAATTCAATCTCTTTCTGTTTTTGAGAATGGGAACCTGTCTTCTGAGAAATTTCTTCTTTTTGAGAATCTTTTTCTTTTTGCCGCGTTTCTTCTTTCCGGGACTCATTCTCTTTTGAATAGTCATCTTCCTCCGGCCAGGTCTCTTCGGGCGTCGGAATCTTTTGCACGGATTCCTCCCCGGTTATACTTTCTGATTCAGATTCAGTCTCCTTTTTCTTTTCCGGCTGATCTTCACATCTTCCTGACTGGCTTTCGGACATTTCTGTTTCCTCTTCAAATTCGCCTGAAAGGCTTTCAGGTTCTCCTTCCCAGACTTCAAACTCTTCCATCTTATCATCTGCTTCCTCTGTATTTTCCGGATCAGGCGGAACATCATCCGTCAGTTCCGGATCAATCTCAGCCTGATCTTCAGGATTTATCACCTCATTTTCTTCCTCCTGTTTTTCCATTTCATTCCCTGTTTCCAACTCTGGCGCGGCTTCGGTTCCCGTACTCTGTCTGACTTCCGGTTTGATCCCGGTTTCCGGCTGGTCCTCCGCTTCCGTTTCAAACTCTGGCTGAATCTCAGTTTCCGGCTGACTCTCCGATTCCGTTTCAAACTCGGTCTGAATTTCGGTCTCTAGTTCATTTCCAGATTCTGGCTGCTGCTCTGATTCTGATTGAATTTCCGTTTCCGGTTCACCTTCCGCTTTTGATTCAGTCTCGGACTCTAACTCGGTCTGGATTTCCATTTCTGGATCATTTCCTGGCTCTGTTTGAATCCCAACTTCCGATTCAGTTTCGTTTTCCTCAGCCTGCTCTGTTTCCGGTTCATTCCCAAGTTCCGCTTGCAATTCTGATTCTGACTGAATTTCGGTTTCCGGTTCGCCTTCCGCTTTTGATTCGGTTTCGGACTCCAACTCGGTCTGAATTTCTGGCTCGGACTCATTCCCAAATTCTGTTTGCGGTTCTGATTCTGACTGAATTTCCGTTTCCAATTCGCTTTCCGCTTTTAATTCAGTCTCGGACTCCGATTCGGTCTGGATTTCCGTTTCCGGATCTTTCCCGGGCTCTGGCTGAATCTCGGTTTCCGACTGACTCTCCGCTTCCGTTTCAAACTCGGACTGAATTTCTGACTCGGACTCATTCCCAAATTCTGTTTGCGGTTCTGATTCTGACTGAATTTCCGTTTCCAATTCGCTTTCCGCTTTTGATTCGGTCTCGGACTCCGATTCGGTCTGGATTTCCGTTTCCGGATCTTTCCCGGGCTCTGGCTGAATCTCGGTTTCCGACTGACTCTCCGATTCCGTTTCAAACTCGGACTGAATTTCTGGCTCTGGCTCATTTCCAAGTTCCGTTTGCAGTTCTGATTCTGGCTGAATTTCAGTTTCCGATTCGCTTTCCGCTTTTGATTCGGTCTCAGACTCCGACTCGGTCTGAATTTCCGTTTCCGGTTCACCTTCCGCTTTTGATTCGATCTCAGACTCCGACTCGGTCTGAATTTCTGTTTCCGGATCATTCCCTAGCTCTGTCTGAATCTCGGGTTCTGGCTGTCTCTCCAATTCCAATTCAGTCTCAGACTCCGATTCGGTCTGGATCTCGGATTCCGACTGACTCTCCAGTTCCGATTCCGTCTCGGTCTGAATTTCTGGCTCTGGCTCATTTCCAGATTCTGGCTGCTGCTCTGATTCTGACTGAATTTCGGTTCCCGGATGACTTTCCTCTTTCGATTCAGTCTCAGACTCCAACTCGGTCTGGATTTCCGTTTCCGGATCTTTCCCTGGCTCTGGCTGAATCTCGGTTTCCGACTGACTCTCCAGTTCCGATTCAATCTCGGTCTGAATTTCTGGCTCTGGCTCATTTCCAAGTTCCGTTTGCAGTTCTGATTCTGGCTGAATTTCCGTCTCTGATTCATCCTCTGTTCCTGTCGGTACTTCGGTTTCCGGATGGCTTTCTTCTTTCAATCCAGTCTCGGACTCCGATTCCGATTTGGTCTGGGTTTCCGTTTCCGGATCATTCCCTGACTCTGGCTGAATCTCGGCTTCCGGATGAATCTCCACTTCTGTTTCAGTCCCTGACTCCGGTTCCTCTTTTGATTCAAATCCTGGCTCTGATTCGGACTGTAATCCCGTTTCCAGATCTTTCCCCGGCTCTGACTGAATCTCGGCTTCCAGCTGGCTCTCCAATTCCGATTCAGTCTCGGACTCCGGTTCCAATTCGGTCTGGATTTCCGTTTCCAAATCATTCCCTGACTCAGTTTGAATCTCAGTTTCCAACTGGCTCTCCTCTTCCGTTTCAAACTCGGACTGAATTTCTAGCTCTGGCTCATTTCCGGATTCTGGCTGAATCTCAGTTTCCGGATGGCTCTCCGTTTCTGATTCAGTCTCGGACTGAATTTCTGGCTCGGACTCATTCCCAAATTCTGTTTGAGGTTCTGATTGAATTTCAGTTTCCGGTTCGCCTTCCGCTTTTGATTCGGTCTCAGACTCCGACTCGGTCTGGAATTCCGGCTCTGGCTCATCTCCAGTTTCTGACTTAGACTCTGATTCTGTCCGAGCTTCGGTTTCCGGCTGGTCCTCCAGTTTCAATTCAGTTTCGTTTTCCTCACTCTGCTCTGTTTCCGTTTGAATCCCGGTTTCCGACTGGACTTCCGATTTCTCACCTGTCTCCGGTTCCTCTTTTGATTCAGATCCTGGCTCTGATTCGGACTGTAGTTCCGTCTCCAATTCATCCCCTGATTCTGGCTGAATTTCCGCCTCCGGTTCATTCTCCGCTCCTAGCTGAGCTTCAGTTTCCGGATGGCTTTCTCCGTTCGGCTCGGTCTTGGACTCCGGTTCTGATTCATTCTCGAACTGAATTTCCGTCTCTGACTCGGTTCCGGACTCTGTTTGCCATTCTGTCTGAACTTCGGTCTCCATCTGGTTTTCCACTTTTGATTCGGTTTCGGACTCTGGCTCCGATTCAGTCTGGATTTCCGGTTCCGGATCTTTCCCGGGTTCTGGCTGAATTTCAGTTTCCGGCTGACTCTCCGCTTCCGTTTCAAACTCAGATCGAATTTCTGGTTCTGGCTGGATCTCAGTTTCCGGCTGATTTCCTGTCTCCGGCACTATCTGATCTTCCGCTTCCGGCGCAGCTTTCCATTCTGTCTCTGGTTCCGTACAAATCTCTGTTTCCGGCAGATCTTCTGGCTCCATGTTTTGGATTTCGGATTCTTCCGGAACTTTCGGACCCGATTTCATCCGCCGCTTCTTTCCGGACTGATTTTTTTCTACCTGTTTATCCATGCTCATCGCACTGCTTTTTCTCATGGGATTCGGAATCTCATAAAACAGCAGCACTGCGATCAGCACCATCGCCGTGACAGCTTCCCATCGTACTTTACGGGCGGAAACCTTTCTGCCCAATCTTTTTAACCGGGTATTTCCGTCTTCTTTTTCTTTTTTAGTCATTTTTCGCCTCCTCAAATGCTCTCTCCACCGCTTCTGCAGCTTCTTCGCATCGTTCGGGAAAAAATTCCTGTCCTCCTTCCTCCATAATCTCCTTAACGGCCGCCCGCATCTCCTTTCTTTTTATCCCGGCTTCCCGCAGTCTGGCCGCTTCAAATATCAGCAGGTTCAATCTTTCCTCCATCAGATTTTTCCGGACAATCTCCACCTCCTCTCCCTGCACTGTTTCTGTTTTTATCTGATACAGCTGCGACAGATCTTTCCAGTAAATCGCTGAATCCGCCGCTTCTTCCCCTGTGATATCCTGTTTTCCAAGTTTCTCATAGTAACTTCCAATTCTCTCATATACTTCTGCCTCTCTTACCCAGCCAGCCTGTTCTTCTCCAGGATCTGCACAATGTACAGCTTTCGCAAACCATCCGGATGCTGCCGCACGGCCTCCGCTTCCTTCATAAAAATACCAGTAGGCAATTCCCAGATCATAGGCGAGTTTTCCAAATTCCCCGGATGTTCTTTCAATTTGTTCAAACACGCGTTCCCCATTCAAAGGGAGCGCGGCATCCATCATTTCCTGCAGAACCTGCTCTTCTTCCAGAGAAAAAACATAATCCGCATTTATTCTCTCCACAAGCTTCTGATAAGGAAGAATCTCTCCCGGGCAGAGCACAGCTGCCTGCCTGTACAGCAGGGCCGCCTGCGCAAACCCCGCAAGCTCTGCCTGATCAATCAGTTTTTCATACTCCTGCCTGTGACTTCCTTCGCCGGCCGTCGTCTCTCCCGCCTCTCTCCATGCCAGGGTCAGCACACCTGCAAGCAGCAGGACCGCGATTCCCATCTGACTGCAGGAGCGCTCAAATTCTCTCTGCTTTTTTATCCTGAGAAGTTTTTTTCTAACTGCCGCTGCGCTGTCGGGACGTTTCTCCTGTTTTTCCTCCAGACATTCCAGCAACAGCTTCCGCACACGGTTTTTCCATCCAAAATTCTGCCATAAATGCCGAAAATAACTGCCTTTCTGTGATATCCGATTGTCTCTGTCCGGCCGATCCCGCTGTTTCCCATACTTTCTCCCGGTCAGAAGAAAAAACATGGTTGCCCCAAAACTGTACAGATCCGTTCGTTCGTCAGCCTTTCCCTGCCGGTCAAACTGTTCCGGAGCCGCATATCCAGGCGTTCCAAAACAGCCCTGCATCTGATTTCCATCTGCTCTGACAGGCATGGCCGCCCCCAGATCCAGAAGAGTGAGGCTCCCATTGGAATGAATGAGAATATTGGATGGCTTTACATCCAGATGCAGCATCGGCATACGGTCTGTGTGAAGATACTCCAGCGTCTCCAGAAGCTGCTCGGCAACACGAAAGAAAAACTGTTCATTTACTCCGGCCGGACTCACATATTCCGACAGCGGTTTTCCTTCCACATATTCCATCACAAGACAGATAACTCCGTCTTCCTGAAAAACATCGATGATCCGCGGCAGAGAGTCATGATGCACGCGTTTCAGCATACTCAGCTCATGTATGCTTCTCTTCTCCAGATTTTGTCTGGAAACTTTGACTGCGCGGACCGCATCCGTCAAAATATGTTTTGTAAGATATACAGTCCCCTCTCCGCCTCTCCCCAGTTCACGGATTATTCTGTATTTTCCTGCTAATAAATCACCCGATCTCAGCTCTTCTGCCCCCTTTCGCAAAATCCCCGGTTCTGGTACTGCGTTGTTGTCAGCTGACAATACAATGCTTTGCGGTGCACCAGTATCCTGCATACCTGCCCTTTAAAACTCCGTTCTGTGTGAATATTTGTCAGATCAGAATGCCTGAGTCAAAACTACTTTGCCTCTTATAATGCATTAACCGAATTGTGTGAAGATATACTCAGAAAATAAGAATTTTATAAATTGAATTTTAAAAATATCTATACAGCTATTATACAGATTTCTTTGTCCATGTCAAGTATTATTTTTTACTAATGCTATTTGCTTTTTATATCATAGGAAATCCGACGGAATTTTCCATGCAGAGAGTTCTGAGCACAAGTGGCGCTCGTTCCCCGCGCCGAATTTGCGCCGCTCAGGCGGCATTTTTCCGCTTCAAATTCGTGCGCGTCTCCACTCCGTTCCGGTCGGCGCTGGACGAATGTCCACTGGACATTCAGCGCCCCCGGAGGGTTTATAGCAAACGGCAAATATTTTTGTCGTTTGCTATAGAACCGACCGGAACGGAGTAGAGAGCACAAGAATTCGGGTCTGCTGACGCAGACCCGAATCCCGCACGCAAAACTCGCAAGCGAGTTTTGAATATTTTTTACTTTTATCACGGAATCAGATTTTCATACACGATCCGGGAGATTTCCCGGATCTTTTCTTTTCCGGATTCCTCATCGCTCAGATCTTCTCCCAGTACACACAAAACCCAGGCTTTTCCGTCTGCTTCTATCACCGCCGCGTCATTCTCCACACAGCTGCCGTCCTCTCCGGAAAACTCTCCCGCCTGGTTTGATACCTGCGCGCCTGTATCCGCGATTCCCTGCGGAATCTTATCTCTGTACGCCTGATTCTTCAGATACGCAAACATTTTGGCCGACGCCTCCTGCCCGACACAGGTTCCCTGGTAAATATCCGCAAGAAGTTTCCGGCAGTCGTAAGCCGTTGTCAGATTCTCTCCGGACGAAGCTTCCCCGGAAAATCCGCTCTTCATCACAGTTCCCGTGTAACCGTTCTCTTCACAGAACTGGTTTACAACGGCCATACCGTTCTGCTCGTCTCCCTGTCCGAGCCGGGTCAGAAGCTCCTGCGAGGCAGCCTGATCCCCTTCGACGATCATTTTCGTGATTTTTTCTTTCAGTTCTCCTTCGTACGCCTCATTGAAAAAAATATGCCGTTCCTCCGTCTCCGGATAACAGATGCGGTCGTAGATTGCCGCCATCAGAAACAGTTTAACCACACCTTCCGCCGACATCTGCGCTTCTTCGTTGATGCCTGTTACAGCATGCGTATTCAGATCCTCCAGACTGACCGCCCACATTTCACTGCCTTCCGCCTCTGATGCAGAGAGAATCTCCTTCCGGATTTGCTCCATACCGTCGTTCTCACCCGTCTGCTGCTCTTGCTGCTCTGCCGCAGTCTGTACGGTTTTCATTCCTTTTTCCGTAAAATACCGGTCAATGCCGTCTGCAATTCCCGCGGCCATCTCCGTCTGCACTGCCGTATCCGCCATGCGCAGATCATCCGACTGATTGGTCATAAATCCCATTTCCAGAATCATAACCGGAATCTGGCTCCAGTTTATCCCGGTCATATCATCATAATACTGAACCCCAAGACTTCCAAAAGACGTTCTGCCGCAGTAAGCATCAAGAATACACTGGCCCAGCAGATAAGAATCCTCCGCAAGATAAGATACATAAGGGTTGTCCGGGGAAGGAACCATTGCAAGCGCTCCCTGCACGCCTTCGTTGTCAGAACCATTCGCGTGAATACGGACATAAATATCTCCGCCTTCCTCCCACGCCATGGTTGCTCTTTCCATATTACTGATCGCCGTGTCATTGTTCTCTCTCGTCAGAATGACTCTGTATCCGCGCGCTTCCAGTTCATCACGCAGCAGCATGGAAATTTCAAGATTCAGTTCATATTCCGGTTTCCCGCTGTACCTCCCCATGGTTCCGGTAGATGCTTTTGCTTTCATCTCCGTGGAACCGGGACCGAGCGGTTCCAGATCACTCATATTGACCCAGCTGCCCTGATGTCCCGGGTCAATCGCAACTGTCAGCCTGTTATCCTCCGTCTGCAGCTCGCTGACCGGCCCTTCTGTTTCCTGTACCTGCGCTTCTCCGGCTGTCTCTTCCTCTTGTGCCTGGGTTTCCCCGGCTGGTTCTCCCGACTCCTGTGCCTGCGTTTCTCCGGCCGTCTCTTCCTCCTGCGCTTGGGTTTCCCCAGCCGTCTTTTCTTCCTGTGCCTGGGTTTCCCCGGCTGGCTCTCCCGACTCCTGTGCCTGCGCTTCTCCGGCCGTCTCTTCTTCCTGTGCCTGCGTTTTCCCTGTCTTGCCGGCATTCCCTTCTTTGATCTTGTTTATCCCGCTGATCTCCCTGATCTCATTGATTTTAGTCTCACTGATTTCTCTGGTCTTCGTCTCTTCTGTCTCATTCGCGGTTCCCTGACTCCAACTTCGCCCGGAAACCGTCCGACCGCTCATCACCACAATATACAGCAAAACAGACAGTATGACGACCGCAGCTGCCGCAAATATCCCAACTGTTTTTAATCCCTTCTGGTTCCTGAAGCTCATTTTATCCCCCTTTTTATGGCTGGTATTCTTCCATCATCCGCGCAATCGGCTCCTCGCAGGTGCGCATCGCAAGAATCGTTTTCTCCATCAGTTCTTCAAGCGTCCATCCCAGACGCTCCGCCCCTGTCTTTATCACATCGCGCGAGCATCCCGCCGCAAAACGCTTATCCTTAAATTTCTTCTTGAGGCTGGATACCTCCATATCCGATACGCTTTTTGACGGACGCATCTTCGCCGCGGCCCCGACCAGCCCGGTCAGTTCATCCGCCGCAAACAGAACTTTTTCCATCTCATGCACCGGCTCCACATCGCAGCAGATCCCGTAGCCATGACTGCAGACCGAGTGGATCAGTTCTTCACTCGCCCCGCCTTCACGGAGCAGTTCCGGCGCTTTCACGCAATGCTGTTCCGGATACAGTTCAAAATCAATATCGTGCAGAAGTCCCACAATCTCCCAGTATTCCCGGTCCTCCTCATAGCCCAGTTCCTTCGCAAACCATCCCATCACGGCCTCCACCGTCAGCGCATGCTGAATATGAAACGGTTCGCTGTTAAATTTCCTCAGAAGCGCATACGCTTCTTCTCTTGTAAGATTGCTTTTCATACTTGTAACTCCTTTCCTTTCATTCCTGGTACTGTCAGCCGGAATGTTTCCTGAGCATTCCGGTCCCATACTGTTTTTTGTTCCTGTCCGCTTTGTGGCCTGCAAAATCTTCCACTCTCTCTGATCTTTGAAAATTTGTATTCTTAATTCTGCGCTCCAGTTCCTCTGCGTCCGCCGCAAACACTTTCGCTCCCTGCCTGCGCAGAAATTCTTCCTCCCGAAATCCCCAGGTCACCAGAATGCATTCTATTCCGGCATTCCCGGCCGTTTGGATATCAACGTCAGAATCTCCGACGTACACGGCGTTTTCGAGCGATGCCCCCATAATCGAGAGCGCTTTCATCAGCATGTCGGGGGCCGGTTTTTTCGCCGTCCCGCTGCTCTCCCCAACCGCCGCGTCGATCAGTCCCGGAAAATACGTCTCACTCAGCTTTGTCACCGCAAAATCTGCTTTGTTCGAGACAATTGCCGTACCGTACCCGTCTTCCTTCAGTTTTTGCAGCAGCGCCGGAATCCCCGGATAAGGTTTCGTCTGATCCATACAGTGCTCATTATAATACATGCGGAATTCCCGATACGCCTCATCAAACCGCGGATCCTCCGCCCCGCCGGGCAGAATGCGGGAAATCAGTTTCGCAATCCCGTTTCCTACAAAGCTCTGTATCTCACTGCGGGAACGCTCCGGCAGTCCAAAAAACCGCAGCACATGATTCGCGCTCGCGGTGAGATCGTCGATTGTATCGAGCAATGTTCCATCCAGATCAAAAATCACCGTTCTGCAGCTTCTCATTGTTTTCATGAAAAATACCCCGTATCATTATTTTTTGTGTTTTTATAAAAATACCGGCCGCCGCTCAGAATCTGCTTCCCGACCTTCTTTTTTGCTGTTACATATACGTAATAAGTGGTCTCATCCGTTATCTTTTTCCCTCCGAACTGTGAAATCACAGCAGTATTCCCGAATTTATCCTCAGTGCTTACTTTTAGATAACCGTCTGTGCTTCCGAAAGATACAAATACATCATATCCGTCCGCGTTTTTTACACGCTCCCACTGTATCGTAAGTCTGTCCCCCAGGACTCTGGCCGTCAGAATATGCGGCTGTGCAAAAAGACAGCACGGCGCTGACCAGTCCCCGTAAATTTCTTCTCCGTCGACGACGATACAGGCCCGCACGGAAATCGTACAGATCTTTGACGCGGCCACCCGGTTGATTCTTACCGTTCCGACATTATTTCCTGCCTTTCCCGCGGCAATTTTCCGTCCTTTTCCGTTTCTGACAATATACTCATAGCTGTCCGCACCGTCTATTTTGTCCCATCCGACACTGCAGCTTTCGGCCCGGTCATACCAGCCGGTCTGCCTGACATTCTGCACCTTGCCTGGAAGTGTCCTTGCCGCTGCCGTATAACCGGCAAGCTTTGTCCGCACAGCGCCGGATCTGTCCCTGTACTCATAATCCACCCGGACGTAACTGCTGCTTCCATTCGGAAGTCCCCGGATCTTTATTTTCATCACAGAATCATCCACTGCCGCGTACAGACTGCTGTCGGCATTACATGTTCCGACATAAATCAGATAACGCAGGGCATCTTCTCTCAGATTCCAGCGGACTGTAACCGAATGCGCGGACGCTTTAATCTGTTCAAGTCCTGCAGCCTGACAGTTTTTTCCGGCAAACGAGAAAACGGCCGTCATAAGAAAGAAGGCCGCAAGAAATCGTTTCAGATATTTTTTCATTTTCATCCCTCCGATCAGCCGCTGCAGAAAACCACACACTTACAGCTTCTGCAGACCAGCTTTGCACTTCACAGTCCGCTCTTCTTTTTTGCCGACTCCGGCAGTCCTGACATGTCATCCTTTTTCGCGCAAAGGCAGACTGACAGACAAAACCTGCAGCCTGTCTTTGCACGAAAACCCGGTTTCCCCTGTGCTTTACAGCCAGATAATATAGATCAGCGTAATACAGAATCCGATGCAGACCAGCATCAGACCAAAGGAAAGACTTCTCCCAATGATCATGTTTTTCTCCCGGATTCCAAAGCGCAGCATGGCAAGTGTATGTCGGTAATCCGTATGAACCGGAGCGCTGCGCCTCCAGGTGCGGTTCAGAAGATCCCGGAAGAAATTCATCACCGTACCGGCTGCCTTCGTCGCCACCGTACCTTCCGGCAGTTCATGCGGCAGAGGACTGTCGCGATAGATCGTCTTCCTGAGCGCAACGACACAGAGGTCGAGCAGCGAATCGAGAATCCTGCACGGGATCGCAGCAACGAAAGGCAGAATCTTTAAAAGCAGCGGACGGTAGATCAGATTCTCAAGATCAAGCCATGCCGGCCACGCGTTGACGTAAACGTACTCTCCCTTTTCATTCTTTTTCATCAGGCTTGCCCATATCACGATCAGATAGACCAGAATACCGATCACAATCGATATCAGCGCGCCGGACAGATTTTCCCGGCTGAAGTAGGCCACTTGATGTCCCGCTTCCTCAAGATGCATCAGTCCCTGTCCGAGATGAGCCGCTCTGTCCATGATCTGGTGCGGGAAAAGTCCCCAGACCAGAAGCACAAGCGCGCTGCCCGCGAGCGCAAACGTGCTCTCCGGATTCATGTAACGCTTCATCCTGTCATATTTTTCCTGCAGGGCTGCATCCGTATTTTTCTCGATAAAGACTGCTTTGAACAGTTTTGTCATATATGCGATCGTCAGGCCGCCACTTACGAGGAAGATAATTTCCACCAGCTTGAATATCCCTGACGAGGAGTACTCGATAATACTCTCATGCAGCAGCGTCTTGCTGACGTATCCGCCAAAGAACGGAATTCCGCCGATGGCAAGCGCCCCAACAAGAAAGATCAGCTTCAGGAGCGGCTTTTTCCTCCCGAAACCGCGGATCTTGTTCAGATCAAGCTCATGCGTATTCATGAAGATGACGCCTGCCGCCATGAACAGCACCAGCTTGATCAGCGAATGATTGACCATATGCAGCAGCGTTCCGTGAACCGCAAGCGCATTCTCTTCGCCCAGAAGCCCCTGCATTCCGACGCCGACCAGAATAAATCCGATCTGCGACATGGACGAACACGCCAGCGCGTGCTTTATGTTGATGGAAAAGACGGCAAGCAGCGCGCCTCCGAACATCGTCAGGACGCCGATTCCAAGAATCAGAGAGCCCCACGCCTTGTCATGCAGGAACAGATTGCAGCTCACAATCAGCGTGCCGAAGATACCGGTCTTTGTCAGAATACCGGACAGCAGCGCCGAAGCCGGAGCCGGAGCCACCGGATGCGCTTTCGGCAGCCAGATATGGAGCGGAAACGCGCCCGCCTTCGCTCCGAATCCGAACAGCAGACACGCGCCTGCCGCATACAGCAGTTTTCTTCCGCTCTCATATGCCGCGGACGAAGAGGATGCAGCCAGTTTTGTGCCGTAATCTGAGACTGCCGCGAGCAGTTTCGAGATCTCAAGCGTCCCGAATACGTGATAGATCAGGAAAATTCCCATCAGCATCACAAGTCCGCCGATGACCGCCACCGCGAGGTAGGTCGCCGCCGCGCGCAGAGAAGGCTCATCCTCCTCCTGCGCCACCCAGACGTAGGAGGTAAACGACATAATCTCAAAGAAAATAAACATTGTATAGAGATCCGCCGACAGGAACACGCCCATTGTCGCGCCGAACGTCAGCAGGAGAAACAGGTAAAAACGGTTCCTGTTGGCATGATGCGTAAAATATTCCCGTGAGAGAATCGTTGTCATCATCCACATCAGAGAAGCCACCGTCCCGTAAATCAGACGGAACCCGTCCAGTGTAAAGGACAGACCAAAACCGCAGATTCCGGCGATATGGCAGCCGGCGATCGTTTCGGCGGGATCGCTGCCTCCATACAGCACAAACAGCGCAGCCATAAAGAGAAATTCGCTCACCGTCACAAAATCAGCGATGTAATCCCTGATCTTCTCATTTTTCAGGCCCGCGAACCAGCCATACAGGCCTCCCAGGAACGGGTAGAATACAAGTATCGCAAGAATTATTCCGATCATCCCCTGTTCCCCCTTTCTACATCACTGAGCTGATCTGCTCCAGCATATCGGTAAACCATCCGGAGCAGACGCCGAAATAAATAATCGCTATCGTGAACACCGTAAGCGGCAGAATCATCATCCAGTTCGGATCTTCCACATCCGAAATCGTGGAAAAATCAAAATCCTTTCCTGGAAAGAACGCACGCACCACAATCGTCATCATATAGATCGCCGTGAGAAGCGCCGAAACCAGAAGCGCGGCAATTCCAAGGTAAGCCGCTCCTGTTCCCGCGTCAAGCGCCGCTTTCACAAGATTCCACTTGCTGACAAAACCCGCAAGGCCGGGAACACCCATCAGAGCCAGACCAGATATGGTGAAGACCACGAATACCTTCGGCATTCTGTATCCGAAACCGTTCAGCTGATGGACATACTCGCGCCCCGTTTTGTAAATGACAGCGCCCACGCAGAAGAAAGCCGAGATCTTGATAAACGCGTGGAATACCATGTGGCTCATCGCGCCCGCAAGTCCCAGCGGCGACATCAGCACGACTCCAAACAACACATAGGAGAGGTTGCTGACCGTGGACCACGCAAGCCTGCGCTTCATATGCGTCTCCTTTACCGCGCGGCTGCAGCCGTAGACGATCGTAATGATGACCGCGGCCATCACAACGCCCTGTGCCCATGTTCCGCGCAGGAAATCCGCGCCGAAGCTGTAATAAGTCACACGCATGGCCGCGAACGCACCCGCCTTCACGACCGCCACCGCGTGAAGCAGGGCCGTAACCGGTGTCGGGGCGACGCCGGCCTTCGGCAGCCAGGAACAGAACGGCCAGATCGCCGTCTTGATCGAGAAGCCGAAAAAGCACATCACATAAGTAAACAGGATCATGTTTCTGTGATCCCCGATTTTCGCAAAATCCAGAACGCCGCCAGGCACAAAGTTCGAGGTTGTCCCGTAGATCAGGACAAACGCCAGGCCGATAAAGCCGAATGCCGCTCCTCCAAGCATGTAATAGACGTACGTACGGCCCGCGAGGATCGCTTCTCTCGTCAGCGTATGGATCACCAGAGGCAGCGTCACAATGCTGAGCGCTTCGTAGAAACAGTACATCGTCACAATGTCCTCCGCAAGCGCGATGCCGAGCGTGATGCCGTAAGTCATTGTGTAAAACATGAAGAAATATTTCTCATGTCCTTCGTGTTTCATGTACTCAAACGAGTACAGCGTCGCCAGAGGCCAGAGAAACGCGACCAGTCCCGCGAACACGGAGCCAAGTCCGTCGAGCTTAAAACTGAGCGACAGATTTCCCGCAAACCGAAACAGGACAAACTCCTCCTGCGGCTGGTTAAATAAAGTCACAAACATCAGAATCGTCACAAGAAGCACGGCCGCCTCGATATAAACCATCATCCAGAGTCTGTTTTTAAACGGGATGAAAGGAATCAGCGCGCCTGCCAGAACCGGCAGCAATACGACTACTGCCAAAATAGCTGCATTCATTTCCTCTCCTCCTCTCTAAAATACAAGATCCGCGATCCTGCTGATAAAGCCGATCAGCGGATTCGGAATAACGCCGGGCAGCACGGCAATCGCAGTAAGAAACAAAACCGGGTACAGCATTCCCTTCGGCGCGTCGTCCTTTGGCACGGACGGGTAATCTTTCCCGGGGAAGAATCCCTTCATCGTAACGGGAAGAAGATAACCGGCCGTGAGAAGCGCGCTTACAAGAAGTATGACCGGACCGAGCCATCCGAAGACTCCGACATTCGCCTCAAGAGCTCCCTGCGCCAGATACCACTTGCTGATAAAGCCGCTTGTCGGAGGAATTCCGATCAGGGCAAGGGACGCAAAAGTAAAACACCACAGCGTTCCCGGCATCTGCTTTCCGATTCCGTCCAGTTCATCCACTCTCGTCTTATTGCATTTGACGATAAAGACTCCGGCCACGAGGAACAGTGTACACTTGATAAACATATGAAATACCGTGTGCAGCATCGCTCCCTCGAAAGCGGTCGGGCTCAAAAGCGAGAGGCCGAACAGGATGTAGGACACCTGGCTGACCGTCGAGTAGGCAAGCCTTTTCTTGAAGACAGGCTCGCGGAATGCCAGCAGAGATCCCATAAAGACCGTGAGCAGCGTAAGCGTCATCCATGCGGTCTGTACCCAGCTTCCACGCAGGAAATCCGCGCCGGCGACATAGTAGACGACGCGAAGCACAGCGAGGACGCCGGCCTTCGCGATCACGCCGGAGAGCACCGCGGACGCCGGGGACGGAGCCACCGGATGCGCGGTCGGAAGCCACGCGTGCAGCGGAAACATACCGGCTTTCGCGCCAAAACCGATCAAAGCCGCGAAAACGGCAATCAGAAGAATCGTGCCGTTCTGCGCGGCAAGCTCCGGATTCAGCGTCCCGCCCGCGGTAAAGGTGAGCGTGTCGCAGTTCTGATACAGGAAAAAGAGCGCAAACAGTCCGAGATATGCGCCGCACATCGAGTAAAACAGATATTTCAGGGAAGCCATGATCGCCTCCCGCGAACCGTTGTGCAGCACAAGCGGAGCGGACGTAACCGTCATCAGCTCATAAAACAGATACATCGTCACAAGATTTCCGGAAAACGCGAGCGCGATCAGCACGCCGAACACGATCAGATAGAAAGCGAAGAACTGCTTCTCTTTCCCTTCATGCGGCATGTAGGTGAACGCGTAAATACCGACTGCCGTCCAAGCAATGCAGAAGATCGCCGCAAACAGCCTGCCGGCTCCGTCAATCTGAAAATAAACCGGAATTCCTTTCACAATCTCAAACAGCGCGAGGCTTCCTTTTCCCGCCCACACCAGAGCCAGCGTGAAAACCGTCGTCGCGATGAGGGTAAAAAACACAAGGATGTGCAGCCTTTTCAGTTCCTCTTCGGACGGCCCGGACGCGTCTTTTCTCCGGTCAAATGCCAGCGAGATGAGCAGGCAGGCGCCCACGATCACGGGAAGGCATACCGGCAGCAAAATCCAACTATTCATTCTTCTCTCCTCCTATGCAAACATCCCGAGTCCCTGCTCGATCATTCTCACAATCGGGGCCGAACCAAGTCCCAAGATCAGGTTCAAAGCGACGAGACACAGCATGGCGGCTGATTTTGTCCTGTTCTCTGTCATATGGATCTCCCGGAAGCCTTCTCTGCCCGCAGTCCGTTCCGGCGTGTACAGGCGGATTACCGTCTTCATAAAGTAAACGGCATTCAGAACCGTACTGACAGCAAGCGCGATCAGAGCCGGGAACATTTTCCATCCATCTCCAATTGCCGCCTGCGCGAACAGCAGTTTCGAGATAAAGCCTGACAGAGCCGGGAAGCCGACCATCGAGAGACTTCCGACCGTAAACGCAATGCCGGCCAGTTTGTTGCGGTACCCCGCTCCCGTCAGATCAAAGAAATCCGTGCTGTCGTTCGAAGAGTCCGTGATCCCTGACGCAGAAAGAAACAGCAGAGATTTCGTCGCCGCATGGGACAGAACATGGAAAATACTGGCCATAATACCGGCCTCCGTCGCAAGGCCGAAGCCCATATAGATATAACCGATCTGCGCCACCGAAGAATAGGCGACCATCCGGCGGATGTTATTCTCGCGGATCGCACTGATTGATCCCATGATCATGCCCAGGATGCCGAAAATAAACAGAATATTGACGACTTTGCTGTCCTGGATCACGTCAAACCCGATCACGCGGTAGAAAATCTTGATCAGCAGGAATATATAACCCTTGGACACCAGCGAAGAAAGAATCGCGGCCGACGATACCGTGGAATATCCATAGGCGTCGGGCAGCCATGCATGGAACGGAAACAGCGCGCTCTTGATCGCGAGACCGACCGACATCAGTCCCACCGCCACGAGAAGCGGAACACGGTACTGCCCTGTCCGGTGGATGATCTCCACCTGTTCTTTTATATTGCTCATCAGCAGATGCCCCGTCACATCGTAGAGATAGCAGATGCCGAGAAGCAGCATACCGGAGCCCAGAAGACTCATGATCATGTAGCGCGTCGCGGCCTCGATCGTCCGCCCGTTCTGTTTGATCATGATCAGACCGCAGGCCGAGATCGTATTGATTTCCACGAACACGTAGGCCGTGAACAGGTCGTTCGTGTAGATCAGCGCGAGCAGCGAACAGAGCAGAAGATTGATCATGATATAATAGAGATTCTTTTTTTCATCCTCAATTTCCGCCGCCTGCTCCTGATATCCTCCGATCACGCACAGCAGCATGACCACACAGAAAAACAGCGCCATCCCTGCCTCAAGCACGCCGATGCGGATCTCATTGCCCCACGGCGCCGGGAAATGTCCCATCATATAGACATAGCTCTCACCTGTCCCGAGAACAAACAGGAATACCATAAGCGACATCGCCGCCACCAGCGACATCATGGCCAGATTCAGCCTTTTCGCCTTCTTTCCTCCCATGATCGAGGACAGAGAACCTGAGAACAATGACACAATGATGGAAATAAAAGGAAGATTCTGTACAAACTGCATCACAGGCCCTCCTTCTTAAGCATGGTCGAGATCTCATCGAGATTCAGTGTGTGGAACCTGCGGTACAGGCGGATTGTGAGCGACAGCATCAGGGCGCTCACCGACACGGAAACCACGATGCCCGTCAGGACAAGACCCGCCGGGATCGGATTGATATACGCTTCCACACTCTGGACGCCATCCGTGACAATCGGAGCGGAGCGGCCGACAATATAACCCTTCAGTGCCAGAAACAGATACATCGCCGTATCCATGATATTGAGGCCGATGATCTTCTTGATCAGGTTTTTCTGCAGAAGGAGGTTGGAAAAGCCGATCGCGAACAGAATCATCGACACAGCCTCCGGATAATTGTGCATCAGATTTGATAAATCCATATCAGAATCCTCCTTTCCGGAACATCACATAGAATGTATACATCGTGCCGGCGACGACAATGCCGACACAGATATTAAGAATCAGGATCAGGCCGCTGCTTAAGATCGCACCCGGCGTTCCAAGCGGAATGATGCTCTCAATATGGTTCGCACCCGTAAAGAAGGAGTAGCTCTTCGCAAGGCAATAGCAGCCGAGAGCGCCAAAGCACATCCATTTGTAGGTTTTCGCCGTAAAGAAGCGCTCCGTTTTCTCGAAGCCGAACGCATTCAGATACAGGATCAGGCCCGCGCCTATGATAGCTCCGCCCGAGAAACCTCCGCCCGGTCCCAGATGACCTCCGAGAATCACATAGATTCCAAAAATCATGATCGGAGGAACCACGATCTTCGCGACCGTCTGCAGAATCACGTCATTCTCCGGCTCATGCGCGCTGTCGCTTGCTTCCTCTTCCTGAAGTTTTTTCTTGTTGCCATCAAGACGCAGCAGGATCAGCACCGCGCAGGTCGCGATAAAAAGCACGTGAGACTCGCCCAGCGTATCAAACGCACGGTAATCCAGAATCATGCCCGTGACAATGTTGACAGCGCCCGTTTCCTGAAGCCCGTTCTCTATGTAGCGCTGCGGCACTTCATTGTTTGCCGGATTCCCGGCATCTCCAAGAGGAGGAAGATAGGAGACCGCCACGAGAAACAGGCTCACCATACAGATACAGAACAGAACGCTGACGACCCGGTACAGTGTCTGGAAAGGCCCTGTCTTCCGGTTCCGTTCCAGATTGTAGATCTGGTCCAGCATTTTCTGTTTTTCCTTCTCTCTTTTTTTCTTTACTTTTTTGGATTCCGTAAACGGTTCCTGCGGCTTCATCTCCACCTGATCCAGGAACAGATCCTTCTCTCCCGTAAACCACTGATGAAGTCGGAAGGAACGCGTTTTCCGATATGATTCTTCACTGATCTTCCGGCTCATTTTCTCCTTCCTCCTTTTCTTCTTCCTGTTTTTTTCCGCCGTCGTCCATCTCAATCATCGCGTGAATCTTTTTCAGAGTAATGAAAAAGAGAACCGAAGTCACACCCGCTCCGACCGCGGCTTCCGTGATCGCCAGATCCGGAGACTCCAGAAGCAGCCAGATGACCGACATGACCAGACTGTACGACATAAAGATCGCAATCGCGTTCAGCAGGTTTCTTGAAACACTGACCGCGATTGCGCACACGACCAGAAATCCAAGAAGAATATACATAAAAATCTGCACAGCCTAATCCTCCTTTCCTTTCTCTGCCTTTACGCTCTCCTGTTCTTTTTCGGCGGCCAGTTCGGCTTCCAGCTCGGACAGCTTCCGGATGCGGTAATGCTTCTCTCTCTCTTCATCCGTCGTAACCTCAAGACGAGCGATCAGATGGGAAGATACCGGAGAAGAAAACCACAGGAACAAAATGACGAAAAACAATTTCAGCGAAATAAAATTAAATCCATTCATCAGAATCAGACCCACAATGGAAAATCCGATGCCGAGCGTGTCGCCCATCGCCGCCGCGTGCATCCGGTTCAGCACATATTTAAAGCGAAACACGCCGACCATCTCGATCGCAAAGATCGCGAGTCCGAACAGCAGAAGGAACGCTCCGGCCAGAAATCTGATCCATTCAATCACCGCCATGTTTCTGTTCCTCCTTTTCCTTGTTTGCAAGATAAACTCCCATGTAAACCCGCGTCAGCACGATCACGGCCAGGAAGCTGAGCAGCGCGTAGATCAGGCAGATATCCGCCAGATATCCTTCCTGCTGAAGAAGCGCCAGAATCGCGATCATGACCATGATCATCGTCCCCATCATATTGATCGCGACGATCCGGTCCGCAATCCTCGGACCGACCACCGCCCGGACCAGGCAGAGCACAACCATCAGCGCCAGAAAGATCAAAGCGCCTGTGAACAGCCCATAATACGCCTGTTCCAGCATTGTTATTCCACTATTCATACACGTTTCCCTCCTCTGTCACAGTGCCCTCTTCCAGACCGGAGATCCGGTCCACAAAGACTGAGCGGTCAATCCCCTCTGCAAGGCTTCCATCCAGACAATGCACCACGTACTCATCCTCCTCAAGCGATACCGTGATCGTTCCCGGAGTCAGCGTGATCGCGTTCGCAAGCAGTGTGCGGCATGTCGGCGTTTTCAAGTCAGAGCGGAACATTACAAGCGCCGGCTCAATCTCTTCCCGCTCGGAGATGATCATATGCATCACGGCAAAATTCGCCTTGACGATCTCCTTTACTAGAATCACCGCATAGCACAGGAATTTCCACGCCTTCACAAACATCGTCCGTTCCTTCGCAAGACTGTGATCCATAAATCTGCAGGTAAATGCAAACATGACCGCCGCGACGACAAGACCGATCAGACAGATCTCAAGTGTGATATTTCCGTTGAAAATAATCCACAAGATGAAATACAGCAAAAACAAGTCAGCTCACCTTCTTTCCTTTCATAACTTATACAAAAACCTCCTAAATTTTACACCCATTTAAAATATTCGTCCAGTCCCGATAATTAAACTGAATTTCTTTTTAGCGAGAAAGCCCCGGACGGCGGCCATCGGCGGGCATGCTCGGCATGCACCGGCGAATGGACATCGGACGGGCAAGACGGTATGAGCAATACAGTGACACGAACAAATGTGAGTGGCATGAATTGCGAATATCGGCGGCGATTGCGAAAGCTGCGAAGCAGCGGAGCAATCGGCTTTCATTCATTGTGGTACCGTCATCTCACAACATTGCGCAGAACTCCGATCTTCTCAATCTCGCACTCCACCACATCGCCGCTCTTTAAAAACCGGGGCGGATCAAATCCCATACCCACGCCGGAAGGAGTCCCTGTGGCGATGATCGTCCCCGGAAGCAGCGTCATGCCCGAGGACAGCTCCTCGATGATCTCCGCGATGCCGGTGATCAGCAGATCCGTGGTGGAATCCTGCCGGAGCTCTCCGTTGACGCGGGCCTTAATTGACAGCGCCGGAGGAAACGCAATCTCATCCGCCGTCGTGATGCATGGGCCGATCGGCGTAAATCCGTCGAGCCCCTTGCCAAAATACCACTGTTTATGAGTTGTCTGAAGCACTCTGGCCGACACGTCGTTCAGCACCGTGTAGCCGAAAATATAGTTCGCCGCATCCGCCGCAGAGACATTGCGGGCTGTTTTTCCAATGATTACCGCCAGCTCCGCTTCATAGTCCAAGCGCTGTACCAGGCCGGGATGACTCTCAATAAAGCCCTCCGGCGCCACCGCTTCCGTCACCCGCTTGGAAAAATAGATGGGAATCGGTTTTTCTTTCGAAAAAGCTTCTTTGTCATAGCCAGCCGCCTCCTTCGCATGCGCGCGGTAATTGATGCCCAGGCAGATGACATCCTGACGCGGACGGGGAATCGGGGCCAGCAGCCTGACCGAACGCAGAGAAACCGCGTTTTCTTTCTCTGCTCTTCTGACCGCGGCGGTCAGTTCCTCCCAGGGCATCTCAATAACCGTCTGCATATCCGGATATGGCAGAGAATATACTCCCGCCCCGTCTGCCGACAGCACACCAATTCTTTCCTCATTACTTTCCATATATGTAATCAGTCTCATAATTCTTCTCCTATGTCTTTCAATTTTCAAGATCCATCCGCAAATTTTTCAGTCTTCATTTCGTTTCGATTAACGTACCAAAAGTTTCATACAATGCAATCGAACCGCGCCCTGCCCCGAGCGGCTATGTCCATCTTAACGTGCCAGCGCCTCATACAGCGCCCGGATTGCCGTCTCAAAATCCTGGTTGCTGACGCCGATCGTGCAGTTAATCTCATTGGAGCCCATGTCGATCATCTTGATATTGACTCCCGCATCGCCAAGCGCGGTAAAAAAGCGGGCCGCAATGCCGCAGACCGAACGCATGCCTTTCCCGACCACCGTCACAAGCGCCATGTCCTCATCGATCTCGATCTTGTCCGGCCGCAGATGGCGGTGCAGAGAATCCATAATGTTCTCCTGTTTCGCAAGGAACTCATCGCGGGGAAGTATCACGCTGATTGTATCGATCCCGGACGGCAGATGCTCACAGACGATTCCGTTTTCCTCGAATGCCTCAAGCAGCCGCTTGCAGAAGCCGACCTCCGCGTTCATCCGGTTCTTGGCGATACTGATACCTGTAAAATTTTTCTTTCCGGCAATTCCGGTTACCGGAACCGTATCTTCCGGCAGAATACTGCGGCAGATCACGGTGCCGCTCTGCTCCGGATGATTTGTATTGCGGATATGGATCGAAATCCCCTCGCGGCGCACCGGGTAAACCGCTTCTTCATGCAGCACGGTCGCCCCACGGTAGGAAAGTTCCCTCAGTTCTCCGAACGTCATGACGTCGATCTTCTTCGGGTTATCCACAATTCCCGGATCCGCAAGCAGGAACCCCGGCACATCCGTCCAGTTCTCATAGAGATCCGCTCTGACCGCGCGGGCCACGACAGCCCCCGTCACATCGGAACCGCCGCGCGAGAACGTGTGAATATTTCCCGCGTCATCCGACCCGTAAAATCCTGGAATAACGGCCCGCTCCACCTTCTTCAGCCGGTCTCCCAGAAAGAAATTCGTCCTCTCATCCTCAAAATTTCCGTTCCTGTCGAAACGGATTCCTCCGGCAGCATCCACAAATTCATAGCCAAGCCATGCGGCAAGCAAAATCCCGTTCAGGTATTCTCCTCTCGACGCCGCATACTCCGCGCCGGCATGCTCCAGAAAGGCCCTCTCAATCAGATCAAATTCCCTGTCAAGCGACAGTTCCAGTCCAAGATCATCGATGATTTCCTGATACCTGCCGCGGATTTTATTCAGAATTCTCCTGTAGCGTCCTCCGCTGCTCGCCTCTTCATAGCACCGGTACAGAAGATCTGTCACCTTCTCGTCGCCGCTATCTCTTTTGCCGGGCGCAGACGGCACAATGTAGCGCCTTGCCGGATCTGCGTTCACAATCTCCTTTACCTTGCGGAACTGCGCGGCATCCGCAAGCGAACTTCCTCCGAATTTTGCAACCTTAATCTTCTGGTCTGCCATACCTTCCTCCCCAATCGTTTTTTCGCCGCAATTTTCCTTTCCCTTTCTCAGCGGACTTTCAACATCGATTGCTATCATATCATTCCAGAGTATTAATGTCCAGCATCCGACGGAGGCTTTTTGTGTCACAGGGAAAAATTTGTAAATCGAGCAGGAGGCGGCTTTTCCTCCTGCTCGCCCGCGCGGCCCGGGTGCTGCATCAGCAGCTGGTTTCCTTGCCCGGGCCTGCGCATAAAAACAGACCGCACAGATTTCTCTGAAACGGCCCGCTTTTTTTATGGTTTTTCCCGCAGTGCGGGGTCATCCTCCTATCCGGTACAGCTGTCTACCGGAGAAACATACGCAGAAGCGCCCGCTTCCACCAGGTGTACGGCTGATAGCGGATCGGAAGATCGATCCAGTTGTACTTCTTCACGATACTTCTGCGATGACAGAACAGTTCAAAGCTGTCTTTTCCGTGATAACTCCCCATCCCGCTGTTTCCGACGCCTCCGAATCCCATCGCGGAGGTGGCAAGATGAATGATCGTATCATTGACGCAGCCGCCGCCGAAGCTGCAGGAATTCAGAATCTTCCGCTCCGTGCTCCGGCTGTTTGTGAACAGATACAAAGCCAGCGGCTTTTCATGCCGGTTCACGTAGGTGATCACTTCCGAAATCTCATGGAAAGTCATAACTGGAAGAATCGGTCCGAAAATCTCCTCTTTCATAATCGGAGAGGACGGAGTAATCCCTTCCAGCACGGTCGGCGCAATCTGAAGCGTCTCCTCTCTCGTCTCTCCTCCGATCCTGACGGTCTCCTTATCCATCAGTGCAAGCAGCCTTTTAAAATGCTTTTCATTCACAATCCTGCCATAATCTGGATTATCCAGCGGATTTTTCCCAAACTGCCTGCGGATACATTTTTCGATCTCCGCAAGCAACGTCTCCTTCACATCTTCCTGCACAAACAGATAATCCGGAGCAACACAGGTCTGACCCAGATTCAAGTACTTTCCAAAAACAATCCGGCTGGCCGCCCGCCTCAGATTCGCCGTCCGGTCCACGATACACGGACTCTTTCCGCCGAGTTCCAGACAGACGGGCGTCAGATTTTTTGACGCCTGCTCCATCACCAGTTTTCCAACCCTGACGCTTCCCGTGAAAAAGATAAAATCAAATCTCTGCGCCAGAAGGCTTGTGTTTTCCGCCCTTCCTCCCTCAACAACGGCGACAAAATGCGGGGCGAAGCATTCCTTCATAAGCTTTGCCACCACATGCGAAGTTGCCGGAGCATAGGCGCTCGGCTTGATCACCACGCAGTTTCCCGCGGCAATCGCTCCGATCGCTGGTTCCACCGACAGCATAAACGGATAATTCCACGGCGACATCACAAGCACGACGCCGTAAGGCTCCGGGGAAGTAAAGCTCTTCGCGTGAAACTGCGCGAGCGGCGTCCTCACGCGTTTTTCTCCGGCCAGCCGCCTCAGATTCCGGATCATCCAGGACAGCTCGCTGAGCACCATTCCAGTCTCGCACATATACCCCTCGACCGGCGATTTCCCCAGATCCTGTTTCAGCGCCTCGTGAATCTCATCTTCATACTTCAAAATTGCTCTCTTCAACGTCTGCAGGGCCCCGATCCTCCATTTCACGGACCGGGTTTTTCCCTTGGCAAACCATTCTCTTTGTTCCTTTACTATTCTCTCAGTCTCCATCAACCTGTCATTCCTTCCCGGCCTTTATTCGTAACATTTCTCCAGAATCTTCATAACCGCCTCAAATGTAACCTCACGCGGATTCACAATGCAGGCTCCGTCGTTCAGCGCCGTCCTGGCCACCTGCGGAAACAGCGCCGGATCGGCCCCTGCCTCTTTAAGTGTCTGCGGAAGGCCGGTCAGCTCATGCAGCTTCCTTCTCAGCTTTATCACTTCCCGGATCGCCTGATCCGCCCTTTTCCCCGGTTCCGTCGCCTGATAGACTTCAGGCCCTGCCAGATACAGCAGCAGTTCACTGTACGTATCATGGCAGACTTTCCGGTTGAAAATCATCCCGGCGGGAAGCAGGATATTCATCGCGTCGCCATGCGGGATATGACAGACGCCGCCGAGTGCATGCCCAACCGCATGGACAACTCCGACCATGCTGTTGCCAAAAGCGGCTCCCGCCAGATAACTTGCATTCGCCAGCGCCATTCTGATTTCTTTCGAGCGGCCATGGCGCACCGCTTTCACGAGATTATCCCGCACCAGTGTGACCGCGGCCGCGGCGTAGGCATCGCTGACCGGATTTTTCTGCATGCAGCTGTAGGCTTCAATCGCGTGACAGAGCGTATCCATCCCGGTGGAAGCCGTGATTCTTGGCGGAAGCGTCATTGTCATTCTCGGATCAAGCATCGCCACGTCCGGCATAATATGCTGCGAGATATATTCCATTTTGATATGGAGAGCCGGATTCTTTATGACGGCAACCGGCGTCGCCTCACTGCCTGTGCCCGCCGTTGTCGGCAGCGCCACAAACGGAACATGTTTTCCTTTCGGCAGACACTCGCAGCCCATCAGTTCCAGAAGATCGTCCGCGTCCTGACTGATCAGCAGCCGAACCCCTTTCGCCGTATCAAGCACGCTTCCGCCGCCGACCGCAACCAGACCGTCGCAGCCAAATTCGCGATATTCTTTCGCAATCTGATTCACTACATCGACGCTGCTGTCTCTCGGAATATCCGTAAAAATACGCCCTGTCTGAACCGCGTGCAGGACGTCAAGCACGATCCCCAGTGTTCCGATTTTCTCAAGCACGCTGTCACTGAGTACCATCGGGTGGAGCACACCCAGTATCTCAAGTTCATATTCCAGATTATCAACCGCTCCTTTTCCGGAACAGAGCTTGGTGGGATTCGTAAATTCAAAATATGATGCCATTCGTTTTATCCTCGCTTTTTGATCGTTTCTCTTATTTTTTGTCTTCGCGGACAGACAAAGCTCCCTCTGCAGGCAGCGCACATCAGATCTGCCGCAAAAATGTTCAGTTTCCGTTTTCCAGCAGGGCAAGCGCATAGACCTGAATCGCCGGAATCTGCTTTCCGGGCAGCTCCTTTAAGATCCTCCTGGACATAAATGCCGGAAACAGGTAGCCTTCCAGATATTCGACGCAGCGCACAAAGCTCATGGTCTGGAAAATATCCCCCTCGAGGAAGAACAGATGAGCCGCGTAGGCGTCCGCCACGCTCTTCTGCCCGCTCAGCACCTGGAACGCGCCCTCGACCGACTTAAACCGCATCGTGATATCCGCTTTCTGCGCCCGCTTCAGTTTCACAATTCCGTGCGTTTTGTCATGCCGAACCGCAAGCGCCGCGCCGCCGGGACCGCAGACCAGTTTCAGCGTCAGATCTTTTGCCCATCCTTCGATCTCCTGGCGTATGCGGCTGTCCTCACGGTACAGTACGCGAAAGCTGCGGTACAGCACTTCCAGCACAACTTTGTTCACCTGATTCATAAATTCCCGTTTCATTCCTGTTTCCTCCTGCCTCTTTTCCTTCCTTTTCCCCTGTTTCCCTCTGTTTTTTCCATATCCCCTGTTTTCCCGCCGGAAGCTTTTGGACCGTTGTTCCCTTCCGTTTTTCCGGTCTGATTCTCTTCTCCGCTCCCGTCTGTCTCTCCAGTCTCCTCCTGCCCGCTTTTTGGAAACCGCTCTTTTGTTCTTGCTTCTTCCTCCATCATCTGTCCAAAGCAGACCGTCACTTCCTTCAGCATTCGGACAAGACTGCGTATCTTGTCCTCTCCCAGCCTCTCGATCAGTCCGTCCGGAAGCCGCAGAATCTCCTGATGCGCCTTTTCATATACCTGTGTCCCCCGCTCCGTGAGTCTGATATGTATGTTCCTCTTGTCCGTGCTGGATCTCTCCCGGCTGATCAGTCCATCCCCTTCCAGATGATTCAGAATCACATTCATCTGCGGCTTCAGAATCCGCAGTCTGCCGCACAGATCTGTCGCCGTAAGGGGAGCGCCTTCTTTTCGTTCCTGACGATAGAGAAGGTTGCAGACCATTGACTCATTGAACGTCATCGCGGACACCAGCCGTTCATTGATAATGGACAACGATACCGCAAGCCATCCTTCCAGAAGCTCCTCGCTCAAAAATTCCCTCTCTGTCATTTTGGCATTCCTCCCGTTTATAATGCAACACTTTATTCCTGCGTGGGCAATAAGCGTCACATATCCGCACGTGTCTGGCGGTACCTGATTTCCTTAACATTTTATAGGTCCCGCAAGGTTGTTTGTCAAGAAAAAATTACAGCTCCTGTCTTAAATATGACCGGAGCTGCACAAAATACTTCTGTTTCACTATCCTTTTGGCTGATTTATCTTCTTTTCCCTACTTTTTCATTCTGGGCTCAAATACCCTGCTCGCAAGATAGGAAAAAATAAGAGCCGCACTGATCCCGACCGCACTCGCCTTAAATCCTCCCGCAAACAGACCCAGCAGTCCTTCCGAGTCCACGGCTTCCTTCACGCCTTTCCAAAGAACGTTCCCGAATCCGAGCAGAGGCACGGACGCTCCCGCCCCCGCAAATTCAGTCAGCGGCCCGTACAGGCCAAGCGCCCCAAGCACCGCCCCCGAACAGACGAGGATCACCATGACGCGCCCCGGAAGCAGCGTCGTCTTCTCCAGCAGAATCTGAACAAGCGCACAGATCAGGCCGCCCACCCAGAAAGCATTGATATAGTCCATATGGAAAACTCCTTTCGTTTCAGCAATGCTCCAGCACAACCCCATGCGCGATCCCAGGAATCGTCTGCCCTTCGTTAAAGCTGACCTTCGAGAGCAAAGCTCCCGTCGGTACGAACAGCACGCGCTTCCAGATTCCCTGGCAAAGCTTTGGAAGCACCAGCGCCGCCAGCACAACCGCGCTGCAGCCGCAGCCGCTTCCTCCGGCGTGCGTATCCTGTTTTTCGCGGTCATAAATCTCAATCCCACAGTCCATATGCTGCTCTGAAATATCAAAACCTTTCTCTTTCAGCAGGTCGGTCAGGATCGTCTGCCCGACATAGCCGAGATCCCCCGTGATGATTCTGTCATAATCCTGCGGCTGGCGGTTAAAATCCATCATATTCTGGTAAATTGTGTCGCAGGCCGCCGGAGCCATGCAGGCCCCCATGTTCATATTATCGCGTACACCCATATCGACAATCTTTCCAGGCGTCACCCCGGTGACCCGCACATGACCTCCCCTGGCAGCAAGAATAAAAGCTCCGCTTCCGGTAACCGTCCAGGTAGCCGAAAGGGGCCGCTGATTCCCATATCCCAGAGGAAATCGAAATTCTTTCTCGGCGCTGCCGAAATGACTGGAAGTCAGCGCCGCCGTATGGTCCGCATAGCCCGCGGCGACCGCCATCGCCGCAAGCGTCAGCGATTCCCCGCAGGTCGAACACGCCCCATAAAGGCCAAACATGGGAACGCCTGCCTCCTCATTTCCAAAAAACGTCGCGGTCAGCTGTGCCAGCAGATCTCCCCCGTACAGATACCGAATCTGCCAGAGAGAAAGTCCGGCTTTTCTGACCGCTGTCTGCAGCGCTTCCTTCTGCATCGTGCTCTCCGCCTTTTCCCAGGTATCTTCCCCGAATTCTGCCTCCGGAGCGATCAGGTCAAACGCTTCACCGAGCGGTCCTTCTCCCTCCTTTGGTCCTGCGACCGACGCGCTGCCGATGATATGAGGCGCTTCGTGAAATTCGACACTTTGTTTTCCTCTCATCTGACTGACTGCCATAACATCCCTCCTGATCATCTGTTACTGTTATTCAGGATTATTGTTTCCATGCAGTCTTTTTTTATGCGCAGGAGATCAGCTGCTGGTGCAGCATTTTTCTCCCTTGAAAAATGGCCCCTTTTCGGTGTTTTTGGGGTCTCAGTGTCATGCTTTTCCATGTGAACAATGGAACGCATGACCTTTCGACCCTGGCATCATACAATCAGCTGATAATTTACGATATCCAGCAGTTTCCCGAATTTGCGTCCCACTTCCCGCATCGTTCCGCAGCAGGTAAACCCAAACTTCTCATGCAGATAAATACTGGCCACATTGTCGCTTGTGATGACGGAGATCACCGTGTGGATATCGCTGCGGCTCCTCGCATCGTCGAGAATCGCCTGCATCAGTTTCCTGGCAATCCCGCGTCCGCGGTACGCACGGTCCACATAAAGCGAAAGCTCCACCGTCTCATGATATGCTTCAAGCAGCCGATACGGGGACAGGCTGGCATACCCCACCGCTCTGCCGTCCGCCACGGCCGCGAGCAGCGGATGGTTGCCGCAGTTGTGCGCGCCAAGCCATGCCAGCCTATCCTCCAGAGACTTCGGATGAATATCAAAAATAACGGTCGAGTGCTCAATTTCATAGTTGTAAATGTCCCGCAGGTACGGGATGTCCGCTTCCTGCGCCGGGCGAATCGCAAGCACATCGGCAGAATCTGTCGGCTGACAGCTTTTTCCTGTAAATGATTCCCTGTACATTCCAAATATACTTCCTTATTTCATTTTTCTGTCATACGGCACTTCTCTTGATACACATTCCGGTTTTTCAATTCTGCTCCCCCATGTTTCTCACAGTGCCTTCCCATTTATGGATTTCGTCCCATTTCGGATTCTGTTTTGCCTCTCTCACGCTTCCTGCACAGCATTTTCACACTCCCCAATCTTCGCTTCGATTCTCGCCTTTACCATGGCGGCGATTTCCGTCGTCTTCATTTTCTGATATTCTTCATACAAAATCGGTTCAAGAAAGTGTACCTGTACTTTCTGACGCGCAATGGAACTCGTATCAAACGCTTTGTAGGAATCGATCAGAGCGACCGGAACAATCGGACATTTTGCCTTTGTCGCGGCCTTAAAACTTCCTCCTTTAAATTCCTGAAGCTGATTTCCGTTTTTACTCCTCGTTCCTTCCGCAAAAATCAGATAATTTCTTCCCTGCTTTACTTCTTCCGCCATCTGCAGGATAATCTTCATTCCCTGACGCGGATCTTCACGGTCGATCGCCAGCGCCCCGAAGCACGCAATCACCTGTTTCACAAAGAAGATATTGCTCAGCTCTTTTTTAAACACAACCGAAAACGGACGCTCCATCACCTTCAGAATCGCCAGCACATCAAACATCCCCTGGTGATTCGGATACATGATAAATCCGTCTTTCTCCGGAAGCCGGTCCATCCCGTGCCCCTCAATCGTCACACGTCCGCCCGCAATTGCCCTGTTGTCAATCTTTTTCAGATGACCGAATTTCTGCTGCTCTGTATACCGTTCCGGATGCGCCGCCATACGGCACAGCCAGAACATGCCGTACGGCACATACCAGAGATTCATTAATACCATAAAAATAATACGTTTCATTTATCTGCCCTCTCCATTCAAACACCATTCTGTTTTGCATTTCCGCTTCAAATTCGTGCGCATCTCCACTCCGTTCCGGTCGGTTCTAAACGAGTGCCACCGGCACTCAGAACCGGCGCCGGACGAATGTCCGCTGGACATTCAGCCCCCCGGAGGGTTTATAGCAAACGGCAAATATTTTTGTCGTTTGCTATAAATCAATACAGACTCCCCGGAAAAGAGAAGTTCTTCGCCAGCCGCAGCAGCGTCAGTCTCCTCCGGACATACGGACAGAGCCGCAGCGTCAGATCCTTTTTGTCCGCGGACATCCCCAGATCTTCCATGCGTGTCACACAGCCGGCATCGGCAAGCAGACGGCGCATTCTGCCGCTCTCCGGCAGGGCCGCAAGCTCCTGCGCGATCAGCGGCAGCTTTGATTCAAGATCCGCAAGATCAAGTCCTTCCATCAGGTTCGGATCGTTCTCTTCAAGAGCGTCCTGGTATTTCCCTTTCGCCCCAAACGTCTCCTGCAGCAGTTCCGTCTCATAGGCGCGTCCGTCCACAACTTTGCAGGTTCCTTTCTCAATCGCTTTTCGGATTTTCTCATAATATTCCAGGCAGAGAATCAGGCCGACTGACACCTTCTCGCCATGCAGCGCGTCTATATAATCGTTTATAATCTCCATCTCCCAGAGATGCGAGACATGATGCTCCGCACCGGAAGCCGGCCGGGAATTCCCGATCATCTGCATCGCAAGACCGGACAGAATCAGCGCGTACATCAGCTTCTCCATACACGCCGGATTTCCGTCTCTGATCTGATCCAGCACGCTTTCCACCTCACGCACCGCCTCAAACTCCAGACGGCTGACGGTCTCACAGTAATATTCCCCCGTCACAATATGGCTTATTTTCCAGTCCAGCAGAGAAGTATATTTCCCCATCAGGTCTGAAATACCGGACGCTGTCAGCCGGAACGGCGCCTTTGCAAAAATATCCGTGTCCGCAAGCACATACATCGGCGCCACTGCTGTGAGCGTCTTCTTCATTCCATGCCAGGTCATTGCGGCGACTGTCGACACAAATCCATCCACGCTGGCAGCTGTCGGCACGGAAATAAAATTCAGCCCCCTCGTATATGCCACGTAGCGTGTCAGATCATGAATCGTTCCGGAACCGACCGCAACCAGCACATCCGCCTCACCGTCAAGACATTTCTGCACCTTCTCCACATAACTGTCGTTTGCGTGGATATCACTGCCCGTCACCTCAAGAACCTCCAGCGCCGCAAAATAATCCTTCATGCTCTCCAGCGCCGCCTTCTTTGTGTTCGCGTCACAGACGATCACCGGGTGTTTATAGTCTCTCAGTAATTTTCCAAGCCTGCTCACTGCCCCCGGCTCGATCCAGACACCTTTCACTGTAATTTTATGTTCATGACCGCACGCACACGGCCTGGTAAAACGATGCAACTCTACATTCATAATAACTTTCCTCCAGTAATTCAGTCCGATCAGTCTTCCTGCATTCCGGCACCGTCACTTTTCGCGTCCGCTTCCCCGATGCCTGTCCGCTTCTGAAATTTCCTGCTTCCCTTTCCTGCCGCACATTTCGTCCCCTACCTGACAACACAGACGCTGAGACATTTTCATCTTTTAGCACGGTTCCAGAACATCGGCAAGTTCTTCAAACGTCCTGATCACAGCGGCCGCTCCTTCGGTATTTCCAAATCCATAGGCCGCAAACACAAACGGAACACCTGCTTCCTCTGAAGCCTCAAAATCTCCCTGCGTGTCCCCCACATAGACCGGCCGTTCGAAACAGTTTCTTCCGACCAGAAGTTTTATATTATCCGCTTTGTTCCTTCCGGTATTACCATAACACTCGAAATCCCGGACGTACGGCGCAAGCCCTGTCTTTCTCAAAAACAGTTCGATATAGCCTGCCTGACAGTTGCTCACAATGCAGACGGCATATTTTTCAGACAGCTTTTTTACCGTCCGGACCACTCCCGGATAACAGAGGTCGCTTTCATCTTCCTCCAGTCCCTGCTCTTCATATTCACAGCAGGTATCCATGATACGATACCGTATCTCCTCGTCTGTCTGCGGCAAAAGCAGATCGGCGATTACTTTCATGGTCTTTCCAAAAAGCTGTTTCAGCATATCTGCAGTCACAGTCATATCCGTACAGCCTCCCTCACGTACCGCGCGTGTCCAGGCTTTCGCCACAACAGGCGTGGAATCCCAGAGCGTGCCGTCTACATCCAGAATAATACTGTCTGTTCTCATAAATTATTTTCTCCCTTATCATCTTTTGTCAAATATTACTGCCCCATTATAGGGGTATTTTACGTAATTTTCAAGTCCGGTCTGCGCGCCGCTTGCGCGCTTTTTCCCTCTGTGCTATACTTTTTCTGTTATCTGCCGCAGTTTAGGACCTGCCTGATTGAATCCCGCCGCTGATACGAGTTTGTCACCCATCGCTCAAAGAGGCGACCTGGTATAATCTGCATTTGAGGTGTTTCAAAATTGCGGAAGCACGAAATGCGAAGCAATTCGTGGCATCATGGGGGCAAAATACCTTTTGACCCCAACATCATAATTTTAAAAGACAGGGGATAATTAAATGAATCAGAAGATACTGTATCTCGAATGTAACTCCGGAATCAGCGGAGATATGACAGTCGGAGCTCTGCTGGATCTTGGAGCCGACCGGAAAGTGCTTGAAGAGGGGCTCGCCAGTCTGCCGCTTACCGGTTATACAATCCGGATTACCGACGTATTTAAATCCGGCCTGCGCGCCTGCGATTTTAACGTAATCCTCGATCAGGACAACCACGATCATGACATGGAATATCTGCACGGCAGCGGGCATACACACGGGCATCACCAGGAGGACTCCGGGCATGTCCATCTCCACACAGAAACCAGCCATGTATTCCGTCATGAAAGTTCCGGAACCGCTCATCTTCACACGGAAGCTGAACAGCTGCCTCTGCATGAGGTTTCGGCAACCGCACACCTTCACACAGAAACCAGCCACGTGTTCCGCCATGATAGTTCTGGAACCGCTCATTTTCACACGGAAGCCGAACACCCGCTCCCTCATGAAGTTCCGGAACCTGCAGTCCACCTCCATACAGAAGAAACTCCTCATAAACACCACCATGACGCCCGCAATCTGCACGATATTCTGCATATCCTGGAACATGGAAATCTGACGAAAGGAGCATTCTTTCTCGCCTCCCGCATTTTCACGATCCTGGCGGAAGCAGAAGCTCATGTACACGGAAAATCCATTGAGGAAGTTCACTTCCACGAAGTCGGAGCCGTCGATTCGATCGTGGACATCGCCGCTGCCGCTATCTGTATCGACAACCTGAATCCGGACCTGACCGTCATATCCACTCTGACAGACGGCACCGGCATGATCCGCTGCCAGCACGGGCTGATCCCGGTGCCCGTCCCCGCCGTATCAGCCATTGTCTCCGCTCACGGCCTGCCCTTGCGCATACGACCGATCGAGGGAGAACTGGTGACTCCGACCGGGGCCGCCATCGCCGCCGCCCTTCACACGGGCGCCGCTCTCCCGGAGGAATTCCGCATTGTGCGCGTCGGGCTCGGAGCAGGGAAACGCGACTATGCCACTACCGGAGTTCTGCGGGCAATGCTGCTGGAAGCGGAAAGTTCTCAGAATCTCCAGCCTTGCAGCCCGGAGACTTTGCAGTTCAGTCAGCATGCAGACTTTGACACGTCAGCAGATACTTCCCGGCACGATCCTCTGTCCGGGAACTCTGTTCCAGGTCAGCCTGCCAAATCCGGCAGTCCAGAACCTCCGATCCTGAAACTGGAGACAAATATCGACGACTGTACCGGGGAGGCGCTCGCCTTCACCCTTGACCGCCTGATGGAAGCCGGTGCGCTCGACGTCTATTATACGCCGATCTATATGAAGAAAAACAGGCCCGCCTGGATGCTCACAGTGCTCTGCCCTCCCACAAAACGCCGGGAGATGGAATCCATCATTTTCCAGAACACGACGACGATCGGCATCCGTATGATTGAAATGAACCGCACCCGCCTGGAGCGCCGGATTATCTCCCTGGAAACGCCCTGGGGACCGGCAGATGTGAAATGCTGCCATTTTGATGGGGAACCCCGGTATTATCCGGAAAACGACAGTGTTGCCCGCCTTGCGAAACAGGAAAACAAAGGCTTCGGCGATATGTACCGCATGATACAGGAATGCGCTGCAAAGCAGAACACAGTTCCCTGATATATGCTTCGCAAAGGTTCTGAACGTACAGCACTTTATCCGTAATATGATGCTGGGGTCAAAAGGGATTTTGCCCCCATGATGCCACGAATTGCTCCGCATTTCATGCTCACGCAATTCTGAAACACCTCAAATCCGCACATTTTTCCATGAAAAATGGCTCCTTTTCGGTGTTTTTGGGGTCTCAGTGTCATGCTTTTCCATGTGAACATGGAACGCATGACCTTTCGACCCTGGCATCATAATATTACAGATAAATTTGCCGGAACACAAAACGAGGGCCGTCGGAAAATGTCTGGCAGGGCTTGTTACAAATCCGTTATTCCTCTTCCCGACAGCCCCGTTTATGGAAATTCACTGTTATTTAACCCAACGTTTCCAGAATACACTGCCACTCCCGCACCAGTCTTTCCAGAGAGTAAGACGCGTTCGCCGGACTGGTCGACGGAAGACCGACAGCCTCAGCCCCATACCTGTCCCTTTGATATTTTTCAAACAGCCGTTTCGCTGTTCCTCCATTCGTATAAATCCGCTGAATGGGGCTGCTGTCCAGAATCAGGCTCAGATCCGTCACCTTCGCATTTCGGATACTGCTGTCACTCGACCCGATAATCTCGCAGGAATCGATCACATCCCACAGGGCAATATGGTTTCCGCGCAGAAATGCCTTCTTTTCCTCCACACTCAGAGGAAGAGGCTCTTTCAGCAGTTCCGCAAGAACCTTCCAGAAACGGTTCTGCGGATGGCCGTAATAAAACTGCTGTTCCCGTGACTTGACCGAAGGGAAACTCCCAAGGATCAAAATTCGGCTGTTCTCGTCATAAAACGGCGGGAACTCATGTGTCAATTGCTGATATACGCCCTGTTTTCCGGTTTTCCGGAAGTTCCTGGCTGGCTGCCTCACGGACTTTTCAGTTTTTTGAATCCTTTCCTCTTTTGTGTCTGTCTGTTTCATTTTGGCTCTCCTGATCCCCTGTAAATATCTTCATGAACTACTCTGCTTTAATTTTTACCTTTTTGCCCGAAAATGCAATTCCAAATTTCAGTATATTTCTTATTCCTTCTTCCCGCATTTCAGAATTATACTCTCTATCTTTAATCTGTGTCAGTGCTTCTTCAGCCAATGTCTCCAGTGCGTCTGCATCCAGGCCTTTCTTCCATTTTAATTCCATGATAATTCCTGGATACTTACTCTCTCTGGGAATCAGGCTGATATCATACCTTCCGTCCCCGGATTCTCGATTCGATTTGATCTTATAGTGATTATCCATCAAAGAAACCAGACCAAGCGTAAGTCCATGGTAAAAACCCTCTGCACCGGCATCATAAAAACTGACAGACTTATTCATATACTCTGCAACCGCTTTCTGAAGCCTTTTAAAATCATTTGCATAAAGGCTTTCCGCAATCTTATTTGCCGTGGTTTTTGTAATGGCCCCAATCTGAAGCAAATGTGATAACACTTCATTCTTATAAACTACCGCAATCTCTTTATTTGGAATAGAAACCTCACATAAATATGTGCCATCTGCCTGAAGCTCCTTCTTCAGCGTTTTCAGATATCCTGCCACCAGCAGAAGGCTGTAGATATTAGCCGGATCTTCCGTCAGGGATCTGTATACCACATTCTGGTCAATTCTCACAATAACCTGCTCTCCCTGTAATAAAGCATATAACTTTTCTGTAATATCCTCCGCAGCAGCCTTCAAGACATTTTCAAGCACTTCATTCTTTCCTGTATTCACCCAGTATGCCTGCGGAATACATCCCTTCGAAATATAGCTGATTACAGACCAGGGATTGTAGATTTCCGTACTTCCAAACAGATAACCGTCATACCATTCTCTAAGCTCTGCCTCTTTGTCCATCATTTCATAATATTCCAGCATCTCATGGACTTCCTGACAGGTAAATCCAAAGTAGCTGTCGTATTCTTCATCCATCACAGAATTTACAGTCAGATTATTAAGACCGCTGAAGATGCTCTCCTGAGCTATACGCAGAACTCCGGTAAGAAAACCATAGGAAAGATTCTTATTATCTTTAAAAGCTCCTGAGAAAAAATTTCTCATAAAGCTGATGATTTCATCATAAAAATCCTTCGAATACCCTTCCTGAATCGGCGTATCATACTCATCGATAATAATGACCGGAGCCCTTCCATAATGTTTCGCCAGCATTCTGGACAAATTCTCCAAAGAAGATGTAAGCTCCACTTCATCTGCGTTCCCGGCCAGAATTTTTGCAAAATATTCTTTCTCATGGTCTGCCAGCCCATCGCTTTTCTGTAATTCCAGATGTCTTCCAAACTCGGCCTGCAGCAGTCCCTTAAACTTATCAATCGTTTCTTTCCAGGAATCGAATTTCACATCTTTAAAGGACAGAAAAATAACCGGATACTTTCCTTGATGGGAGCGATATTCACTGCCGCATTTCCAGATAGCTTTATCCCGAAAATACTTACTTGTGTCTTCTTCTGATATTTCAAAGAAAACTCTGAGCATATCCATATTCAAAGTTTTTCCAAATCTTCTCGGTCTTGTAAACAGCGATACCAGTGGCCTCCGTTCCAGAAAATCCTTAATAAGCAGCGTCTTATCGACATAGTAATACTCTGACTGTGCACGGGCATAATCAGAAATGCCAATTGGAAGAGGCTTTATTCCTTTTGTATTTTTCTTACCATATCTTCCGGATGAAGAGCGACCATCTGCCGGCTTTTTTGCCTCATCAGGAATCTGCCAGTTTTTACCATTCTTAACTGCGCCGGGAATTTTTCCGGATCTGCAGAATGCGGTAACTGTACGTTCCGTAACATTCCATATCGCTGCCATTTCCCTGCTGGTCTTCATCTCGCTCATCTCCCATCCATTACCCGACCTTCCCTGATTCATAACCTTTCCGACCTCTGCATACACTGTAAAAACAGGCTTCCCGGGGGATTTTTCCTTGAAGGATTACATAGAAGAGCGGGTACTTAACATAGCAAACTATATCATTGACAACGGCACCACCGTGCGCGACGCCGCAAAAAAATTCGGAATCAGCAAAAGTACGGTACACAAAGACGTGACGGAACGTCTCGGCCAGCTCAACCCTTCTCTCGCTGCCGAGACGCGCAAAGTACTCGACGTAAACAAAAAGGAACGGCATATCCGCGGCGGACTCGCGACGCGGGAGAAATATCTGCATCAGCATTCCTGCTAAACGATCGAGCAGGAGGATGTTTTCCTCCTGCTCTCCGCGCGACCCGGATAAACCAAAGTCAGCACCCCACGGCAGAAACCTGCTCTGCTCACAGACCTCCGTCCTTAAATACCTGCATCATCTCCCGCGTCAGGCTTATTCCATCATTCTCGGGAATTTCATCCCTGGTGCACCATCTTGCAAGAGAGAGCTCATGATCGTCAAGATGGACCGTATCATCCCCGTCAAGCTCGGCAAAGAATCCAAACAGCAGCGTATCCGTGAAAGACCAGGGCTGACTCTTGTAGTACTTCAGATTTTTTACTTTAAGGCCGGTCTCCTCCATCACTTCCCGGTGCACCGTTTCCTCAATCGTCTCCCCGATCTCGGCAAACCCGGCGATCAGTGCGTACCGCTTGAAATCACGGTCCGCATATTTCGTCAGAAGCAGCCTGTCTCCATGCATCACCCCGACAATCACAGCTGGACAGATCTTCGGATATTCCGTCTGACCGCACGCAGGACATTTCATCATCCGCTCTTTTTCATCGTGAACCATCGGCTTTCCACATGCAGGACAAAAACGCCGCGCATGGTACCATCCCCAGAGCTGATAGCCCGTCACTCCGGCGAATGCAGCCTCTGCAGGACCATTCTGCCTCAGTCCGGATATCTTCATCCATTCTGCCCCCGGAAATTTTTCCTCCAAAAGATCCTGTACCAGGTAATAATTTATCCCATCGACTGCAAACAGGTACGTATACGCGCCGGCTTCCTCCGGCTGTGCCTTTTCAACCTCTTCATAGGTCAAAAATGAAAGACCATTTTCCTGTTTTCTCAAAAAAATCTCATTTTTCCGATAGCAAAGCATACGGCTGTCCTTTTGTGGGACAGTCGGCCGGTATTCATTGCGATATCTTCCTGTACCAATATCCTGAATCATAACAAATTCTTCCCTTCAAGTTTCCTGTTATTTTTTACATAAAACTTACTGCGCCGAATTTCTTCCGCAAATTCATGTATGTTCTTCGGAATGTTTGTGCCCGGAAGGCATACTTTTGTTTTCCGCCGCTGCTAATTCCATGTAAAAGCCGCGGCAATCTTTTTCCCGGCTTCCTCCGGCGTCGCTTTCTGCGCGCTTCGCGCCTCATCCGCCTCACTGCGGTATTCCTTCACTGTCACGCAGAAACATCTCAGATCCCCGACTACATAGTAAAAGATCTCCCGGTAATCAAGCGACGCATCGTCAGCCGTCAGAATATAAAGATAATCCTTATTGTCTGTATAGGATGCGTTCGTACTGATCTGAGCGTTCACCCTGCTGTACACAATATCATTTGTGAGCATGTCCCGCAGCTGTTCATACTCCGCAATCATATAATTCGTCGTCATATAACTGCATGTGATTGACGAAGAAGTCTCTTCTTCCAGTTTTTCTGCATATTTGTAAACCTTTCCTGTTTCCGTTTCCGCAGACGTATCCTCACTCCAGCCGTCCGGAACTGTGTACGTTCCCTGCTCTTCCGCGCTCTGGGATACCGTCTGTTCCTCCGCCTGCAGAACAGACACAGATCTCCCGCCAGCCAGTACACACAGCAGCAAAGTGATCACGACAAGGATACCGACGCATCTTCTGTCCGCACGATTTACCATAAACATCGTCCCCGTTTCTCGTTTGTTTTTTTCAGTATAATCTCATTTGCAGAATTTGTCACGAAATGTTTTCTTAAATTCTGTATTTTTGCAAACGCAGAAAAGCGGGGATCTCTCCCCGCTTCTTTTCATTCTGTTTCTGATTCTGATTTTTTCATCAGCTGCCGTTCTTATCCCTCAATCGCGATAAAATGATTTTCTTCAACTTTCGGCTGCTGCTCCTTCTTCGGAACCTCAAGTCTCAGAATACCGTTCTCAAACTTCGCGTGAATGTCCTCCTGCGTTACATCCTCTCCGACATAGAAGCTTCTGCGGCAGGAACCGGAATAACGCTCGCGGCGGATATAGCGGCCCTGCTGGTCCTTCTCGTCATTGCTTCTGTTTGCCGCCGCCTGAATCGTCAGGTAACCATCTTTCAGCTCCGCGTTGATATCCTCCTTCTGGAACCCCGGCATATCAATATCCAGCTCATAATTCTGGCCCAGATCTTTCACATCTGTCTTCATCAGCGAATCCGAACGGAAACCGCCAAACGGAAAACTCATAAAATCATCAAATAATCTTTCTCCAAAAATACTCGGCATTAACATAAATCATCTTTCCTTTCTGTGGTATTTATTCTATTTGTTCCCTTTGTTCTATTTGAACTATAACACTTGCATTGGATATTGTCAACCCTGTTTTTTGTGAACATTTTGTGAACGTTTTACGGGACAACAGAAGCGGCCGCTTTCCATATACAGCGGCTGCAGATCTCTCTGTCCCGCTTCAGTCATAGTATAACGCAAAACGGGAGAAATCATTCCGATTTCTCCCATTTTTCAATACCTTAGTATGCAAAAAACTGCCAATGACAGGTTTTCTGTATTGTTCGCAGGCATGCATACACGAACCTTGTATCTTATTTTATGCTCTCGCAGTCCTGAATTTTCGCACTCAGGATAACCGGGCGGTATACCATTTCCCCCAGTCGCTGAGATCATTCTTTTTCCATCCTGTCGTCTTCTGGCAGGAAGATCCGATCAGAGCCGAGCTCTCATCTTTGTTCGAAAGATTCCAGGCAACGTAACTGATCTTGTTCTTATCAAGAAAATCCAGCCATTGCTTTCCTTCCGCCGTGTTCAGGCCGCCGTTTCCGGACGCGTCCGAGATGCCAAATTCGGATACGAAAAGAGGAAGACCGGCAGTAAGAGCTGCCTGCGCTTTATCCCGGAGATACTGTCCATGCGTCCCTGCGTAAAAATGCAGCGTATACATCAGATTGCCATAACCTCTGAGCGGATCCTTCGCAGCCGCATCCACGTCCTGCGACCACGTCGGCGTGCCGACAAGAATGACTGCTTTTTTGTCATATTTCCGTATGGTTTTTACGACTGTATCCGCATAGGAACGAATCGTATTCCAGTCCGCGCCGCCGTTCGGCTCGTTGCAGATTTCATAGAGGACATTCGAATATTTTCTATATTTTTTTGCCATCTTTTTGAAGAAGGATACCGCCTGGGTCTGATATGTTCCCGGATTTCCGTCGCTCAAGATGTGCCAGTCGATGATCACGTATAGTCCCGCTTTTGTGGCATAACGAACACCGTTATCGATCAGCTTTTCCAGATTTTTCCGGTTCTGATCGTCTCCGGTGCAGTACCCATTGTACTCTGCCGTGTACATCGCCAGACGCACCACATTGATCTTCCATTTCTTTTTCATGTAAGTAAACGCTTTCTGGTTCACATACTCCGGAAACCAGGAAAGCCCGTGCGTGCTGATTCCTTTAAGCTGCACGGTTTTTCCTTTCGCATTTACAAGTTTTGTCCCTTCCACATGAAGGGCGGATGGTTTCGCGGCTTCCGCCTTCGTGCCGTCAAACACGGCAGTCAGCAGAAAAACCAGAAGCATGCCCGCTGTCCAGATCAGATATTTCCTTCCTTTTTTCATCTGTCATATTCCTCCAGAAAATGATGCCGCACTCCGTCTTTCTTGTAGGCGATAATCGTATGAAGATTTACATTCTCAACACTTCTGAACAGATTGCTTTCAATCACAGGATCTTCCGCCGCAAGCTGGCGGATCAGCCGTTTGACCTCCGCCCGCTTCGAGCCTTTCTCCGTCCCTCCGCAGGAAGCGCAGTTTTCGGTAAACCGGCAGGCGCACTGGATAAAATGAAGCTGATTATATTCCGCCCAGCGGATAATATCCTTTTCCCGGATCAGGTACAGAGGCCGGATCAGTTCCATTCCCTCAAAATTCACACTGTGCAGCTTCGGCATCATCGTCTGTACCTGCCCGCCGTACAATATTCCCATGAGAATCGTCTCGATCACGTCATCATAATGATGTCCGAGCGCAATCTTATTGCATCCAAGCTCGCGCGCCTTATTATAGAGGAAGCCTCTTCTCATCCGCGCGCACAGGTAACAGGGCGAATTTTCCTCATCCGCCACAATATCAAAAATCTGTGAATAAAATACCGTGACCGGCACCTGGAGAAGCTTCGCGTTGTCAAGAATTGTCTGATAATTTACCGCATTATACCCCGGATTCATGACGAGAAAGACCAGTTCAAAGTTCCTTCTCCCATGCCGGTATAATTCCTGAAACAGTTTTGCCATCAGCATGGAATCCTTGCCGCCCGAAATACAGACAGCAATCTTGTCTCCGTCCTTAATCAGCTCATAGTCTTTGATGGCTTTTGTAAAACGGCACCACAGCTCCCGCCGGAATTTTTTGATGATGCTGCGCTCAGCCTGTCTGGTCCGCTCTTCCATGCGGCTCTGCTCACCCGTCGTCAGTTTCTGCAGTTTATAGCGCAGGTATGACCGGTATCCGCCTTCAAGACTGTACGCCTCGATTCCTTCTTCCGACAGCTCTTTCGCCGTCTCGTCGCTTTTCTGTCCCGTATAGCACATAAAACAGACCGGCCGGTCCTCTGGGATACATTCGAGTTTCTCTCTGGAAATCTCCTCTCCCATATGAATGGCCCCTGGAAACGTTTCCTTCTCGTAGTCTTCGCGGTGTCTCATATCTATAACCGTGATGGTATCCGCTTTCTGTACCAGTTCCTCTATTTTCATTGTTTTTCCGTCTCCTCAAATGCACTTCTCGCTCTCCTGACAGCTTCACTCTTCATTTTTTCAGCGTCTCATTCATGCTGCCGGTCCGGTATCCCTGCAGATCAAGCGTTACATAAGTGAATCCGTATTCCTGGAATTTCGCTGTGATCTCTTCCCGGACTCCCTGTTCCATCACTTTTCCAAACTGCTCAGGCAAAAGCTCAATCCGGGCCATTGTCCCATGGATACGGACACGCATCTGCCGGAATCCGAGGTCAAGCAGAAGCTGTTCTGCCTGATCCACCATGGCGAGCTTTTCCATTGTGATCTCCTCTCCATAGACAAACCGCGAAGCCAGACAGGCATAAGACGGTTTCTCCCAGGTAGGAAGTCCGAGTTCTTTCGAGTACGCGCGGATCTCCTGCTTGGTCAGTCCGACTTCCCTCAGCGGGCTTTTAACGCCAAGTTCGGCTATGGCCTGCAGCCCCGGCCGGTAATCGCCGAGATCGTCAAGGTTTGATCCCTCCGCAACGTATGCGGCGCCGTTTTTTTCCGCTTCTCTCTCAATCTCTGCAAACAGCGCCCTCTTGCACAGATAACAGCGGTTCCTGGGATTTTGGGCGACCCCTTCTATATGAAGCACATCCGCCTCGACAAAAATCTGCCGAATGCCTTCTTTTTCACAGAATTCCCGGGCCTCGTCCAGCTCGCGCACCGGAACAAAGCAGGATCTGGCCGTTACCGCGATGGCTTTATCTCCCAGCACATCATGCGCGGTTTTCAGCAGAAACGTGGAATCCACGCCTCCCGAAAACGCGACGGCCACGCTTCCCAGATCCTGCATATAATTTTTCAGCTTTTCCAGTTTATCCTCCATGCCGTTTCCCCCATCTTACCTTACTGCCGCCCTTTACAGCGCCGGCTTATGATATGGCAGACCGCCTCCGCTACCCGGATCCCGTCCACCGCCGCCGAGGTGATCCCTCCGGCATATCCGGCGCCTTCCCCGCAGGGAAAAATTCCGGGGACGGAGCTCTGGCAGTCATCCCCCCGCAGGATTCTGACCGGGGAGGACGTCCGGCTCTCAACACCGGAAAGCAGCGCGTCTTCATCCGAAAATCCCCGGATCTTTTTCCCGAAGGCTTCGATTCCCTCAATCAGAGACTGATTCAGTTCTTCCGGAAGAATTTCACGGAGATTCGCCAGTTCGCAGCCGCCTTTCATCTGCGGACGCACAGAGCCGATCCTGTCCGTCTTCCTGTTCTCTTTATAATCTCCATAACGCTGCACCGGTATCTTTCCGTTTCCGCAATGGTAAGCCGCCTCCTCAAGCTGCTCCTGGAACCGGATCCCGTCAAGCGGCCGCACGGCATTGTAATCCTCCGGCGCAACCGTGACCACAATCGCGCTGTTCGCGTTCTCTCCATCCCTTTTACTATAGCTCATGCCGTTCACCGCCAGCCGTCCCGGCTCCGAGGAAGCATTCACCACGTATCCTCCCGGGCACATGCAGAAAGAATAGACGCCGCGTCCGTTCCCGCATTTGTGCGTAACCTTGTACGGCGCCGCCTCCATCTCATACGGGCAGTCCTCCCCGTACATTGCCTGATTGATCGCAGCCTGCGGATGCTCCATTCTCAGACCAACCGCAAATGCTTTCGCCTGCATGGAAAGACCGAACTGCTCCAGCATGCGAAATGTGTCACGGGAACTGTGCCCAATTGCAAGGACAACATTTTGCGTCTCTATCTCATACTTCTTATCTTCCGGTGCAGCCTTCCGGGTTCCGCCGGCCGTATCTTTCCAGAAACAGGAATTTCCCCCGGTTTCATCCGCTCTCCCTTCCTGTCCGGAATCCGCAGAAGAGGTCTCCCCGAAAGTCTTCCTGCTTCTGACAAAAATCCGCAGCCGCCGCTCCCCGGTCTGCTCTATCTTTTCCAGGCAGTGACCAAAACGGAATTCCCCGCCGAGAGACTGAATCTCCTGCCGGATATGCTTTACCACATCCACCAGAACATCCGTTCCGATGTGAGGCTTCTGGCGGTAGAGAATATCCGGACTGGCTCCGGCCTCCACGAATGTCTTAAGGACAAAACGGATTCTTCCGGTCGGATCCTTAATCAGCGTATTCAGTTTTCCGTCGGAAAACGTGCCCGCTCCTCCTTCCCCGAACTGTACGTTGGATTCCGGATCCAGTTCCCCGGTTCTCCAGAAATGCGCAACCGTGCGCAACCGTTCCTCTACACACTGCCCTCTCTCAAGAACAAGCGGGCGAAGACCGGCACGCGCGAGCATCAGCGCGCAGAAAAGTCCGGCGGGACCGCTCCCGACAATGACCGGTCTGTCCGTCTCTGCCATCTGAGCCGCCTCTGCCCCTGTTCCTGCTTCTGATTTCAATTCCCATACTGAAGCGTGAAAATCTTCCTTTTCGTACGGAAACCAATAGTCCTTCCGTTCAATGATTGTTACCTTTTTATTTCTGGCGCGGCGCGCAGCAGATGATTCATGCGCAAGCGATACATCCACCGTATAGACATAAAACAGCTCCGGCTTTTTCCTCGCGTCGATGGACTGACGCAGGATTTCGTAAGTAAACTCTTCTTTTTTCAGCCGCAGGATTTTCCGGATCTCATGTTCCAGATCCTCCGCTGTATGATCCGGTTTCAATTTCAGCTCGCTGATGCGTATCATCTGCCGTGCCCTCCCGTCTGTTTTCCATTCTTTTTATATCAGATGAGGATGAATCCCCTATCTATAGGGAACGACAAAATGATTTTCGTTTTGCTCGTTCCCTGCGCCGAATTTGTGCCGTTCAAGCGGCATTTTTCCGCTTCAAATTCGTGCGCATCTCCACTCTGCTCCGCGAGAATTCATTTTCCCGCCGCGGCTGCATCCGGCCCCGGTTTTTCCTCGCCTCCGTCACCCTCAAAAGCGGTCTGCACAGGTTCTTCTGCCACGTTTTCTGTCGAATCCGGAACCTCCTCCATCTCCAGCAGATCCTCCCTGCCGTGACTGCGCAGTCCTCTCCGGATCATTCTCCTTGCAAGATCATAGATGACCGCAAACACCGGCACTCCGATCAGGATCCCGACAAAGCCGAGCAGTCCCTGGAACAGTGTAATCGAAAACAGTACCCAGAACCCGGTAAGTCCCACGCTGTTTGCAAGCAGCCTCGGCCCAAGGATATTTCCGTCAAACTGCTGCAGGATCACAACAAAGATGATAAAGATCACACAGTTCACCGGACTGTTGATCAGAATCAGCAGTGCCGACGGAATTGCCCCGATAAACGGTCCGAAATACGGGATGATGTTGGTCACTCCGATGATGACGCTGATGAGTACTGCATTCTTGAAGTCCATGGTGAACGTCATGATCAGACAAAATGCATAGCAGATCAGGCCGACAATGGCGCTGTCGAGAATCTTTCCGCCAAAGAATCCCACAAAAGTCTTATCAATAAAACTGATCTCATCCAGAATCTTATCCGCCCAGTCCGGCCTGAATACCGCATAGATCAGAGCTTTGCCCTGCCGCGCGAATGTCTTGCGTCCAAGCAGCAGATAAATGCAGATGATGATTCCGATAACCACATCCCTGACGATTCCAAGCACGGAACCTACCGTATTCGCGAATCCTCCCATCACACCCTGGAGCGTGGGAAGAAGATCGTTGCCCGCCCAGTCCTGAATCTTTTTCTCAATATTTGCCATTCCGGTGCTCACATAATTCTGGGCCACCTCATTGCCTTCAAGCTCCTTGATGAGCCATCTGGAAAACCGGTCCAGTTCTCTCGGCACAACCTTGACCAGAGTGACGATGCTGTTCACCATCTCCGGCAGCACGATGCTGAGCAGAAAATAGATGACAAAAATCGTCAGGATCATCACGAGCAGTACTGTCGACGCGTGCGCAAACTTTTTTGCTTTTTCCGGAAGTTTTTCCCTGATCCTTACTTCCAGAAAGTTGCACGGCGTCTTCAGCAGATAGGCGAGCACCCCTCCATAAACAAACGGCGTGAGAACTCCCATCAGCCACGTGAGGGTTCCCCGTATCTGATCAAAGTACCGCATGCAGAAAAAAAGCAGAATCGCCAGCGCCAGCGAGGCAAACCCCGTCAGCGACTGGTAAAATATCCGCTTCAGATCATCCTTTTTCATAGTTGCTTTCCTCCTTTCTCTTTCCGTAAATCATTGCTGTATGTAAATATTGTACAGCCGTATTCTCTGGTTTGCCGGTTATAGCTGCCTTTCATTCTGCTCCAGATTTTACAGAGCGCTATTTCTGATCACGGAGTGAACCGCTCTGCGCGGCCGCCCGTCCCGCAGTATATCCGCTCGCCCAGGCCCACTGCAGATTATAGCCCCCGCAGAGTCCGTCCACATCCAGAATCTCCCCTGAAAAATACAGACCGCTCTGCAGTTTCGATTCAAGCGTCCTGCAGTCAACCTGTTCTGTATCGACCCCTCCAGCGCATACCTGACAGACGTCAAAAGATTTTGTTCCTTTCGGGATCAGCGGAAAATACTTGACCGCACGGACCAGCTCTTCAGCCAGCCTCCCGTCCCTCACCAGTTTTTCACAGGAATCCTTCTTTGTCATTCCTGCTTTTTTCAGAACAACCGGAATCAGCTTCTCATTCAGAAGCCCTGTAAGCAGCACCGACAGTTTTTCCTGTCCAAGTGTTTTCGCCCTGACCGCAAGAATCCTGCTCAGTTCTTCCTCTGACAGATCCGGCAGAAGATCCGCCTCCAGGATTCGTTCTTTTTCCGGACTGCGGCAGGCGGATATAAAACGGCTCAGCTGAAATACAAGAATTCCTGATATTCCATAACTGGTCCAGAGAAATTCTCCGCTTTCCCGGCGAAGCAGCAGCTTTTCCTCTGACTTTCTTCCGGATGCTTTCTCTGCTTCTCTCTCTGATCCCTTTTGCGGCTTTTCTTTCAATTTCGGCTCTTTCTTTGTAACCCGGTACAAAGAAACCGTGGCCCTGCACCTTACCCCGGTCACAGTCTGAAAAAAATCTCCCTCGCAGAGGACAGACGTCAGCGCAGGATATACCGGTCTGACCTTATGTCCGGCCATTTTCGCCAGCTCGTACCCGCTCCCGTCCGACCCTGTTTTTGGAGCCGCTTTGGAACCGCAGGCCAGAATTACCGCATCGCCCTCGTAGCACCAGGAACCGGTCCGCACTCTCCAGACTTCTCCGTCTTTCTCCAGAGCCAGAATTTTCTCCGACAGCTTCAGTTTTATTTTAAGCCGCCTCATCTCTGCTGTCAACACCGCTGTCACGGAAGATGCCTGTCCTGTAACCGGATAGACGTATCCGTTCTTCTCAAAGGTGGGAAGTCCAAGCTCCAGAAAAAAATGCCGCACCTCTTCCGGCATCATCTGCCGCATAACCTCCCGGATCCAGCCGCGTTCCGCACCAAAGCAGGATTCCTCCGGATACTCATCCATATGAGTCAGATTGCATCTGCCGTTTCCGGTCAGCAGCAGCTTTTTGCCGGCGCGGTCCATCGCATCCACAACGGTGACGGACGCTCCGTTCCGCGCCGCGGTGATCGCCGCCATCAGGCCCGAAGCCCCCGCTCCCACCACAATTACCCGTCTCATCTGACCTGCACTCACCTCCGTCCTTCCTCCTGTCTGCCCCGCGGAATCATCCGTTTTTATCTGCAGTACCCGTGTTACCGTTCTAAAATGACAATTCCTTTTTCATACAGCTTCTGCAGCGACATCAAAATTCCGAGCTTCGCGTGCGGCCATGTAAGTCCTCCCTGGAAATAAACCGCATACGGAGGTTTGATCGGCCCGTCCGCGCTCAGCTCGATCGAAGATCCCTGCACAAAAGCGCCGGCCGCCATAATCACATCACTGTCATATCCGGGCATCGCCCAGGGTTCCGGCGTCACGTAGCTGTCGACCGGGGCCGCCGCCTGGATCCCCTGGCAGAATGCGATCACACCCTCCGGCGTGCCAAACTCCACCGCCTGTATGATATCGTGCCTGCTTTCCTTCCCGTCCGGCACAACAGGGAAGCCGAGCTTCTCATACACATTGGCCGCAAAAACAGCTCCCTTCAAAGCCGCTGCAGTCACAACCGGGGCCAGGAAAAATCCCTGGTAAAAAGACTGCAGCACACCGAGAGAAGCTCCGACCTCTTTCCCGAGTCCCGGTGTTGTCAGCCGGTAAGCGGCCCGGTCCACGTATTCTTTTTTCCCGACAATGTAGCCTCCGATCGGCGCCAGGCCGCCGCCCGGATTTTTGATCAGAGAACCTGCCATCAGATCTGCCCCGACATCCGTCGGCTCTGTCGCCTCAACAAACTCTCCATAGCAGTTGTCCACCATACAGATGATCGCCGGATTGATACTCTTCACATACGCGATCGCCTCCCCGATCTGCGCCACAGACAGCGTCGGTCTCGTCTGATAACCCTTGGAACGCTGAATTTCGATCATCTTCGTCCTGGGATTAACTGCCCTCCGAATCCCCTCCAGGTCAAAACTGCCGTCCTCAAGCAGGTCGACCTGCGCATACGTTACTCCGTATTCGGCCAGGGAGCCGACAGACGGCCGGATGCCGATGACCTCCTCAAGCGTGTCATACGGCTTTCCGGAAATGGAGAGAAGCTCATCTCCCGGACGCAGGTTTCCCGCCAAGGCCACCGCAATCGCATGAGTCCCGCAGGCGATCTGCGGACGCACGAGAGCGGCCTGCGCGTGGAACGCCGCCGCATAGACATCTTCCAGCCTGTCCCTGCCCGTATCGTTGTATCCGTATCCGCTCGATGTCTGAAAACATTCGGCGCTCACACGGCAGGTCTGCATCGCGTGAATGACCTTGAGCTGATTATACTCAGCCATCTCGTCAATCGCGTCAAACCGCTCTTTCAGATTTTCCAGAATCCTGTCCCCGAAGGCTTTCACCTCGGGGCTGATTCCCATTGTACTGTATAACTGCTCCATATTCTGTCGCATATTTTATCGTCTTCTCCTGTCTCTTCCCGTTATTCCTGTGGACAGCAATCCGCCGCGCCTTTTTCTGCATCCGCAGGCTTCAGAATTTTTTTCTCGTATAAAACTTCCGTCATATATTCCAGGATCCGGTCATCATCGTACCCGAACTGATCCTTATTCACCCAGATCACATCTCTTTCCCTGCGGAACCAGGTAAGCTGCCGCTTCGCGAAATGGCGGGTATCCCGCTTCAGGATCCGGATGGCCTCGTCAAGCGAAATTTCCTCGTCAAGATATTCCAGAATCTCCTTATATCCAAGTCCCTGCATCGAGACCATCCCTCTGTGGTATCCCTTTTCTTTCAGCCGGGCAACCTCCTGCAGAAGGCCCTGTTCCATCATCTTATCTACCCGCCGGTCAATGTTCGCGTACAGACGGCCGCGCTCATCATTCAAGACAAAATAGGCAAATTGGTAGGGAGAGCGTTTTTGCCGCTCCGCCTCATTGTGCGCGGAAATCTTCTTCCCTGTCTCGCGGTAAAATTCCAGCGCGCGGATAACCCGCTTGACATTGTTGGCGTGAATCGTGGCCGCCGACTCCGGATCGACCTTTTGCAGCATTTCATGAAGACAGTCCGCTCCCTGGCTGGCCGCGAGCTTCTCCAGCTCCCCGCGGTAATTCTGGTCCGACTCGGTTTCCGTAAAATCAATGTCGTACAGAACCGCCTGAATGTAAAACCCGGTGCCGCCGGCCAGAATCGGTATTTTCCCTCTCGCATGAATTTCCTCTATGCAGCGCTTCGCCCGCTCCTGAAACCGCACCACATGAAATTCCTCATCCGGTTCCAGAATGTCGATCAGGTGATGGGGGATGCCCCGCATCTCCGGAACCGTCACTTTTGCGGAACCGATATCCATGCCGCGGTAGACCTGCATGGAGTCGGCAGAGATGATCTCCCCGCCAATCTGCTCAGCGAGCCGGATGGAAAGCTCTGTCTTTCCGACCGCGGTGGAGCCGGTCAGCACCACCAGCGGCTTTTGTTCTCCTGCCACAAAATCCCCCTCCTTTTCCTTCCTGGTTTTGCCGCTGCACAGGCAAACTGTCAGGAAATTTTCTCTGCCGAGAGCATCTCCTGTTCCGTGATAAGATCCGCGCTTCCGAAGCCGCGCTCTTCCGACTCAAGCTCCCCGGTCTGATTGTCGTACGGATCGATCGGCCGGTATTTTTTCGCGTCCGCAAAAGCCTGCTGGAACGCATTGTTCGCAACCATGCGGAAAGAATCGAGATTTCCGAAATAATATTTTCTGCGGGGTTCATCTCCATCGTCAAAAGCAGAACCTCCGAACGACGGGTCGGCAAACAGCCATCCATACGGTTCCGCATAGAACATCGCCCAGTCATGCGGTCCGACTTTCCCCGGCTTCGGCCTCGCGTTCAGCCCGGACTGCCACTTCGCCGGAACACCGCAGATCCTGCAGAGTGTGATAAACAGCAGCGCCTGCACGCCGCAGTCTCCCCGCAGATTCCGCGCGCAGTACTGCGGAATATCCGGGATCAGGAAATACTCCCGCACCAGTGAATATTTGACATTCCTGGTGATGTAATCATAGATTTTCCGCGCAATTTCAAGCGGCCGTTTTTCATCCCCGACAATCTCTTTTGCAAGAGCTGTCAGATACAGCGAGAAGCGGATGTGCGGGTACTGTTCTTTTGTATACAGCTCCCACTGTTCTGTGCCGGGAACAATCCGGTCCGGAATCACGGAACTGTCTCCCTTCGCCTCTCCTCCTGAAATTTTTTCCTCACCACGCAGCTTCCTGCTCCTGGCTTCATCCTCCGGAGAATAATCATGGTACACTGAGGAAACCGTATACTCATACTCCACGAAGAATTCCCGGTTCTCTTCAGGCGTATCTTCAAAGCAGATCGAGCGGTACAGAGAATCCGGCGGATCGATCGTCACGCAGCCATCCGCGTGGGACAATATCTTTACCTCCGAAGTCTGATGGTGCTCCGCCGGGATTGGCAGATGCACTTTCAGCTTCATGCCCGGCCGGAACAGTTCATCCTTCAGGCGAATGGAAGTCCGCATATGGAATCTCCATTTTGATCCTCCGTTTTCCATAATCTCCGCGTTTGCCCGCGTCAGAATTTCTGTCAGACTCTCCTGAGGAATCTTCTTTTTCGCCTCATCCGTGCCATTCTCCCTGATTCTCGCAATAATCTCATTGTCATTGCCGGTGATATTCCGAATGATATTATGGATGTAATGTTTTTCTCCGTCAAGAATCACCCACTCCGCGCGGCCGTCCCGGTCAATGCGGTCCAGATCAGACCGGTCAAAACCGGGAAGCAGATCCGCCATCATCCGGACCACCTCGTCCCCCGTATAGGGAAACTGTGACGGATACTCATCCAGAATCATCAGTTCCAGCTCCATCCTTTTCTTCAGATCCTCCGCGACAGGACGCTCCATCCAGCGGCTGACCGCTTCCCGCGCTCCCTTCAGATCTCCGCACTGTTTATACTTTAAAATTTCATCCGGCAGTTCCAATGCCAGCGTCCTCAAATCTTCCTGTCTGAATTCCCGCATGTCCTGATCTCCTTCCGTCCTTTTTAATTTTGCCGCAAAATCCCAAAAGCGCACGGCAGTCACAAAATTCATCCCTGGCAGCGTCAAACGCCGCTTTCCTCTACAGTATCCTCTTGAATTTCCTTTCGAGCTCATATTTTGACATCGAGATGATCGTCGGTCTTCCGTGCGGACAATTATAAGGATTTTCCAGGTCGAGAAGTTCTCCGATCAGCTCGTCCGCCTCCTGCATCGACATTCGGTTGTTCCCTTTGACTGCCGCTTTGCAGGACATCAGAGCAATTTTATCATTGACGATCTGCGCCGCGGCCCGTTCTGAGATGTCGCCCAGACTGTCCAGCATTTCGAGAAACAGATCCCGGTCCGCCAGATCGTAAAGGTTCCCCGGAACCGCCCGTATGGAATATTCGCGTCCGCCAAACGGTTCAATCTCAAATCCCACGGCGGTAAAATTATCCATATATCTTTCGAGAAGCTGCTCTTCCTGCATCGAGAGACTCAGAATCAGCGGCGGGCTGATCATCTGGGAAGTCTGCTGCTTTTCGGCCAGCTGTTTCATAAACCGCTCATACAGTACTTTCTCATGCGCCGCATGCTGATCGATAATGTAAAGTTTCTCGCGAAACTCCACAAGCCAGTACGTATCAAAAACCTGTCCGATCAGCCTGTGCTCCTTCACATTTTCACGGGAAAGAAGCCTGTTGTCAAACAGATCCATCTGGACCGGTTTCTGGTCGCAGAGCTCCCGCTCATCCTTGTCCATGTCTTTCCCCGGATTGCCGCCATCCGCTTCATTTCCGGTATGATTCCGCTGTTTTTTCTGCCCTGTGCTTCCCCGGAATCCTCCGGAATCCTCCGCGATCATGCTTCGCCTGACTTTCTCAAACGGCTCCGGATAACTCATTTTTTTCCTGAGGGGTTTCCCCAGCTTTTTCTCAACTGCCGCCGCAAGCAGGGCATCTCCCCCATGGTTTTCTCTATCTGTCTCCTGTCTCCGGGATTTGGCATTCCATTCCTGATCCTCTTCTGGTTTCTGCTCCGGCAGCTCCTCGCCCGAATCCGTTTCTTCCCTCACGCTCTGTTCCTGCGCACCGGAAACCTGACCGGCACCTTCTTCTCTCTGTCCCTGTATCTTTGCGGAAGCCTCCTGGTCCGGCTCACGGGCCGAAGCGGCCTTTTCTCCTGCTTTTCCATGAACGGAGAAACTCTTTCTTTCCCGCACCTGGCCGGGCGAAACCTCCGGAATCAGTTCCCTGCTTTCCAGGATGTCTCTGATCACGCGGAGCAGCTGTTCATACACGCCAATCTGATCGGAGAAACGCACCTCCATCTTTGTCGGATGCACATTGACATCCAGATATTTTCCGTCCATCTCAATCGCAAGCACGGTGAACGGATACCGGTGATTCATCATGTACGGGCGGTATGCCTCTTCAATCGCCTTCGTAATCACATTGCTCCGCACGTAACGCCCGTTCACAAAATAGTTTTCATAATTCCGGTTGCCGCGGGAGACCAGCGGCTTGCCGATAAAACCTGTAACTCTAAAAAATCCGCAGTCCGCTTCCACCGGCAGCAGGTTGGCCGAGATATCCCTTCCGTATATCCCATACACAACATCCTTCAGCCGCCCGTTTCCGGAGGTATGCATTTTCGTCTGTCCCTGATTCATAAATTTGAACGAAATCTCCGGATGCGAGAGCGCCAGCCGCTCCATCAGGTCGCTGATATATCCCGCCTCTGCCGCGTTGGATTTCAGAAATTTTTTCCGGACCGGCGTATTATAAAACATATTGCGCACCAGGAAGGTTGTCCCGGCAGGGGCTCCAATTTCCTCCAGCCCTTTCTGTACACCTCCGTCGATCAGATAGCGGATTCCGGTCAGGCTGTTTACCGTCTTTGTGATCAGCTCTACCTGCGCAATCGCGGCAATACTTGAGAGCGCCTCGCCGCGGAATCCCAGCGTACCGACCGTCTGCAGATCCTCCATCACCCGGATTTTGCTCGTCGCATGACGCAGAAACGCGACCGGAACATCCTCCGGCGCAATTCCGCTTCCGTTATCCGTGATTCGGATCAGCGAAGTCCCGCCGTCCCGGATTTCCACCGTAACCGCATTCGCTCCGGCGTCGACCGCGTTTTCCACCAGTTCCTTTACAATGGAAGAGGGACGTTCCACAACTTCTCCCGCCGCAATCTTATCGATTGTCTCCTGATTCAATACTGATATCGTATTCACGTGCGCCTCCATTCGCCTGTTCAGCTGTCGTTCTTTGTACCGGCAGCATGTTCAGAATCCGCCTTCTGCCATCGGTTCCTGAGTTTATTCTGCAGCCGGTAGATCGTATTGAGGGCATCGATCGGCGTCAGATTTGAGACATCAATCTCCTGCAGCTCCTGCAGCACGTCCGAATCGGTCACCGTGTCAAACAATGCCATCTGATCCATGTCCACCTGATCATATTTTTTTGGTTTCGCTTTCTTTACCTTCTGCGACTCCGCGCTGATCTCCTGCACCTTCTCCGTAATATCCGCCGTCGTAAGCTCCTCAACCAGCTCCTTCGCCCGATCGATGACAGAATCCGGCACTCCGGCCAGCTTCGCGACCTGGATCCCGTAGCTCTTGTCCGCGCCGCCTTTCACGATCTTGCGCAAAAATACAATATCGTCTCCCTTTTCTTTCACGGCGATACAGTAATTGTTCACGCCGGACAGCTTGCCCTCCAGCTCGGTAAGTTCGTGGTAATGAGTTGCAAAAAGAGTCTTTGCGCCAAGCAGACGCGGATTGCTGATATGTTCCACAACGGCCCAGGCAATACTGAGTCCGTCGAATGTGCTTGTCCCGCGCCCGATCTCGTCAAGAATCAGCAGACTGTTTTTCGTCGCATTGCGCAGGATATTCGCAACCTCGGTCATCTCCACCATAAAAGTGCTCTGCCCGCTCGCAAGATCATCCGACGCACCGACGCGGGTAAAAATCCGGTCAACCAGACCGATCTTTGCGCTGTCCGCCGGAACAAAGCTCCCGATCTGGGCCATCAGCACAATCAGGGCCGTCTGCCTCATATAAGTCGATTTTCCTGCCATATTCGGCCCCGTGATGATGGAAATCCGCTTCTTTGCATTGTCAAGATACGTATCATTCGCGATAAACATATCATTCGCCATCATTTTCTCGACCACCGGATGACGGCCATTCCTGATTTCGATGACGCCTTTCTCATTGATAACCGGCTTCACATAATTGCTGCGCTCCGCGACAAGCGCAAGCGAAGCAAATACATCGATCCCGGCAATCGCTTTCGCCGTCTCCTGGATCCGCAGAACCTCCTTTGCGATTCTGTCCCGCACATCGACAAACAGATCATACTCCAGCGTATAAAGCCTGTCCTCCGCCCCGAGAATCATATCCTCCAGCTCTTTGAGTTCCGGCGTAATGTAGCGTTCCGCGTTCGTCAAAGTCTGTTTTCTCATATAATAGTCCGGAACCATATCTTTGTAGGAGTTCGTGACCTCCAGATAATAACCGAACACCTTGTTATATTTGATTTTCAGATTTTTAATTCCTGTCTTTTCCTTCTCCTTTGCCTCAAGATCCGCGAGCCATTTTTTCCCGTCGCTCTTTGCGCTGCGGAGCCGGTCAACTTCCTCATTGTAGCCCTCGCGGATCATGCCGCCCTCGCGGATCACAACCGGAGGCTCATCTACAATCGCCCTGCTGATCAGATCGCACAGATCGGAAAGTTCGTCGATCTGCTCCCTTAATTCTGCCAGAAGAGGCGCGTCAAGTCCTGTCATCAGATACTTAATATGCGGCAGCATCTCCAGGGACTGCCGAAATGCCACCAGATCGCGCGGATTCGCCGTCTGATAGCTGATACGGCTGATCAGACGTTCCAGATCATAGACCGGATTCAGATATTCCCGCAGTTCTTCTCTCGTGATCGCATTATCCTTCAGCTCTCCGACAGCGTCCAGTCTTCGTATGATCTCATTTTTTTCCAGCAGCGGCTGTTCGATAAAACGCCGGAGAAGCCTCGCTCCCATTGCTGTCTTTGTCTTGTCAAGTACCCAGAGAAGCGAACCTTTCTTGTTTTTCTCGCGCAGCGTCTCACACAGTTCCAGATTCCGGCGCGAAGAGCTGTCCAGTATCATATATTTTGCAATCGAATAAGCGGTCAGTGAAGTCAGATTCTCCAGACCGCTTTTCTGTGTCTCCGTCAGGTACTGCAGCAGAGCGCCCGCCGCAATCACACCACAGTTGTAATCCGCAAGCCCCAGTCCGTCCAGCGTCTTCACATGGAAATGCTCCGTCAGGCCGCGCGTGCACAGAGCATCGTCAAAATACCAGTTGTCAAGCGGATAGACGGCGATCCCCAGCCTGTTTTTCAGATCATCGATCTCAAACCCGCTGACAAAAAAAGACTGGTTGCAGATCAGTTCCTTCGGTGCAAACTTCGTGATCTCATCCTGCATCTTCCGCTCGTCATCCACTTCTGTGACCAGATACTCTCCCGTTGTGATATCCGCGACTGAGATCCCAAACCGGTCGCTCATATAGACCACGCACATCAGATAATTATTCTTTGTCTCGTCCAGCGCCTGCGCGTTCAGATTCGTTCCGGGGGTCACAATCCGGATCACCTCGCGCTTTACAAGCCCTTTTGCCAGTTTCGGATCCTCCACCTGCTCACAGATTGCCACCTTAAATCCCTGCGATACCAGCTTGTTCAGGTAAGTATCCACCGCATGGTATGGTACTCCGCACATCGGGGCGCGTTCTTCGAGTCCGCAGTCCTTCCCGGTCAGCGTAATCTCAAGCGCCTTGGACGCTTTCAGGGCATCCTCAAAAAACATTTCATAAAAATCACCCAGCCGATAAAACAAAATGCAGTCTTTATATTGTTCTTTCGTTTCCATATATTTCTGCATCATCGGTGTTAACTGTGCCATTCTTTACCTCGCTTCTTTATCATTTGCCTTCTCACCTATGTAATAAAAGCCTTTGCACTCTTTTAAATATACGTCTACCGTCTGTCCGATCAGTTCTTTCATCCCCGGAAAATGGACAAGCAGATTGTTTCCAAGCCGTCCTGTCACCAGACGCTCATCCTGTCCGTTGACAGACTCCACCAGAACCGGAAGCGTCTGTCCCTGCACACGGGCGGACATCTCTCTGGAAATATCCTGGACCAGAGTCAGAAGACGTGAGAAGCGTTCTTTGACAACTTCTTCCGGAACCTGGTCCTCCATAACAGCGGCCGGTGTGCCTGTCCGTCTGGAATAGATAAATGTAAACGCACTGTCGTAACGGACTTTCCGGACAACATCCAGCGTCTCCTCAAAATCTTCCTCTGTTTCCCCGGGAAAACCGACAATAATGTCCGTCGTCAGAGACAGATCCGGAATCTCTCTGCGCAGCTTCTGTGCGAGGGCCACGTACTGTTCCTTTGTATATTTCCTGTTCATCTTCTTCAAAATACGGCTGCTGCCGGACTGAAGCGGAAGATGCAGATGACGGCAGATCTTGTCGGAATGCTTCATGACCTCTATAAGTTCATCTGACAGATCCTTCGGATGGGACGTCATAAACCGGATGCGCTCAAGACCGTCAATCTGCTCCACGCGGCGCAGAAGCTGTGCGAACGTGACCGGCTCATCCAGATTTTTTCCGTAGGAATTGACATTCTGTCCCAGCAGCATGACCTCTTTCACACCATCCGCCACCAGACGCTCAATCTCCTGAAGAATGTCGTCCGGCTTCCGGCTCCGCTCCCGGCCTCTCACGTACGGAACAATACAGTAACTGCAGAAATTATTGCATCCGAACATGATATTAACCCCGGATTTGAAGGAATAGGTCCGGTCCGCCGGAAGATCTTCCACGATCTGATCCGTATCTTTCCAGACATCGATCACCATCCGGTCCGATTCCAGAACAGTCGTCAGCAGCTCCGCAAACTTGAAAATATTGTGGGTGCCGAACACAAGATCCACAAAAGGAAAACTCTTTTTGATTTTCTCGACAACCTCCGGTTCCTGCATCATGCAGCCGCACAGAGCTATTTTCATCTGAGGCTTTTTCTTTTTGAGACTTCCCAGATAGCCAAGCCTTCCATACACCTTCAGATTGGCGTTTTCCCGCACAGTACAGGTATTGTACAGGACAATTTCCGATTCCTCACTGCTGCTTAATTCATATCCTCCTGTCTCGAGAATGCCTCTAAGCTTTTCGGAATCGCGGGCATTCATCTGGCATCCCATATTGACCACGCAGGCCCTCGGAGAACGGCCGTGCTGTTCTCTGAATTTTTGCGTCCATTCCCTGCATTTCGCCATAAAATAATACTGTCTGTCCGGCTCCTTTGCCGGCGGCGCCAGACAAAGGTCGATGTTGTCAATCTCTGTCTTATTATACATATTTTTACTCCCTTCCATAGTTTAAACGACAAAACAAAAGAAAGCAACTGTTTTATTTTTGCTTACAGTACAAAACAGTAACACAAAACAGGTTACTGTGAACCATGTCCTCTTTCTGATCACACTTCACAGTAACCTGCCAAAACCATGATATTTCTGATCCCGCGTTCAAAACCCGGAACGATTTGCCGCGCTGCAGCCGGAATATGCCTCCATTCTGTCAGCAAAACATACCGGCAGAATTTTGTCTACGCGCGTATCTGACCATCTCCGAAAATAATAAATTTTGTCGTGGTGAGGGCCAGCAGCCCCATCGGTCCGCGCGCGTGCAGCTTCTGGGTGCTGATGCCGATCTCCGCGCCGAATCCAAATTCAAAACCGTCTGTAAACCGTGTCGAAGCATTGACATAAACCGCCGCCGCGTCGATTTCATCGAGGAATTTCATCGCGTGCTCATAGTCCTTTGTGATAATTGCCTCGGAGTGACCGGTATTATAACGGTTGATATGCGCGATCGCTTCCTCCAGAGAAGAAACCGTCTTTACCGAGAGGATATAATCTAGGTACTCCGTTCCCCAGTCCTGCTCTGTGGCAGGTACTCCGCCCTCAATGCAGGCGAGTGCATCCGCGTCACAGCGCAGCTCAACCTTGTGCTCATCCAGCTTCTTCTTCAGCCTGCCCAGCAGTTCCTTCTCGATATCCTTGTGGACGACAAGCGACTCACAGGCATTGCAGACGCCGATTCTCTGCGTCTTTGCGTTATTGATGATTGAGACAGCCATATCGAGATCCGCACTGTCATCCACATAGATATGACAGTTGCCTGTCCCCGTCTCGATCACCGGAATTGTACTGTTCTCAACAACCGCACGGATCAGTCCGGCTCCTCCGCGTGGAATCAGCACATCCACATACTGTTTCAGCCGCATAAAACGCGAAGTTGTCTCACGATCTGTTGCATCGATCAGCTGAACCGCATCCGCGGCGACGCCGCAGTCTTTCAGCGTATCCCGGATGATGGAAACGATCATGCGGTTGGAATGAATCGCATCGCTTCCGCCTTTAAGAATCACGGCATTTCCCGTCTTGAAGCAGAGCCCGAAGGCATCCGCCGTCACATTCGGCCTTGATTCATAGATAATACCGATCACGCCGAGCGGTACTCGTTTCTGTCCGATCAGAAGACCGTTGGGCCGTTTCTTCATCCCGGTCACTTCCCCGATGGGATCATCCAGAGCGGCAATCTGACGCAGTCCCTCTGACATCCCTTCAATCCTGGCGTCATTCAGCATCAGCCTGTCAATGAGTCCTTCTTTCATATTGTTTTCCCGGGCGATGCGTATATCAGTCCGGTTAGCCTCAAATATCTCCTCCCGCCTTTTTTCCAGCGCATCCGCGACCGCAAGGAGCGCACGATCCTTGTCCGCCGAGGCAAGATTCCTGAGCAGAGGCTCCACGCGCCTGGCCTTCTTTCCGATACTGGCAAGCAGTACATCCGGATCGGCAATGATGCGCTCTTCTGTCACAAGATATTTCGGGCAGATGTCAAACACATCGCTTACCACCTCGTCCATGATCTGAAATTCAAACGCGGCCGCGATTGTCGGATGAAACGGATGGGCTGCCAGAAACTTGTCATAAAAGCCTTTTCCATAACCGCAGCGGTGACGGTGCCCGTCAAATCCAACGCCGGGAATAATCACCAGCGCATCTTCGTCGCTGGCCGGATTCACCGCTTCCGGCTCCGGTATCCCGAAATATCCGGGCTTTACATCGTCGTAGGAAGTTATGTAATAGTAAGACATGGTATCGCCTTCCACTTTCGGCGCCGCAACCTTCTTGCCCTGCTTCCACGCTTCTTCAATGATCCCCCTGGTCATGACCTCCGCATTATAATCCATGTAGACATAAACGGAGGAAGCCTTCTGAAAATCCTCCATCTGAATAATCGTCTCACAGATTCTGCGGCTCTTTGCCTCAAGCTCCTGTTTCAGCTGCTCTTTCCTCCTGGCAAACACCAGTTTTCTAATGTCCTCTTTTTTCATATTTTTCCCCCAAGTTTTCTATCGTTCCATCTGGATTTATCACATCAATCCGGTCAAGCTGTCCGCGCAGATTACGGCGGATCGCTTCTATGTACTCCTGCCTGAGCAGTGTCTGCTCCGCACGCTCCGCTTTCGTCAGCCCCTCGGCTTTTGATTTTCTTGCCAGTTCGTTGATTCTCTGAAGCTTTGCCTCATTCATATGCCATCTTCCTCCAGAATGTCGATCAGATAAAAATCCCTGTCATGCTGTCCTCTGAACAGTGTTCCCAGTTTATTTCCCTGTATGATCCTGTGCAGGATATGGAAATCCTCCCCGTTCGCAATGATCATATCGGCGCCTGCCGCAGTTGCAATCCGGGCCGCCGAAAGCTTGGTGGCCATGCCCCCTGTCCCGACGCTGCTGCTGCTTCCTTTCCCCATCTGCATCAGATGACTGTCAACCTGTTCTACCACGTCAATAAATTCCGCATCCGGGCAGGTATGCGGATCATCCGTGTAAAGCCCGTCAATGTCTGACAGCAGAATCAGCAGATCCGCTTTTAAAAGGGCGGCGACAATCGCGGAAAGCGTATCATTGTCTCCAAATTCAATCTCGTAGGTGGCAACCGTATCGTTTTCATTGACAATCGGAATCGCTCCCATCGCCAGGAGTTCCTCGAATGTATTCAGGGCGTTTTTGCGGTTCAGGTTGTTGATCATCGTGTTCTTGGTCATCAGGATCTGAGCCGCCCTGTGACCATACTCGCTGAACAGCTTCTGATAAATCATCATGAGCTGGGCCTGTCCGATCGCCGCGCATGCCTGCTTTTCCGCAAGCTTTTGGGGCCTGTGATGAAATCCGACTGCCTGCCGTCCTACCGCAATTGCCCCCGAGGACACCAGTATCACATCTTTTCCCATATTTTTCAGATCACAGAGTTCCCGCACCAGGACCTCAAGCTTTGTGAGGTTCAGCGCTCCGGTCTCCTCATGTGTGATTGAAGAACTGCCGATCTTCACGACAATCCTCTGTTTCTCTTTTAAATGGTCTCTTGTCTTCTCAGTTTTCGCGGCAGTTTCCATCCGTTCTGCCGCTTTCTTTATTGTCTCCGTTGTTGTCTCCATTGGTTCAATGTCTCAAAAGACTGTTATCTCAGCAGTCCCAGCTTTCTCATAAATTTAATAATCAGATATCCCTTCGGCATCTCCGCAAGCTCTTCAATTGTAATTCCCCGGAGGGACACAAGTCCCACACAATATACAATAACGCCGGCCAGAATTCCCACGCAGGTTGCAAACGCGTTTCCGAACAGCCTGTTTACTCCCGAATATACAATGTACGCCGCGGCCCCCATGATGACGGACGCAATCACCGGCACGACAAATGTCTTCAGTATTTCCTGCCGGTAGTTCAGGAAACGGCCGATCGCAAGTCCGTTCAGGATACTCACCAGAACGGCAAAAAAGATATTGGCGTAAATGACCGCGTATATATTCAGATTCGCCGCTGTCAGCAGAAAATACAGCAGGATAAAGTGAAAAACAAGCGCAACCGCACAGTTGATCAGCGGCTGTCTCAGTTTTCCCAGTCCCTGGAGAATACCTGTTGTAAGCGTCGAAAGTCCATAAAAGATCGTCATCAGCGCTCCTGCCTGCATGATTCCCGTGGCAAGCGGAAGTCCCGTTTTCGTGCTCGGGAACAGCAGCTGAATGATTGGCCCTCCGAGCGCCGCCATACCCACCGCGCTCGGAATCGTCAGCAGCATCGTAAAACGTATGGAAGTCTGTACCTTTTCCACCGCTTCCCCTCTGCTTCTTCTCTGCATTGCCGCCGTAAGACTCGGAACAATCGACGGAGCGAGACAGGAGGCAAGCGACAGCGGCACATTCATCAGAACGCGGAACTTTCCTGTATAAATTCCCCAGATCGTTCCATACTGTCCTTCCGTGTATCCCTGGCCGCGGAGCACCCGGTTAAAAATACCCTGATCCGCCACGTTTGTGATGTTATAAAGAACCGTACTCAGAATAATCGGCAGAATCGTGGCCGCCAGAACGTGATAAATCTCACTTCTTGACTCGCGCCGGTCTGTATGATCCCTGCGCATCTTTGCCGCGATCGCATCCTTTTTTCCGATATAGATCATCATCATGAAGATCATCGCCACGGTAAGGCTTACAACCGTACCAAACGTCCCGCCGGCCGCTCCCCATGCCGGGCCAAGCAGTTCATTGCCGTTATCCGCCGCCAGGCTCATCCCGTAATTATACATGACGCCTGCACAGACAATGGTCACAACCGCATTTATAATCTGCTCTACAACCTGGGAAACCGCTGTCGGAACCATGGTGGAATATCCCTGAAAATATCCGCGGAACGCTCCCACGATCGCACAGATCAGAATGGCAGGCGCAAGCACGCGCAGCGCATGTACCGCAAGCTCAAAGGACATCACATATTTTGTAATAAATCCTGCCAGCAAATACGTCAGAAGCGCCGCGATGCCGCCCGCGACGACAGCAAAACGGACTGCACACAGAAAAACTCTGTGCGCATTCCGGTATTCTCTGCGGTTCACCCGCTCCGACACCAGCTTGGAAACCGCAAGCGGCAGGCTGAATGACGATATCATGAGAATAATATTGTAGATTTCATTCGCGGTTGAATAATAACTGTTTCCCGTATCCCCAAGAATATTCGTCAGCGGGAACCGGTAGAGCATGCCGATGATTTTTGCGATAATCGAAGCGGCCGCAAGTATCGATCCCTGAACCAGATAATTTTTACTGCTTGTCCTTTTCTTACTCTTCACAATAAACTCCCATGCCCGCGCTGCGGGTGCCACCGTGAGTGAAAGCCCGATGGCCATTCGCCGGTGCATGCCCCAAAGGACCAGCTTCGCGTCGCGAGCATGTCCATTGATGGCCTCCGTCCGGGGCTTTCACAGTAACCTTTAATTAATTTCCGCTGTTTGCAAAAGAATCCATGTCAGGATAAAGGGCAACCTGATCGCTCTTTGTGTCCAGAACAATACATACCCACGTCTTGCCCTGATTAAGAGTAATCTCATTGCCGTCCAGATCATAATAGTGCGTCACACCGAAATTTTCTTCGGCAAACGCGTCTTCTGTATTAACCGCATCCTTTCTCCATGTAATATCGACCGCTTTCCCGTTTGTGATGTATTTGCCTTCTCCTCCGGAAATCGTATCAATATTCAGATATCCGTTCTCGTCAAACGGCTCCCAGGAGCAGTACTGAAGAATGATGTTTGTGTACGTAAGGCCGTTTCCCGTCAGCATGTCAGTCTGGGGACCGCCGTACTGATACCGGGAATATTTGCCGGTGGAACTGTCATAGGTGAAATATGCGCTGTTGTACTCATATCCCGGAACAACCACGACCGCATCCACGCCGCCGTCAAGCGTCACAGGCGCACCGTCCTGCGCAAACTGATAATGGCCGTTCTGCGCAAGATACTCGTCAGAATAAGTTACCGGATAATTTCTGAATTTGATCCCTTCCTGCACAAGCTCATAATTGGTAAATACATTGTGAGGCGCCTCAAAATCATCCGAGCGGTAATACATAATATCGCCTTCGCCTTCCCCCGCTTCCTCCAGACCGCTCAGATTCAGCGTTTCAGGGCGGTTCAGAAGATCAAGCGCGTAAACTGCCTGTCCAAAATGCAGATAATATGTATCAAATTCCCTTGCAAAGTAGACAAAGTAATTGCGGCAGCTGCGCACGGATCCGATGCGGTCCACGTCCTGATAGTCCTCAAGAATTCCCATCAGACGGGTGATTCCTCCCTCAACCGGGGCCTCATAGACAATCTCGGCGTTCGCGATACCGGACTGTGGAAGCGCACTCTGAATATTATTATACATGACCGAGATTGCCCTGGCGCGCCCGATCGTGTCCGGAACCATTTTTCCGGTCAGAAAGCTTCTGACCATCTCTCCCGTAAATTCTCCCGACGGAGCCGCTTCCTCAGCAGATGCATATATGGAAGCGCCAGATACGCTTCCCACTGCCAGCGCGGCAGCAAGTACCGCGGTTCCCAGTCTTTTCCAAATCCTGTTCTTCATTTATGATTCCTCCTTATCTTAAGATAGCCAGCTGCTGCAGAATCTCCTCCTGTTTCTGTTCCATCACGGCAGCCTCCCCCGCTTCCATATGATCGTAGCCAAAGAGATGCAGCATGCTGTGCGCCACAAGAAACGCGAACTCCCGCCGGACACTGTGTCCGTACTCCTTCGCCTGCGCAAGCACGCGGGCTGCGCAGATCACAATATCTCCCAGCAACAGTTCCCCTGTATCCGGGTCAAAACAGTCCTCCCCGTCCTCCTCAAGAAAGGAGAAATCTCCGGGCGTCTCATATTCAACCATCGGAAATGACAGGACATCCGTCGCGCGGTCAATGCCGCGATGCGCAAGGTTCAGGCCGTGAATCACATCTTCATCCGTGACCAGAACGCTCACCTGCGCCTCATACGGACATTCCATGTATTCAAGAGCCTGATTCACAACCAGAGCAGCGGTTTCTTCCATATCAATACCAGTTTCAAGAGAACTCTCATTCGCAAAATCAACTGTCATCAGGCACCTCCGCTCTTTCTGCGCTTTCCGGAAGCGTTCTTCGCACGCGGATTATCCCTGCGCCGCTCATATTCTTCGTACGCATTCACGATTTTCTGGACCAGAGGATGACGGACAACGTCCTTGCTCGTCAATGTGCAGAAACGAATATCCTCCACCTTGTTCAGTACACGGATTGCCACGTCAAGGCCTGACGGCATATCCTTTGGAAGATCCTTCTGCGTCAGATCCCCGGTCACGACAACCTTGGAGCCAAAACCGATTCTGGTCAGAAACATTTTCATCTGCGCCGGCGAAGTATTCTGCGCCTCGTCCAGAATAATAAACGCATTGTCGAGCGTCCTGCCGCGCATATACGCGAGCGGCGCGACCTCAATCAGCCCTTTCTCCATATTTTTCATAAAACTGTCCGGCCCCATGATCTGATACAGCGCATCGTAAAGCGGCCGCAGGTACGGATCCACCTTGCTCTGAAGATCCCCCGGCAGAAACCCGAGTTTCTCGCCGGCTTCAATCGCCGGCCTTGTCAGTATGATCCGGCTCACTTCCTCATTTTTAAATGCAGTAATGGCCATCGCCATCGCAAGGTACGTCTTGCCGGTACCTGCCGGCCCCGTACCGAACACAATCATGTTTTTGCGGATCGCATCCACATAGTCTTTCTGCCCCAGAGTCTTGGGCTTGATCGGCTTTCCGCTGATCGTATGGCAGATGCAGTCCTGATCAATCTCCACGATCGCGGATTCTTTCTCCTCCATGGCAAGCGACAGCGTATAGTCGACATTCTGCTCCGTGATCACATTGCCTCTCTTTGAAAGTTCGCAGAGGCTCTGCAGCACGCGCTTCGCCTGTTCCGCATTCGCCGGCCTCCCGAGTATTTTCACCGCTCCGTCCCGGCTGAGCACCGTCACCAGCAGCGTACGCTCAACCTTTTTTACAAACTGATCAAACTGCCCGAATACATTCCGTTCATGCTCCGCCGGAATCTCGATTGAAATCTCAACCATGTTCATCCGTGTGTAATTCCTCCTGTGGTTCCCTGTGTAAAGTAACTCTTCTGACTGCCTCTTTCCCGACGTCAAGTGTGCCGGATACAGCGCAGAAATTCTCATACCATTCTATTTTAACATCATTTTCAAATAATTGAACCCCTTTTTGCTGTAAATTTATTAAGAATTGTCGAAAATTTTCATTGGCCAGAGCTTCCGCCTGCTCTTTTTCCAGGATTTCATCCCTGTATACGTATTCTTTCACCGTCAGCAGTTCCGCATACAGCGGAAGATAAAAATTCTCAAATAACTTTGCCTGCCTGATCTCTCTCTCAAAATCAAACTGCCTGTAGGGACTGTCAAGGCTGCCAATGCCAAACGGAATATCACCGATGCGCAGCAGAATCCCCCTTTTCGTCTCCCCGGTATACACTTTCCGGCGCACGGCAAACGGTATCCGGTCATGATATTCCATCGTACTGCGAATCACGATATCCGCGTCAGGCGAGACATACTGATACGTTCTGACGGATCCCGAATCGTCATAGACGGGCAGGGCCCCGCTGACCAAGATCTCTCCGGCCTCCACCTGATCTCCGGCCTCCACCTGCGGCAGACCCTTTCTCACATAAATTGACACGACCGTTCCCGCTTCCGCAGCCGCCAGATCGGCAGGTTCATCTTTCTCCGGCCCTTCCTGTATTTCGGATTCCACACTCCCGTTTTTTTCTTTTTCCCCGTTTTCTGTCCCACCCGCATTCTCGCTCTCCGTCCCTGCTTCTTCTTCTGGTTCTTCCTTAGGAATTCCTTCCTTTACCGAGATGACAAGCCTCGTCCCTTCCAGCCGGGCCGCCACCCAGGTAAAATCCGTGAAATAATTCCGGATATCAGCCGCAAGCGCCCTGCAGTCCACATTTTTCTTCAGCATTCCATGCGTTATTCCGATTCCATTCAGATACTCGAACAGCACATCATCCGTCCGGGATACGTTGCCGTCTATCGTGATCAGCCAGATATGAGAGGAAAGCCAGAACATAAACAAAACCGCGGCCGCGATTCCCGCCAGATAAACCTTACGCTTTCTGTTCCTGTATACAAAAAAAGGAAGACCGTACCGCCTGGTGATCCGGATCCTGACATGGCTCTTCCTCGTGATCTCCCGGAGTTTTCTGAAATCTTCCTTTGACAGATTTGCTTCATAGGATTCTCCTGCCGGGCAGAGATCCCACAGCATGATTTTATGAAAGGCACAGAGGTTCAAAAAACGATCGTAGGAATTGCCTGTGATCCGAATCCGAACATAGCCCCGCAAAAGTCTCAGTATTTTCAGTTCCATGTATCCCCCACCCTGCTTCCCGCCGATTTTTACTGATATTCCAGTTTCTGAATACAGCCTGTGATCTCAATCTCATCCTTCGCGTAGGACACAATTTTCAGCCGCCTGCCGAAAATGCAGACGGTTCTTTTCTTTGTCACAAGCCGGATTTCCTCCTCCGTGTAAGAGGAAATCCCCCTGAAATTCTCAATCCAGACATGTTCCTGCCCATGCATGGAAATCATCACATTTTCTCTGGAAAAATCGTCGGGAAGTTGAAGCGCTTTTGTCAGGCCGCCTGCCAGCAGAGCATATTTCTCTTTCATAAACGCCTCAATCTGTTTATTATCCAGTATATGAGGGAAATTTTGGGGTTATGCCCGCCGCCGGTCCAGTTTTTTCGAGAGCATTGTCCCGATTCCCTGCATGATCTGTACCAGGGCCACCAGCACCACGAGCGTCAGAAGCATGATGTCTGTCTGATATCTGTAATATCCGTAACGGATCGCTATATCTCCAAGCCCGCCTCCGCCGACGACTCCCGCCATCGCGGAATATCCGAGGATCGTTCCGAGCGCAATCGTCACGCCGACAAGCAGAGAAGTCCTCGCCTCGGCAAGCAGCACCTTCCAGATAATCGTTCCGGTGCCGGCCCCCATGCTGACAGCTGCCTCCACAACTCCCTGATCAACCTCCTTCAGGGAAGATTCCACCATACGGGCGATAAAAGGAGCCGCGGCAATGACAAGCGGAACCACCGTCGCGCTTGAACCGTAAGTCTTTCCCACAATAAAGCGCGTCACCGGGATCACCAGAATCAGCAGAATCAGAAACGGAATGCTTCTTGCCAGGTTTACAATAAAATCCAGTATCTTGTAGATGACGGCGTTCGGGCGGATTCCTTCCCGGTCAGTCACCGTCAGGACAATTCCGAGCGGAAGTCCCAGTATGTAGCCAAACAGAGTCGACAGCAGCGTCATATACAATGTGTCCCTTGTTCCCTCCAGAAGCATGAGCATCAATTCCCGGTCAAACATAATTTTTCAACTCCTCCACTCCAAGATTTTTGTCGCGTATATACTGAATCATCCTGTCCGCGATCTCCTGTGACTCCGGAAGCTGCAGAATCATCTCACCCTCGGCATTCCCGTTGATTGTCTTTGTGTCGGCATACAGAATATTCACCGGCGTTTTGAATTCCAGCGTAATATTTCCGATAATCGGCTCAAACGCGGTATGATTCGAAAAAGTGACGCGGATCGTCCTCTTCCCTCTCATCCGGCTGATCTGCTCTGTGCCGCTGATGATCAGTCTTCGCGCCGCCTCTGTCTTCGGGGAGCGGAACAGTTCCTCCACTGTACCGGATTCCTCCAGTCTCCCGTGATCAAGAACAGCCACATGACGGCAGATCTGCTGCACCACGCTCATCTCATGCGTGATCACCACGATCGTGATCCCGTACTCTTCATTGATCTGTTTCAGCAGCGCAAGAATCGATTTCGTCGTCTGCGGGTCAAGCGCGCTTGTCGCCTCATCACACAGAAGAATCGCAGGATTGTTTGCAAGAACTCTCGCAATCGCGACACGCTGCTTCTGTCCGCCCGAAAGCTGGGCCGGATACGCTTTCGCCTTCTCCTCCAGCCCGACAATCTGCAGAAGCTCCGCCGCGCGCTTTTTCGCGTCCTGCTTTTTCACGCCTGCAATTTCCATCGGAAAACATATATTGTCTGTCACATTTCTCTGCATCAGCAGATTGAAATGCTGAAAAATCATGCCGATATTCTGTCTCCTCTGGCGCAGCTCCCTGGCGCTTAATCCGGCCAGATCCGTACCGTCGATCAGTACCCTCCCTGACGTCGGCCTCTCGAGCAGATTCAGACAGCGCACCAGCGTGCTCTTCCCCGCGCCGGACAGACCGATAATCCCGAAAATATCTCCCCGCTCCACCTCAAAACTGACATCATTGACCGCATCCACCCGGCGGTCTTTTTCTCCAAAAATTTTACTCACATGCTCAACCTGAATGATCGGGTCCATGTCATTCCTCCCATGTATGATACAGCCTTCCTTTCCGACTGTGCAGACAGCCGCCGGTATAAAATGATACCGGCGGCTGTATCGGCAATTCATGACCGCTGTGCGGCCTCATAATTCTTCAGAAACGGCTCCCTGCCTTACTCTGTCTCCGCTTCCGATGCTGCTTCGGCTTCCGTCACAGCTTCGGCTTCTCCTTCGGACTCCTCAAAAGGAATCACCGCTCCGTCATAGGTTTCCTCAATGTAGGATTTGATTTCATCGGAAGTAAGCGCCTGAACCAGTGCCTGAATTTTCTCGCTGTTCTCATTTCCTTCCTTTACCGCAATCACGTTCACATACGTTTTGGCAGCCTCAGAATCAGACGACTCATAGGCAATGGAATCGTTCGCCACGGAGAAGCCTGCCTCCAGCGCGTAGTTTCCATTCAGGACGACAAAAGCAACCTCATCCTTTACGCGGGATACCTGTGCAGCCTCAAGCTCCTGAATCTCTATCTCCTGCGGATTCTCCTCGATATCCTGCACTGTCGCGGCAAGACCGGCGCCTTCTTTCAAAGTGATGATGCCGTTCGCCTCGAGCAGAAGAAGCGCTCTCGCCTCATTGGTCGTATCGTTCGGCACCGCAATGACATCCCCAGTCTCCAGCTCGTCCAGCGAAGACTTTGTGCCCGGATAGATGCCAAACGGCTCGTAATGAATGCCTCCCGCATTTACAAGATGCGTATCATTGTTCGCGTTAAAGTCCTCCAGATAAGGAATATGCTGGAAATAGTTCGCGTCAAAGTCCCCGCTCTCCACAACAAGATTCGGCTGAACATAATCCTCGAACTCTGTGACTTCGAGCTCCCAGCCCTGCTCCTCAAGCAGCGGTTTTGCCTGCTCAAGAATCTCCGCATGCGGCGTCGGGGAAGCGGCGACCGTAATCACCTTGTCTTCATCGGCGCTGACCGCCAGAGGCGCTGCTACCGCTGAAACCGCGAGCGATAACGTTAAGAATGATACAAATAACTTTTTCATGAATAATTCCTCCTCTTTTTTGATTCTAATATCCTATCGGAATTATAGGCATTATAGCATTCCCCAAAGACTATGTCAATATTTTTTATGACTTCATTCCAGCCTCAGATTTTCCTTTTCATCCACGACAAGGGATGAACTGTAAAACTTTTCTGCAGCCTGCTCCAGATACCAGCTGTCCTCTGCGCCTGCCGTTTCATAAGGAGAATGCATCGCAAGCTGCGCCAGGCCGATATCCACTGTGTAGGGAGAGACCTGTGCGTTCAGGATATTTCCGAGCGTGGAGCCGCCCACGACATCTGAATGATTGACATAAATCTGCCACAGAACCCCCGCCTGCTGGCAAAGCATCTTGAATACAGCAGCGCTTCTCGCATCTGTCGTATACTTCTGATACGCATTATATTTGATAACAATCCCGCCGTTCATGCGCGGCCGGTTCTGCGCATCCGACTTCTCCGGATAAGCAGGATGAACCGCATGCGCATTGTCCGCGGATATTATAAAGCTTGAAGCAAGCGCCGTCATCAGCTTCTCTCTTCCGCCTCCCAGCCCGCAGCAGATTCTCTCCAGTGTGTACGGAAGAAACGTTGAAGCAGCGCCCTGCCGGCTTCTGCTTCCAACCTCCTCATTGTCAAACACACAGAACATTTTTACGCTCTTTTTATTTTTCGCCCGCAGAAATCCCTGAAGCGACGCAAAAAGACACTGAAGGTCATCCAGCCTCGGACTCGATATAAATTCTTCATCCGCTCCTGTGAAAGTCCCTTTCTGACGGTTGTAAAGATAAAACTCCGCCCCCAGAAGATCTTCTTCTTTCACTCCGGCTTCCTCCGCTGCCAGAGCAAGAAATTTTCTCTTCCCCGGACCCTGCGCGTACAGCGGGCAGAGATCCCGCTGCACCTTATATTTGTACCCGTCATTTGCCTCCCGGTTCAGATGAATCGCAAGACTGGGAATGATCAGCAGATCCCTGTCAATATTTACAAGTACGGAGCTTATTCCCTCCGGCGTTCTCACGAGCAGTCTGCCCGCGGCTGACAGAGGACGGTCAAACCATGGAGCCAGAAGAGCTCCCCCATACTTCTCCACATTGAGCCTGACATATCCGCTGCCTTCCAGTTCCGGGATTTCCTTGATCTTAAAAGACGGCGAATCGGTATGGCTGCAGATCATCTGAAATCCTTCAAAGGACTGCTCCGGTATTGAAAATGCAATCAGAGAAGATCCGTTCCGCATGACATAGTAATCCCGACCCGGCGTAAGCTTCCACTCCCTGTTTTCCTGCAGACGTACAAACCCCTGCTGTTCCAGCTCGGCAGCAGTATTTTCCGCAGTATGAAAACTGGTCGGGCTTTTCTGTATAAAATCCAGAAGTTTCTGTGCGCTTTCCCTGCTTCTGCTTCCTTTTTCCGACATTCGTTTTCCACTCCTGTACTATAAATTCCCATGCCCGCGCTGCGGGCACTACCGCGAAGAATTCCTCGATTTACTGGCCAAGATCCAGAGAAATTCCAAGTTTGTCAAGTTCTCCCTGACTGAAATAGACCGTTCCATTATCAACGGCAGCCGCGCATCCGTTTTTGACCTGCTCCTCACTGGAGCCAATCACAGGAATCCCCACCTCGTCCGCATATGCCGTGACGACATTCACCACGGAATTGACAATCTCATCATCGATAATCAGGATTCCATACACTTCTCCCACCAGCTCAGCGGCAGCAAAGTCAATATCTTCCAGGCTGGTAACCGTCGCTTCCACAAGCTCCATATTGTACTCTTCCGCCGTATCCTTGTAGACCCCGACAAGTTCTCTTGTTTCCTGATTTCCTCTTGTGTAGATAATCCCGACAGTAGCAAGATCCGGAACCAGCCACTTCGCAAGCTTGAACTGCGCTTCAACCGGATCTTTCGGCCATAGCGGAAGTCCGTTCTCCGCCACCGCAGCCTCTGTCTCTGCTGCGGATGTCTCTGCTGCCGAAACTTCCGCCTCCGCTGCGAGTCCGGCCATCAGTTCCTCCACGTTCTGACCTTCTCCGGCCAGCATACTCTTATATTCTGCAATAATCGCGCTGTCCGAATCCAGGTAATTGTATTCCGAGAGAAATTCCGATTTCACATACGCCGTTTCAACATCTCCGTCCTTCTCAAAAGCGATCTCTGACCACTCTCCATCTCCGCCGTCGAGAACCGGAACTTCCTCTCCGCCTTCAAATTTCCCGATTTTATTGTCTTCCGAATCGCTGTTCGGTTCACTGCGGACATTGACATTTTCCGCGACAACCCGAAGCTGTTCGGCAGGAACCAGATATTCCGTCTTGACGTACCCTGCATCTATCCCGGCATCCGATTCATATTTGACCAGAGACCAGCCATCCTCTCTGTTTTCAAGAATGATCACCTTATTGCCCGGTTTGAGCAATGCTTTCGATTCCGTATCTGTCGAAGCTCCCTCTCTCACATTCACACGTTCAATGGACGCTCCAAGCTGAATGCCTGCCTCTTCCTCCTCGGACTCTGTCTCTGTTTCGCTCTCAGATTCACTCATCTGCTGCTCTTCTGCGGTTTCTTCCTCTGTCTCCGTCTCTGCTTCGCTCTCAGATTCACTCATCTGCTGCTCTTCTGCAGTTTCTGCCTCTGTTTCATTCTCAGATTCCGCAGACTGCTCATCTCCGGACTCTGACTCTGCTTCGCTTCCGGATTCCGCAGACAACTCATCTCCGGACTCTACTTCGCTTCCAGATTCCGCAAACTGCTCATCTCCGGACTCTGCTTCGCTTCCAGATTCCGCAGACTGCCCATTTTCGGACTCTGCCTCACTTCCGGATTCCGCTTCGCTCATTGCTTCCTCGGCAGGACTGTTCTCCAGACTGCTCTCTGTCTCAGGCTCCTCTTCACTCTCAGATTCATCTATCTGCTGTTCCTCTGCGATTTCCGCATCTGTTTCACTCTCAGATTCCGCAGGCAGCCCATCTTCCGACTCCGCCTCACTTCCGGATTCCGCTTCGCTCATTGCTTCCACGGCAGAACTGTTCTCCGGACTGCTCTCTGTCTCATCAAAATCCGCTTCGCTCTCAGATTCACTCATCTGCTGTTCCTCTGCTGTTTCCGCATCTGTTTCATTCTCAGATTCCGCAGACTGCTCATTTCCGGACTCCGTCTCGCTTCCGGATTCTGCTTCTCTCATTGCTTCCTCGGCAGGACTGCTCTCCGGACTGCTTTCTGTCTCAGACACCTCTTCACTCTCAGATTCCGCAGACTGCTCATCTCCGGCCTCCGTCTCGCTTCCGGATTCTGCTTCTCTCATTGCTTCCCCGGCAGGACTGCTCTCTGTCTCATCAAAATCCGCTTCGCTCTCAGATTCATTCATCTGCTGCTCTCCTGCGGTTTCTTCCTCTGTTTCATTCTCAGATTCCACAGACTGTTCATCTTCGGACTCTGCTTCGTTTCCAGATTCTACAGACAGCCCATCTCCAATCTCCGCCTCGCTTCCGGATTCCGCTTCACTCGTCTCCTCCCCGGCAAGACTGCCCTCCGGCGTGGCTTCTGTTCCGGAACCTGGTTCTGTCTCAAACTCTGTCACTATGCCGTCTTCATCCACGACTTCGATGAATGCGTCTCCCGAATCCTCTGCCTCATCTCCGTTCGCTTTACTTCCGGATTCTCCTTCCGTTTCTGAAACCTCCCCCGAGGCTTCCGCACTGCGTCCCGCAGTCACAATCGTGTCCGCGCTTTCTGTTCCGGGTTCCGGTTCTGTCTCAGACTCTGCCGCTGCAGTCTTTGTCTCTGTAACGGATTCCTCCGCTCCAAATCCCCCTGCTTCTTCCTCAATAATGAGTACCTCTTCTGCTCCCGTTTCTTCCGGTTCTACGGTCTGTCCCGCCGCCTGTGTGGCGCTTATCTCCTTCCCCGCTGTGGTTTCTCCCGGAATTTTCTCAGGCTCCGCGTCCGACGCAGCGCTTCCTGTCCCGGACCCATCGTCTTCCTCCCCGCTCCACGTAGTGATACCCTGCCAGATCCTTCCTGCGGACGGCCTTTTTTCCTGTGTTCCGTCCTCAGTCTCTGCCGCAGCATCAATATCCGCCGTATTTTCGGCTTCTCCTGCGGCGCCACTTGGCAGACCTGTCTCTTCGTCCAGAACCGCTTCCTGCCCATCCGACACTGCTCCGCTGCTTTCCTCCTGGGAAACCTGTGCGGTTTTTTCTGTCTGATAAGAAAGCTCTCCTGCAGGCGCAGCTTCTGTCTGAACGGCATTCTCCGCCCCGGACACCACTTCCATATCCATGACTTCGATCGATTGCGGTTCCGTCTGCGTCTGTGTCTGTATCTCTGTCTTTCCTGGGTTCAGGGTTCTCCCGCATCCTGAGACAGATACGGCAGTCAGAGAAATCCCAAGCATCAGGGTTATCACTCTGTATCTCATTTTTACCACCTTTCCCGGTTTTTTCAAACCGTTATGCAAAGAGCGCCCCAGATAAACTGCGGCGCTCTGTTCAAAACTCGCAGGCAGCGCAGGCTGCCGCTTTCACTGTAGAAAACCGCACATCTGCTGTCTCCACATGTTATTTACGTTTTTCCTTTACATCTTTGATGCTGAAGCTCATCCTTCCCATCTTGTCCTTACCGAGGCAGACAACCTTTACCTTGTCTCCAAGAGTCAGGACATCCTCCACGCGGTTGATCCGCTCCTTTGCGATCTTGGAGATATGGACCATCCCTTCCTTGCCCGGGGCAAACTCGATGAATGCTCCAAACTCTTTGATGCTGACAACTTCGCCGGTAAATACCTGGCCGGCCTCAAAATCCGTCACAATAATGCGGATCATGTCGGCCGCTTTATCCATCATCTCCTGATCCGTACCGCATATGGATACGGCTCCGTCGTCCGTAATATCAATCTTCACGCCTGTACGCTCGATGATCGTATTGATCGTCTTGCCGCGCTGTCCGACAACATCTCCGATCTTCTGCGGGTCAATCATAATCTGGATGATCTTCGGCGCATATTTGCCGACGCTCTCGCGCGGCTTTGCGATGCACGGAAGCATGATCTCATTCAGGATATATTCTCTTGCTTCTTTCGTTCTCGCAATCGCCTCTTTCACGATGTCTTTTGTCAGGCCATGGATCTTGATGTCCATCTGAATCGCCGTGATTCCGTCATGCGTTCCCGCAACCTTGAAATCCATATCGCCGAAGAAATCCTCGAGACCCTGGATATCCGTAAGAACAATGTAGTCGTCATCCGTATCTCCGGTCACAAGTCCGCAGGAAATACCTGCAACCGGCTTTTTGATCGGAACGCCGGCCGCCATCAGGGACATTGTGGACGCGCAGACACTCGCCTGGGAAGTTGAGCCGTTCGATTCAAACGTCTCAGACACAGTGCGGATTGCGTACGGGAACTCTTCCTCGGACGGAAGCACCGGAACCAGCGCTTTCTCCGCAAGGGCTCCATGACCAATCTCACGGCGTCCCGGTCCGCGGCTGACTTTTGTCTCGCCAACGGAGTAGGACGGGAAGTTATAATGATGCATATATCTCTTGTTCTGAATATTCTCGTCAAGCCCGTCAACACGCTGCATCTCAGACAGCGGGGCAAGCGTCGTGACCGTACAGATCTGAGTCTGTCCGCGCGTGAACATCGCGGACCCGTGCACTCTCGGAATGATATCAACTTCGGCCGCAAGCGGACGAATCTGTGTGATGGCACGGCCGTCAGGTCTCTTGTGATCCTTCAGGATCATCTTGCGGACCGTCTTCTTCTGATACTGATAAAGCGCCTCGGAGAGAAGTCCCAGCCATTCTTCCTTCTCTGCAAAAGCTTCCTCAAGCTTTGCCTGAATCTGACGGATATTTTCCTCACGCACCTGCTTCACATCCGTAAATACTGCTTCTTCCATCTCCGCCGGAGGTACGATCTCCTTCATCGCGTCAAACAATTCTTCCGGAATCGCGCAGCTCTCATACGTATGCTTCGGCTTTCCTACTTCCGCAACCATCTGATTGATGAACTCAAGGATCTTCAGGTTGATATCATGGCATTTATAGATCGCGTCGATCATGACTTCTTCCTTCACCTCATTGGCTCCGGCCTCAATCATGATGACTTTCTCTCCCGTGGAAGCCACGGTAAGCTGAAGATCGCCGGTATCCCACTGATACTGGGACGGGTTTACAATAAATTCTCCATCGATCATGCCCATCTGAGTCATCGCGCACGGCCCGTCAAACGGAATATCAGAAATGGCTGTCGCAATCGCAGAACCGAGCATCGCTGTAATTTCAGGACGGCACTCCGGATCCACGGACATGACCATGTTGTTCAGCGTGACATCATTGCGGTAATCCTTCGGAAACAGCGGACGCATCGGGCGGTCGATCACACGCGAAGTGAGAACCGCATTTTCGGAAGCTTTCCCCTCTCTCTTGTTAAAACCTCCCGGAATCTTTCCGACAGAATACAGCTTCTCCTCATATTCGACACTGAGCGGGAAAAAATCAATTCCTTCGCGCGGCTTCTCCGATGCGGTCGCCGTGGACAGCACCGTCGTCTCCCCATAGTGCATGAATGCGCAGCCATTTGCCTGTGCTCCGACACGGCCTACGTCTACCGTCAGTGTCCTTCCTCCAATTTCCATTGAAAAACTCTTGTACATACCATCTCTCCTTTTCCTGAAGCGGTGCATCTGCACAGCTTTCTCTTCTTAATTTTCAGTAAAATGATCTCAGTCAGCCCGCCATATTATCAACCGGCTTTCATGGCACTGCCCTCCGTGCAGACGGAGACAATCCTTTTCCCGCCGGTTTTATAAATGAGCGGATAGTATGCATGGAGTCCGAAACAACTGAAAAAAGGATTTTCAAACACTTCCAAAATCCGCTTTTCAGTGGTCTCGGCATTTTCCCGCAGAACATCCGCTCCAGATGCGCCGCCGCGGGGCTGCGCGGCTTACACAAAGCAGGGCGGAATACTCCGCCCTCAGTTTGCTGCTTACTTTCTGATACCCAGTCTGGCGATCAGTGTACGATATCCTTCCAGATCCGTCTTTCTCAGATATGCGAGAAGTCCTCTTCTCTGGCCAACCATTTTCAGAAGTCCTCTTCTGGAATGATGATCCTTCGGATGCTCTTTCAGATGCTCTGTAAGCTCCTGAATCCTTGCTGTCAGTACTGCGACCTGTACCTCCGGTGAACCTGTATCTCCCGGTTTTCTCGCGTACTCGTTGATAATCGCCGTCTTCTTTTCCTTAGAAATCATAATTTTCCTCCTGTCTGATAAACACCTGCTGCTAAGAAGCGGGCCGGAAAACTCCTCACCTCCGGGCAGCGGCTGATTCTGCCGGGCGCGTTTTTCGCTTTCCCAAACACGTTTTTTACTATAGCATATTCTTTTTTGAGCGTCAACAAAAAAATCCTGTTATTTGGCGGATAAAAAACCTGTTTCTTCCACATCGGTCTGTTTCCTTTTGTTCCGTCTGTCAGAGTTCATACCGCCCCGCAAACATCAGAAACAGGATTCCGCCGACCACAACCAGCCCCAGTGAAACTCCATAGGACAGTGCGGACAAAAAATCCCATTTCCGATCCGTCAGGATCTGATAACGCTCCGGTTCTCCGGGATCATAGCAAAGCTCCAGCCTCTGTCCCACATAATATGGGCATGGATAGGTGGTCGCCTGACTTTTCACTTCCACCAGACGGCCCCGCGCAAAAAATTCAATCACCGCATACTGCCGGTCATGAAACTCCGTGCGGTTTTTCTCTCCGTCTGCAGGTTCGGTAATAATATGTACTACGTGCCCCCGGGCTTTCTCCGCATAAGTGCGCCTGACTTTTTCCATATGACGGCAGACAGCCGAGGCCGCCGCGAGAACCGCCGCAAATACAAAACAGACAAAGCTTGCAGTCCACAGATTACTGTTCACGGAAATACTCCTTTCCGGACAAAATGTCCCTGTGCATCTGCTCTTTCAGTTTTTCCAGCGAATCGAACCGGTACTCCGGCCTTCTGAATGAGAGAAGTTCCACTACGATCTCCCGATCATAAAGTTCCCCTGCGAAATCATACAGATATGTCTCAACCCCGACAAAACTTCCGTCCACCGTCGGTTTGCAGCCAATATTGGTAATGCCGCGGTAATATGTTTCACCGCAGCGAACCCGGGTAAAGTAAACTCCGTTGGGAGGCAGAAGCTTGTCCTTCTCCGGTATCAGATTCACCGTCGGCATACCGATCGTACGCCCGAGCTGCCTCCCATGCCGGACAATTCCGGATACGGAATAACCATATCCAAGCAGATTCTTCACCAGCTCCATGTTTCCTTCCCGCATCGCCTCGCGTACATAAGTACTGCTGATCACGCGTCCATCCAGCCGCTCTTTCTCAAGGATATCCACCTGTATTCCATAAGTCTCCTGCCTGTCACGCAGAAAAAGTGCGTCGCCGCTTCGCTGATATCCAAACCGGAAATCTGTTCCGACCGCCAGATAAGCGGTCTTCAGTTTCTTCAAAAGTACTTCTTCCACAAACTGTCCCGGTCCCATTCCCAGAATCTCCGGGATAAAGGGACATTCAATCATACAGTCAATACCGGCATGCTCAAGCATTTTTCTCTTTTCCGGACTCGTAAGAAGACGGGGCACACCAGGAGGAGCGATGACGAACACCGCGCTTGCAAGGCCCTGCTCTTTTGCCGCGAGAATCCTGTTGATCAGCTTTTGATGTCCGAGATGAAGTCCGTCAAATTTCCCAAGCGTTACAGCAGTCGGAACTTCCGAATAAAAATCTGTCGTTCCATAAAAATACTTCATGTATTTATCCCCTCCGTACCGGCAGTGTCCAGTATTCTTTTTTGCAGAAGCCGTTTTGAATAAATCCGCCGCTCTGCCTACAAAAACATTTTGACCGGAACAAAGGCAGAGCGTCCGCTGCTCCATCGATAAACAGCCAGAAAACTCCCGTCTGTTCCATAGACACGAAACTGATCTCCATCTTCGGCTTCCCCTTTTTCTCTGCAAAGCTGCCGGGCAATCTGATTTCCGTTCCTTACGAGCCGCTCGCCGTCTGCTGTCAGAGTCAGCTGCGGCAGTTCGCCAAATACTCTGTCAATCGGAACCAGAAGTTCCGAAAGCCGGCCGGCCCGGCACATCTCTTCCACCCCGGCAAGCTTCACACTGTTTTCCAGAACAAACGCTCCTGATGCGGTCCGAAGAAGCGAATCCATACATCCTCCGCATCCCAGGGCCTGACCAATATCCTGGCAGAGGGTCCTGATGTAGGTTCCTTTGGAACATCTGACCGTCATCGTGACAAGAGGCAGACGGATTTCTTCTATATGAATAGAAAAAATCTCAACCGGGCGGCGCTCGCGTTCCACTTCGATTCCCTGTCTTGCAAGCTCATAAAGCCGTTTTCCTTCCACCCGGACTGCCGAGTACATCGGCGGAAGCTGCATCTGTTTTCCGACAAATTTTTTTACGCAGACCCTCACTTCCTGTTCCGTACAGGAAACCGCCTGCTCCATAAGAACTGTCCCTGTCATATCCTGCGTGTCTGTAGTCACGCCAAGCCGCATGACAGCCCTGTACTCTTTCTGATCCCCGGTCAGCATGCCGCAGACTTTTGTCGCCCTTCCCAGGCAGACCGGAAGCACGCCCTGTGCCTGCGGGTCAAGCGTTCCCGTATGTCCGATTTTCTTCTGCTTCAGAATTCCCCTGAGCTTCGCCACAACATCATGCGAGGTGTATCCGCTTTCTTTATATATGTTCAAAATACCGTCGATCACGCGTGCTTCTCCTCTTTCGCGTTCAGAATCTGTTCCTCCATATGATGCGCGATGGTATCCACCGCGTCGCAGATTTCTCCGTACACGCTGCAGCCCGCAGCCCGCACGTGACCTCCTCCTCCGAGCGCTTTCGCGATCACACTGCAGTCCACAATATCTCTTGACCGCATACTGACTTTATATTCATCCGGCGCCGTCTCATACATAAAAATCGACGCCTCCGTTCCCGTCGTTCCCATCAGAGTCTCCACGATGCCTTCCATGTCATTGGAAACGGCGCCGTAAAGTTCCATCTCCTTCATCCTCATATAACTGAAAATGATTTTCCCGTTCAAAAGCAGAACGCTCCGTGAAAGCGCACGCCCCAGAAGCTGATTCTGCACATAGGTCTTGTCATAGAACGACTCATTGATGATCCTTGTGCTGTCAATTCCCCGGCGCATCAGCTTCGCGGCCATCTCCATCGTCTCCGGAGCCGTGCAGGAGTGACGGAACACTCCTGTATCATGCACAATTCCAAGATACAGCGCTTCCGCCGCCGCCACAGAAATCCGCTCTTCATCAAGCAGGCCGCAGATAATCTCCGAGGTGGAGCTTGCATCCGGCAGGATCACATTGGCATCCGCATATCCCGGATTGCTGACATGGTGATCAATGCAGATCGTCCTGTCAGCGCTGTCAAAATATTTTCTGGCTTTTCCGAGGCGCGACGCGTCTGCACAGTCGAGCGCAAAAAACACCTCATATTTCTCATCCGATGAAAAGTCTGTGCGGACCTCGTCCGCCCCCCGCAGAAGATGATACTGCGGAGGAACGTCTTCCATATATACCGTAACCGCAAGCCCGGGCACGTTCTCCCTGAGATAATGGCAAAGCCCGATGCATGCGCCGATTGCATCCCCATCCGGCCTGAGATGGCCGGCCATCGCAACCTTTGAGACACCTTCCAGTTCAGTCAGCAGATTCATCATCCAGTTCCTTCCCTTCTCTGTTCATATCTCTCATGACATCGTCAATCAGCTTTGTCATCGATACGCCATAAGCAATTGACTGATCCAGTATGAATTTTATCTCAGGTGTGTTCCTGAGATTAACTCCAGCCGCAAGCTGTCTGCGGATATACCCCTCCGCGCTCTGAAGTCCGGCCAGCGTATCCCTGGCCTCCTTCTCATCTCCCAGCACGGAAATATATGCTTTGCAGGTCTTAAGATCCGGGGCAACTTCCACGGACACCACCGAAGTCATCGGCGCAATCCGCGGATCCTTGACCTCATTGCGGATGATCGAGGAAAGTTCTTTTAGAACTTCCCCGTTAATCCTTGTATTTTTAATGCTGTTTTTCCTCATTGCCACCAATTCCTTTATATGATCTTTCCTGATCCCTGTCTTATCTTGGAACTTCGACCATCGTGTATGCTTCCACCTTGTCGCCTTCCATGATGTCGTTGAATTTTTCAAACACAAGACCGCACTCATAGCCTGCCCGGACTTCCTTCACATCATCCTTGAAACGCTTCAGCGAAGCAAGCGCGCCTTCGTAGATCACCTTGTCGTCTCTCATGATCCTGATCTTGCTGGTTCTCTGGAACACGCCGTCTGTCACATAGCTTCCCGCAATATTGCCGACTCCGGAAGCCTTGAAGATCTGACGCACTTCAGCATGGCCGATAATCTTCTCTTCAAAGATCGGATCAAGCATTCCTTTCATGGCCGCTTCCACATCCGCGATTGCGTCATAGATGACACGATACAGACGCACGTCCACGCCTTCACGCTCCGCGCTTGCCTTCGCCATGGCATCCGGCCGCACATTGAAGCCGATGATAATGGCGTTGGAAGCCGAGGCCAGGCTTACATCAGACTCATTGATCGCGCCGACTCCGCCGTGAATGATCTTCACCACAACTTCCTCATTCGAAAGTTTCAGAAGACTCTGTTTTACTGCCTCCACAGAACCCTGAACATCAGCCTTCACGATGATGTCAAGCTCCTTGAGATTTCCTGCCTGAATCTGTGAGAACAGATCGTCAAGCGACATCCTGGATTTTGTCTCCTCGAGCATGCGTTCCCTGCTCTCGCTGATGAAGGTCTCCGCAAACGTACGGGCCTCCTTGTCATTCTCAAGTGCGACGAAAATCTCTCCCGCGTTCGGGACATCGGAAAGTCCGAGAATTTCTACCGGAGTAGACGGTCCCGCCTCTTTCACGCGGCGTCCCTTGTCGTCCATCATCGCGCGGACTTTTCCAAAGCATGCGCCGGCCGCAACCGGATCTCCGACATGAAGCGTACCTTTCTGCACCAGAACCGTCGCGACAGGGCCTTTTCCTTTATCAAGCTCCGCCTCTATGACAAGTCCTCTCGCCCTGCGGTCCGGATTTGCGCGAAGCTCCGCGACTTCCGCCGTCAGAAGAATCATCTCCAGCAGGTTGTCGATTCCCTCATGCGTGTGCGCGGATACCGGAACAAACACCGTGTTTCCGCCCCAGTCCTCCGGAATCAGCTCATACTCGGACAGTTCCTGTTTTACACGTTCCACATTGGCGCTTGGCTTATCAATCTTGTTGATTGCCACGATAATCTCTGTGCCGGCCGCCTTCGCATGGCTGATTGCCTCAACGGTCTGCGGCATCACGCCGTCGTCGGCAGCCACAACCAGAATCGCGATATCTGTAGCGTTCGCGCCACGCATACGCATCGCCGTGAATGCCTCATGACCAGGCGTGTCGAGGAATGTGATCCTCTCCCCGTTGATCGAGACAACATAAGCTCCGATATGCTGTGTGATTCCTCCGGCTTCCTTATCGATCACATGCGTATTGCGGATCGCGTCAAGCAGAGAAGTCTTGCCGTGGTCAACATGACCCATGACACAGACAACCGGGGAACGCGGAACCATCTTTGCCTCATCCTCTTCTTCTTCCTTCAGAAGCTCCGCAAGAACGTCTACCTTTTCTTCCTTCTCACAGATGCAGTTGAATTCCAGCGCGATCTCTTCCGCCTTGTCAAAATCAATCTCCTCATTTACGGTGACCATAACGCCCTGGAGGAACAGCTTTTTCACAATCGCGGACGGCTGCACCTTCATGGCTTCTCCGAGTTCTTTGATCGTGAGTTTTTCCGGAATCACGATATTGCGGATGGTCTCCTCCGGTTTCTCCGCCGGCTTCACAACAGGTTTCGCCGGTCTGGAACCCTTCTGGCTTCCTTTTCCCTGACTGTTCTTCTGTCCGGCTCTGCCTGTTCTCTCAAGTCTGTCAAGCTTTTCTCCCTTGTCATTGCGGTTGCGGTCACCGCGTTCCGTGCGCTTCCTGCTTTCTTTCTCAAGCGGTTTGCTCTCAACCGGAGGCTTCGGAATACCCATGGATCCACGTCCGCCCTGGCTTCTGCCTCCCTGGCCGCTGCGTCCGCCATCCTGACTTCTGCCCCCCTGGCCGCCGCGTCCGCCATCCTGGAATCTGCCTCCCTGACCGCCGCGTCCGCCGTCCTGGCTTCTGCCTCCCTGGCCGCCGCGTCCGCCATCCTGGAATCTGCCTCCCTGGCCGCCGCGTCCGCCGTCCTGGCTCCTGTTTCCCTGGCCGCCGCGCCCGTTATCCTGGAATCTGCTTCCCTGGCCGCGTCCGCCGTCCTGACTTCTGCCTCCCTGGCCGCCGCGTCCGCCGTCCTGGCTTCTGCTTCCCTGGCCACGTCCGCCGTCCTGGCTCCTGCTTCCCTGACCGCCGCGTCCGCCGTCCTGACTCCTGCTTCCCTGGCCGCGTCCGCCGTCCTGGCTTCTGCTTCCCTGGCCGCGCGGCGCCGAAGATGAGAGATTTCTGCCCTCAGACGACTGACTCTTTCCTCCGCCGGACTGCTGTGCTCTGGCCGCTGTCAAAGAAGGAGCTGCTGCTTTCTCCGCCGTCTGGGACTGTACCTGCACTTTCCCTTCCGCCGGTTTTGGCTGCTTCAATGCCTCCTGCCTCGGCTGCTTCTGCGCCGCTGCAGCGGAAGATCCCTGCTCCTTCGCATCCGGCAAATCCTTTCTGACCTGTCCGGTCTGCGGCGCTGTCAGAACCTTCCCTGTTTCCGCCTGCATGGCCGTCTCAGCCGGCTGTTTCACATTCTGAGCTTTTACCGTTTCCGGCTGTTTTATACCTTGTGTCCGGGCATCCTGTGCTTTTGCGCCCGCTGCCTTTGCCGCCTCCTGCGGATCACGCGCCTTCACGGAAGCTCCGCCCTGCGTCCTCGCAGCAGGATTTGCAGGCTTCGCACCGCCCGGTCTCGTTCCAGGCTGCCCCGGTTTTCCCTGCTGTCTCGGTCTTCCGCTTCCCGGTACCCAGCCGGTTTTGCTGTTTTCCTTGCGGATCACCTTAAAAACATTTTTCTTTTTCGGCTTCGCTTCTCCTTCTGCCTCCGGCTTTTTTCCGGTCTGCTCGCCGCGCGCGGCGGTTTCCGGTTTCTTCGATGCATCCATATCCGTTTTCTGCTGCATCCGTTCCTCCTCCTTTTTATCTCCTGCCATTCTGTCATCAGGCTGCCGCCTGACCTGTTCCGCTTCCTTCTCTTCTTTTCCCCGTCTGCCGGTCAACTCATGAACCCTGTCACTCATTCTCCCCACAACCTCCGTTCTGCGCGCTTTCGAGCCGTTTTTCTACCGATGCCGCAAGTCCATGATCCAGAATTGCAAGAGACGCGCGGAATTCATATCCGATCGCATGCCCAAGCTCTTCCTTTCCGCCATAGACATGGAAAGGTACTTCGTAAAAGGTACACATGTTGCGAAACTTTTTCTTCGTATTTTCTGAAGCCTCCGCTGAGACAATCACAACACAGGCCTCCTTCTTTTTGACCGCCTGTTCTGTCTGAAACTCTCCCGACGCGACTTTCCCGGCCTTTTTGGCGAGGCTTATCAGGGATAACACGTTATCTCTTCTCAATCGATTCAATCTCCCTCTTCAGGCTTTCATACGTCTCTTCAGGAACCTTTTCCTTCAAAGAACGTTCCAGCCCCCTGTTTTTGACTGCTTTGTTAAAACAATCCATGGAAGGACACAGATATGCGCCGCGCCCGTTCTTTCTGCCGGTGGCGTCAAGGATGATTCCGTCCTGTGCCGTCCGCAATATCCGGATCATTTCCTTCTTGCTTTTCATTTCCTGACATCCCGTACACTTTCTGAGCGGGATTTTCTTCATCTGGGCCATGTAAAACTCCTGACTTTATTCCTGAATTTCCGGATCTTCCGGATCATCGTATGTTTCTTCTTTCTCATCGAGTTCCGAAACCTCATAAATTTCCTGATCATAATCGCCGGCCTGGTCCTCATAAGCATCCCCAGCGCCGTCGTCATGAGAATCATCAGCTTTATCGGAATATTCCTCTTCTTCGTAATATTCGTTCTCATAATATCCGTCTTCATCGTAGCTGCCGTCGTCTTCATAATACCCGTCTTCATCGTAGTACTCGTCGTCTTCATCCATCAGATCGCCCGATTCTCTTGCCTGTGTCTCACTCTTGATGTCAATCTTGAAGCCGGTCAGTCTGGCCGCCAGCCTTGCATTCTGCCCCTCCTTGCCAATGGCCAGAGAGAGCTGAAGATCCGGAACCACAACGGTCGCCGTCTTGTCATCGGCATCCGCACTGACATAGATGACCTCCGCCGGGCTGAGCGCATTCTCAATCAGCAGCGCCGGATTTTCATCCCAGTTGATGATATCGATCTTCTCGCCGTTAAGCTCGTCAACCACCGCGTTGACACGGGAACCTCCGATACCGACGCACGCGCCGACCGGATCGACATCCGGATTGTTCGACCAGACCGCAATCTTTGTTCTGCTTCCTGGTTCTCTTGCGATGCTCTTGATCTCCACAATCCCGTCGTGAACCTCGCTGACCTGGGCCTCAAACAGCCGCTTCACAAGCTCCGGATGCGTTCTTGACACCAGAATCTTCGGCCCCTTCGGCGTATCCTTCACCTCAAGCACATACACCTTAATACGCTGGTTCAGCCGGTAGCTTTCCCCTCTGATCATCTCTTCATTGTTGAGAATCGCATCGACCTTGCCAAGATTGATGCTGATATTCCGATTGTTGAACCGCTGTACGATACCTGTCACAATATCGCGCTCTTTCTCATAATATTCATTATACAGGACCTTGCGTTCTTCTTCCCTTATTTTCTGAAGGATAACATTCTTGGCATTCTGCGTGGCAATTCTGCCAAACTCTCTGGATTTAATTTCAACACGCACAGTATCGCCAAGTTCATACCTGCTGTCTTTCAGTTTCGCGTTTGTCAGGCTGATCTCAGACAATTCATCCTCTACCTGTTCAACCACTGTCTTCTCCGCGTATACTTCGAATTCACATGTCTCAGGATCAATATTCACAACAACATTCGACGCCTCGGTTTTTCCGTAATGGTTCTTGCAGGCCTGCAGCAGCGACTGTCTGATCGCCTCGAGCAGTGTCCCCTTACTGATGTTCTTTTCTCTTTCCAGAATCGTCAGTGCATCAAACAACTCGTTATTCATGATTGTATCCTCCTCACTGGAAATCAAATGCCAGCCTGATCAGCGCTATCTGCGAACGTTCAAACTCCATTTGCTCCTGTTCTTCCATCTCTATAATGATTTTTTCCTTATCATACGCTTTCAGTATTCCGGTAAATTCCTTCTGGTGATGGATCGGCCGAAAAGTCCGTATCTCCACCTCTTCGCCGATGCTTCTCTCAAAATCCTTGTCCTTCTTCAGAGGTCTTCCAAGTCCCGGCGAGCTCACCTCAAGGATGTAAGCTCCGTCAATATAATCTTTTTCATCCAGAAGATCACTGAGCCTGCGGCTGACTTTCTCGCAGTCGTCCACCGTAATTCCGCCCGGTTTGTCAATGTAAGCCCGCAGATACCAGCTGCTGCCCTCTTTTACATACTCAACATCCACCAGCTCAAATCCATTCTCTTCGATAATCGGAAGCAGCAGTTCTTCCGTCCTCTGTTCATACATTTCCTTCTTACTCATCCACATGCCTCCCGCCTACAGACTTCGCATTTTCCCTGATTTCTTTTTTTGAATTTCATATGTCATAAAGAAAAGTGGACCAACGGTCCACTTTTGCGTTCGTATTACTATTTAATTCTATCACATCATAACACCATTTTATGCCAAATGCAAGAAGTTTTCTTTAAAACAAAAAACATACTGCCCGGCTAAAGCAGATAACGGGAATCGAACCCGCCTCTCCAGCTTGGGAAGCTGGCGTTCTACCGATGAACTATATCTGCGGAACTATGGCTATTCTAACACATAATTCCAAAAAATCAAGAGCTATTTTCAAAAAACAAAATCTTTTTTATTTCTCAGCCGCGCGTTTTCGTCCCGCGCGTGTCTCTTGAACCGATCCGCAGCTTATTAATATACACCTTTTTTTCTTTGTACAGCACTTCCGGACTCCTGTCTCCCTCAAGCCAGTACACCTGTTTTACGCTGTCTTTTGGTCCAAGCTTTATCCCCCGCACCCCGACGGCTCCCTTCTTTTTAAACGGAATCTCCGATACAGGGAAACGCAGAAAATATCCTTCTTCCGTCGCAAGCACGATGTGTGCGTTCTCCGCGGCGGCGTGAATCTCAAGTACTCTGTCCCCTTCCAGAAGCTTTGTCGCGGCCGTCGTGCGCTTCGCGACGTCGAACTCCAGCCCCTGCACCTGCTTGAGCATCCCCTGCGCGGTCACAAAAGTCAGCACGGTATCACGGATATCGTTCAGGGGATACACCGCGGCAAAATTTTCCGCACTGCTGTCGTAATTGCAGAGATTGTCCAGCGGAGTCCCCTTGTCGCGGAATTTTCCGTGCGGCACATCCGACACGCGGAGCAGATGCATCTTTCCGTTATCCGTAAACACGCAGACCTTGTCCGTATTCAGGCAGCGCAGCACAAAACGGTTTTCCGAATCCGCCGCCTCGCGGTTTCTCTCATAGACCTGCTCTTCAACCGTGCGTACGTATCCGAAACGGTCCATCAGGAACACGACCGCCATCTCCTCCATCTTCTTTTCCTCAAGAATCACTTCGCCCGCATTTTCAAGCGTCGTTCTTCTCGGGCGGCCAAACGCCTTTTTGTAGGAGTCCAGCTCCTTTATGATGACCTTCGCCATGGAACCGTAGTTGTTCAGAATATCCGTATAATTCGCAATATTTGCCAGCGTCTCCTCATGCTCTTTCTGCAGCACTTCAATCTCAAGACCGATCAGCTTGTACAGACGCATATCAAGGATCGCATTCGCCTGCACCTCCGTGAACCTGAGTTTTTCCGCCCGCTTTCTCGACCGCTCGGATTTAAAGCGGATCCCCTCTGTCACGCCGTTCACGAGACACTCTTTTACCTGTTCGCGGCTCCGGCTGCCGCGCAGAATCTCTATAATCAGGTCGATCACATCACAGGCGCGGATCAGTCCTTCCTGAATCTCTTTCTTATGCTCCTCTTTCCCGAGAAGATTCTGGTACTTTCTTGTCGTCACCTCAAACAGGAAATCAATATGATACTCAAGAATCTGCCGCAGACCAAGCGTCTCCGGGCGGCCGTCCGCCACCGCAAGCATGTTTACTCCGAAAGTATCCTCCAGCCGTGTCTTTTTGTAGAGAAGATTTTTGAGCTGTTCCGTATCGGCGCCTTTGCGCAGCTCAAGCACAATCCGGATGCCTTCTTTTGAGGACTGATTCGAAATATCCACGATATCCGTCGTCTTTCTTGCTTCAACCAGCCCGGCCACGTCATTGAGAAATTTGCCGATATTGGCCCCGATCATCGTGTACGGGATCTCCGTAATCACCAGCCGCTCTCTGCCGCCTTTTATCGTTTCCGTCTCTACTTTGCCGCGCAGCCGGATCTTCCCCTGACCGGTGCGGTAGATCTCCGCAAGTTCAGACTGATTCACGACAATTCCGCCCGTCGGAAAATCCGGCCCCTTGATATAAGTCATCAGTTCTTCGAGGGTGATCTGATTGTTTTTGATCATGGCCTTCACGCCGTCAATGACCTCGCCCAGATTATGCGTCGGAATGCTCGTCACCATGCCGACCGCAATGCCGTCGGCTCCGTTTACAAGCAGATTCGGTATCTTCACAGGCAGTACGAGGGGTTCCTTCTCCGTCTCGTCAAAGTTCGGGCCAAAATCGACGACATCCTTGTCGAGATCCGCCAGGAACGCCTCCTGCGTGATCCGCTGCAGTCTCGCCTCCGTATAACGCATGGCGGCCGCTCCATCGCCCTCAATTGAGCCGAAATTCCCGTGTCCGTCGACAAGCGCAATCCCTTTCTTGAATTCCTGCGCCATCACCACAAGCGCCTCGTAGATGGAACTGTCCCCGTGCGGATGGTATTTTCCCATGGTATCACCGACGATACGCGCACATTTCCGGTATGGCCTGTCATAGCGGATTCCAAGCTCGTACATGTCGTAAAGCGTCCTGCGCTGCACCGGCTTCAGTCCGTCTCTCACGTCCGGAAGCGCGCGCGCAATGATAACGCTCATCGCGTAATCAATGTATGATTTCTGCATGATGTCGGAATACTCGGCGCGGATGATTTGTTCGTCCATATAAATCTCCTTTTTTAATCAAAGACCCCGGGGCATTCAGACATCCAGCAGGGCATCCTGCGCATGTTCGTAGATGAATGCCTTGCGCGGAGGCACCTCAGTCCCCATAAGCATACTGGTGATATTTGACGCGATGCGGGCATCCTCGATTTCAACCAGCTTCAGGATGCGGGTCGCAGGGTTCAGCGTCGTCTCCCAGAGCTGATCCGCGTCCATCTCTCCCAGGCCCTTGTAGCGCTGGAGCGTAAACGGGCCTTTGTGAGTCCTGCGGTATTTCTCCAGAGCCTTATCGTCATAGAGATACGTCTCCTTCCCGCGGGCGGGAATCGCCTTATAAAGAGGCGGCATTGCAATGTAAACATGCCCCTCGTAGATCAACTCCGGCATAAAACGGTAGAACAGCGTCAGCAGCAGTGTACTGATATGCGCGCCGTCCACATCGGCATCCGCCATGATGATGATCTTGTTGTAGCGCAGCTTCGTGATATCAAAATCATTGCCGTACCCCTCGGAAAACCCGCAGCCGAACGCGTTGATCATCGTCTTGATCTCAGCGTTGGCAAGGACTTTATCGATGCTCGCCTTCTCCACATTCAGAATCTTGCCGCGGATCGGAAGGATCGCCTGATAATTGCGGTCCCGCGCCGTCTTCGCGGAACCTCCCGCCGAATCTCCCTCAACGATAAAAATCTCGCAGAGACTGCTGTCGCGGCTCTCGCAGTTCGCAAGCTTGCCGTTGCTGTCAAAGGAATATTTCTGCTTCGTCAGCAGGTTCGTCTTCGCGCGCTCCTCGCTCTTTCGGATCTTCGCCGCCTTCTCCGCACAGGAGAGAACCGCCTTCAGCGTGTCCAGATGTTTGTCAAAATACAGGACAACCTCATCTCCCGTCACCTTTCCGACAGCCCGGGCCGCATCCTGATTGTCCAGTTTTGTCTTTGTCTGGCCCTCAAACCGCGGATCCGGATGCTTGACCGAGACAACGGCAGTCATACCGTTGCGGATATCCGTCCCCGTGAAATTCGCGTCCTTCTCCTTAAGGATGCCAAGCTGACGCGCGTACGTGTTCATCACAGTCGTAAACGTCGCCTTGAATCCGGTCAGATGCGTGCCTCCCTCGGCATTGTAGATATTATTGCAGAAGCCAAGCACATTCTCATGGAACTCGTTGACATACTGGAACGCCGCCTCCACGACAATCCCGTCCGCTTCCCCACGGAAATAGACAGGATCACAGACGGGCTCCGATTTCTGATTCAGCTCGCGCACGTAGCCGACGATTCCTTCCGGCTCACGGTACACGATCACCTCCGGTTCTTCCTGCCGTCTGTCTTCAAAACGGATCGTCAGCTGAGGATTCAGATACGCTGTCTCGTGCAGTCTGCTCTTTAGTTCTGTGGAAGAAAATCTGGTCTTCTCAAAAATCTCCGGATCCGGAAGGAACTGTATGCGGGTACCCGTCTTTTTGGTCCGCCCGATGACCGGGAGCAGACCGTCTTCCAGTTCCAGTGCCGGAATCCCCCGTTCATACCGGTCGTGATGAATTTTCCCGCCGAGCATGACCTTTACATCCAGCCATGTTGACAGCGCATTCACGACGGAAGATCCCACTCCATGAAGTCCCCCGCTCGTCTTGTAGGAAGAATTGTCAAATTTGCCTCCCGCATGGAGCGTCGTAAAGACGAGACGCTCCGCCGGCATGCCCTTTTCATGCATCCCGACCGGAATCCCGCGTCCGTTGTCCTCAACGACAGCAGAACCGTCTTTCTCCAGATAAACCTCTATTTCCGTACAGTATCCTGCCAGGTGTTCATCCACGGAATTGTCCACGATCTCATAGATCAGATGATTCAGACCCTTGCGCGAAACGCTCCCGATATACATGCCGGGGCGCTTCCTGACCGCCTCCAGACCTTCGAGCACGGAAATACTGCCCGCGTCATACGTTTTACTGCCTGCCATTTTTACCTCCCGACTTTTTCCGCAACCTCCCCGCGTTTCTTATAGATGGAACCTGCCGGAACCGCCTCCCGCACAGAGGAGAGCGGATAAATATTCGTATTCGGACCGATCACGGTCCCCGGATTCAGCACAGAGCCGCATCCTACTTCCACGCAGTCCCCGAGCATCGCGCCGAACTTCTTCAGCCCGGTCTCGCACCGGTCCTGCCCTGCCTTCACGACCACAAGCGTCTTGTCGGATTTGACATTGGAAGTGATGGAACCCGCTCCCATGTGGGCCCTGTACCCCAGGATGGAATCCCCGACATAATTATAATGCGGAACCTGCACTTTATTGAACAGGATAACATTCTTGAGCTCGGTCGAATTGCCGACTACGGCTCCTTCTCCCACGATCGCGTTGCCGCGGATAAACGCACAGTGGCGCACCTCGGCCTCTTTCCCGATGATTGCCGGCCCGTTGATATACGCGGTCGGAGCCACTTTTGCCGACTTCGCGATCCAGACATTTTCCCCTCGCTTTTCATATTCTTCCTCGCTCAGACCGGCGCCAAGCGCAAGGATAAAGCTTCCGATCTTCGGGAGAACCTCCCACGGGTACTCGGCTCCCTCAAAAATGCCGCGAGCGATCGTCTCATCCAGTGTGTAAAGCTTCTCGATTCTGCACATTTCCAGATTACATTCCATCACAAATCCTCCTATTCAACTTTCGGTCGTCCTTTGCGCCGTCCGCTTCCGGGAATTCGTTTTCCCGCCGGACTCCGGCTTTGCATGCGGCTCTGTCAGCCGGCCGGCACTGCTTCGGACAGCCGTTTTCTTCGCAGCGCCCGCTCTTGTATGCGTCCCGGTCCTCCGCCTGGTTCCAGAGGTATTTTTTTCATCTGACCATTTCCCGGATGATGCCTCCCACGCCGCCTTTGTATAATATTTTGCGGCCTCATCGAACAGAGGCCGAAGCGCTTCATGATTGTCCAGCGCAAGAACTCCGTCCGTCCTGGACTGCACAAAATGCGTCAGTTTGCGCATGTATTCATCACCTGTGATCGTCCCCTCGGCCACATAGTTCAGGCCTTTCTCCCAGCTCGCCGTAAGCTCCGGATTCAGCAGAGAGCGGATGGAACAGAACACAACATCGTAGATCATCTCGCCAAGCAGCGTCGGCGTCAGAATCTGCGTCTTTTTATTCAGTGCAATATATTTATTCCCAATCAGCTTTTTCAGGATCTCGGCGCGTGTGGCGCTCGTCCCGATGCCGCAGCTTTTGATCTGCGCCCGCAGCTCCTCGTCCTCGATCAGCTGTCCCGCGTTTTCCATTGCGAGAATCATCGAACCGGAATTATACCGTTTGGGCGGAGAAGTCTCACCTTCGCGAATCACCAGAGAATCCACCAGAAGCTGCATCCCCTTCCGGATCCTTTTCAGCTGTTCAGAAAAGACAGCGTCCTTCACGAATGTGGCGTTCTCATCCTCCGCCGTCGCCGGAGCAGATTCTCCCGCCGCCTGACCTTCCTCTTTCCCGGCAGCGTTCGGTTCTCCGGGCACCTCATCCGGACTGTCTCCCGCCTGCGCACTCTTTTTCTTACGGTCATAAGGATTCCCGGCTACTTTAAAATATCCCTCCGAGAGAAGAATCTTAAAAGAATAAAAAAACTTCTCCGCCGGTGCGTCCGGCATGCCGGCCGGCTTCATCGCCGTCACCATACTCACCTTCTGGAACTCGGCCGCCGGATAAAAAATGCTGAGAAATCTGCGGACAATCGCCGCGTAAACGCCGGCCGCCGTCCCCTTCACGGAACGCAGCGCCGAAAGCCCCTGCCCCGTCGGAATAATCGCGTAGTGATCCGTGATCTGTTTGTCATTGACATAGCGCGTGCGGGAAATTTTCCGGTATCCCCCATCCTGCAGGATCTCCTCCGCGAACGCGGAGGCCGGCGCGTACCCCTTCAGCCCTGTGATATTTTTATGGATCTCCTTTGCCACCGCGCTCGAAAGCACACGCGCGTCCGTACGCGGATATGTCACCAGTTTTTTCTCATAGAGCTCCTGTACAATCCGCAGAGTCTCATCCGGGCTGATCTTGAACATGCGGGAGCAGTCATTTTGCAGCTCGGCCAGATTATAGAGCAGCGGCGGATTCTTTTTCTCCTTCTTGCGCTCAATAAAATCAACGACCGTCTCGACCCGCCGATTCTCTGCCGGGGCCTCCCCCAGCAGCCTGGAAATCAGTTCTTCCGCGTCCTCTTTCCTGCGGAAACCGTTTTCCTTATAAAGCTTCGGGGACAGATAATACGCGGAGCCTTCCACGGCCCGAAACTCTCCGGTAAGCTTTTTTCCCTCAAAATTCACATTCTGCAGCACACGGTAAAACGGCGTCTTCACAAACTGACGAATCTCCCGTTCACGCCGGACGATCATCCCGAGTACACACGTCATGACACGGCCGACCGAGACAACCGAGTACTTTGTCCCGAGATAATTCGCAATCGAATTCCCGTATCGCAGCGTCAGAAGCCGTGAGAAATTAATCCCCATCAGATAATCTTCCTTCGCCCTGAGATAGGCCGCCTGGGAGAGATTGTCATATTCGGACAGATCCCTGGCCTCCCGGATCCCGCGCAGGATCTCCTCCTCTGTCTGCGAATCAATCCAGACCCTCTTTCGTTCCTTTCCTCTGACGTCCGCCATCTGCTCCACCAGACGGTAAATATATTCCCCTTCCCGCCCGGAATCCGTGCATACATAGATGACATCCACATCACGCCGATTCAGCAGACCGCTCACGATGTCAAACTGCTTTTTTACACCGGGAATCACCTCATAGAGGAACGTCTCCGGCAGAAACGGCAGCGTGGCAAGACTCCACCTTCGGTACTTCGGATCATAGGCCTCCGGATAACTCATCGTGACCAGATGACCGACGCACCACGTCACAATATAGGAATCCGATTCCAGATATCCGTCATGGCGCTTCATTTCTTCCTTCAGCGCACGCGCAAACTCCTGCGCCACACTCGGTTTCTCTGCGATAAACAGTGATTTCGGCATCGAATCCTCCTTTTCTTTCGCAAAACACACAGTTATCATACCATTTTTTTCAAAAATGTCAATTTGTTTTTTCGAACATATGTTCTCTTTCTTGTTTGGACCTGGATCGAGCAGGAGGCGGTTTTTCCTCCTGCTCGCCCGCGCGGCCCGCATGCTGCGTCAGCAGCTGATTTCTATGTGCGGGCCTGCGCATAAAACAGCGGCAGAACATAAGTTTCCGCCGCTGTACGGGTACTGCTTTCTTTTGCACAGATATCAAAAATTATTTTGCCGCGATATACCCCAGTGCTTTCAATGTCTCCGCACAGAGCACTGCTCCGCCGGCGGCTCCGCGCACCGTATTGTGCGACAGACCAACAAACTTAAAGTCGTAAACGGTATCTTCACGGATACGTCCGATCGAAACTCCCATGCCTCTCTCATAATCAACATCCAGCTGAACCTGCGGACGATTGTCTTCCTGCATGTAACGGATAAACTGCTTCGGCGCGCTCGGAAGTTTCAGCTCCTGCGGAAGTCCGGAAAAGCTTTCCAGCTTCTCGATCAGCTGTTCCTTCGTCGGTTTCTTTCTGAACTTGACAAAGACCGCCGCTGTATGTCCGTTCAGTACCGGAACACGGATGCACTGGCAGGTGATCACCGGAGACTTCGCCGGAACGATCACTCCATCCTCGATTTTGCCCCAGAGACGGAGCGGTTCTTTCTCACTCTTCTCTTCCTCGCCGCCGATATACGGGATCACATTCTCCACCATCTCCGGCCAGTCCTTAAATGTCTTTCCTGCTCCGGAAATCGCCTGATATGTAGTGGCGACAACCTCATAAGGCTCGAACTCTTTCCACGCGGTCAGCGCCGGCGCGTAGCTCTGGATGGAGCAGTTCGGCTTTACCGCGATAAATCCTCTCGTAGTGCCAAGGCGCTTCTTCTGGAACTCGATCACCTTGAAATGCTCCGGGTTGATCTCCGGAACGACCATCGGCACATCCGGCGTCCAGCGATGCGCGCTGTTGTTTGAAACAACAGGTGTCTCTGTCTTCGCGTACTCTTCCTCAATCGCCTTGATCTCATCCTTCGACATGTCGACTGCCGAGAATACAAAGTCCACGCTCGCCGCAACTTTCTCTACCTCGTTGACGTTCATGACCACGAGCTTTTTCACAGCCTCCGGCATCGGCGTAGTCATCTTCCATCTTCCGCCGACGGCCTCCTCATACGTCTTTCCTGCGCTGCGCGCGCTCGCCGCCAGCGTTACAACCTCAAACCACGGATGGTTCTCAAGCAGTGAAATAAACCTCTGTCCGACCATACCGGTCGCTCCTAAAATTCCGACTTTTAATTTCTGACTCATTTTTTCATTCTCCTCTTTTTTGCGTGTTTATCACGCGTACATTTGTATTTACCTAAAATACACTCCTGACGTTTAAATGTCAAGTACAAATTTAACGTTATCCTTCACGACCAGGACCATTTTCACCTGCAAGATATTCCCTGCACTCCGAGATCACGCGCCGTATCATCTCCTCGCCGGGCGCGCCGTACGTCAGCCGCTTCTCCACGCAGGTCTTCATGCTGATCGCCTCATAAATATCCTCGTCAAACACCGGGCTCTCCTTGCGGAATTCCTCCAGCGTCAGATCATCAAGCGCCTTGTCCGCCGCTATGCAGGCAAGCACCAGCCTTCCGGAAATGCTGTGCGCGTCGCGGAACGGCACGCCGCGGCCCACCAGATAATCCGCCACATCCGTCGCGTTCGTAAAACCGTTTTTCGCGGAAGCCTCCATCACATCCTTCCGGAAGCTCATTGTCGCAAGCATCCCGGCAAAGAGAGGAAGACAGCTGTTTACCGTATCAATCGCGTCAAACGCGCCCTCCTTGTCCTCCTGCATATCCTTATTGTAGGCAAGCGGGATTCCCTTCATCGTCACCAGCAGTCCCGTCAGCGCGCCGTAAACGCGGCCTGTCTTGCCGCGCACCAGCTCGGCGATATCCGGATTTTTTTTCTGCGGCATGATGCTGCTGCCCGTACTGTAGCTGTCATCGATCTCCACAAACCGGTATTCATTCGAATTCCAGATAATAATCTCCTCCGAAAAACGGCTCAGATGCATCATGATCGTCGCAAGCGCCGACAGATACTCGATCAGGTAATCCCGATCCGAGACAGAATCCATACTGTTGCGCGTCGGTCCCGCAAACCCCAGCAGTTCCGCCGTATAATCCCGGTCAAGCGGATACGTAGTCCCCGCGAGGGCCCCCGCCCCGAGCGGACAGTAATTCATTCTCCGGTAAATATCCGCCATGCGCTCCCTGTCACGGCGGAACATCTCAAAATACGCGCCCATATGGTGCGCAAGCGTCACCGGCTGGGCTTTCTGCAGATGTGTAAAACCCGGCATGTAAGTCGAAACATTCTCCTCCATGATTCCAAGCAGAACCTTCAGGAGCTCTTTTAAAAGCCTGTCCGTTTTCTGCACCTGCTCCCGCACATACATTCTCATATCAAGCGCCACCTGATCATTCCGGCTGCGCCCCGTGTGAAGCTTTTTCCCCACCTCGCCGATGCGGTCAATCAGATTTGCCTCAACAAAACTGTGGATGTCTTCGTATTCAGCTGTAACCGCAAGCGTCCCGCTCTCCATATCCGCAAGGATCGACACAAGCCCCCGAAGAATCTCATCCCGTTCATCCTCTGTCAGGATTTTCTGCTTCGCAAGCATTTTTACATGGGCCATGCTGCCCTCGATATCCTGCCGGTAAAGTCTCTGATCAAACAAAATTGAAGCGTTGAAATCATATACCATCTGATCCGTCTGTTTTGTAAAACGTCCGCCCCACAACTGTGCCATATCCGTCTCCTCTTTTCTGCTGACATCCCTGTCAGTTTCTTTCTGCGTGTTCTGCAGCATTTATCTTATCGTTTTCTTTGATGCTTCTGCTGTATCTCCCCGCAGGATCCCGCATCACATATTTCTGCCGGCTTTCGCCCCGCAGGTTTCTTCCCCCTGTCTCCTGTCCGTCAGCGCTCTCCCCGGCTGACCCGCGCTTCCCCATGTCCTCTGTCAGCCGGCGATGCCAAGTTTACCACATAAACTGACATTCTGGCAAGCAGATTTCTCACCGGTTATCCGAAAATCCTTCGACAGTCTGCAGAGATTTCTCCCGTTCTCTCTTTGAAAAAACACAGCCGCAGTAATCCTGTCGGTACAGCCCGTATTCCCGCGACAGCTCCGTCGACCGCTTATAGCCGTTCTTTTTCTTGAAATCAGACGGAAGCCACTTTACACCATATTTCTGCGCTTCCTCCATACCGATCTGATTCAGAACCTCCGCATTTTTCAGAGGACTGATCGTGAGGGTTGTCGTAAAATAATCAAATTCTCTTTTCGCCGCTTCCCGCGCCGCTTCCCCAAGGCGCAGGCGGAAGCATACCTGGCAGCGTTCCCCGCCCTCCGGAACTTGTTCGAGTCCCCGCACCGCCGCATAATATTCGGACGGTTCAAAGCGTCCCTCGACAAACTGTACCGGGTGTTCTGTCTTCATCTCCCCGATCAGCCTCTGCTGTTCCGCGGCGCGGTAATGATACTCTTCTTCCGGATAGATATTCGGATTAAAATAGAAAACTGTAATCGCAAAATACCTGGAAAGATATTCCAGCACATAACTGCTGCAGGGCGCGCAGCAGCTGTGAAGCAGCAGAGAAGGAATCTTTCCCTCTTCCGCCGCAAGTACACGTTCAAGTTCTTTCTGATAATTCTTTTTATTCTGCATAAGATACATTCAACCCTTCATCTTCTGCTTCCCGTCATGCGGGATAACTGCCATATCCTGCCCGATAGGAAAGCCGCTCCTGTGCGGATTTCCGTTTTTCAACTATATCATATCCTCCCTGCCGTGACAATCATGTATTTCTTTTCACCTGTCATTGAAAATTCCCATATGATAAAGCAGGCGGAACACCGCCGGAATTTATTATACAGGAGGTACCAACATGCCGTTGCTGGAACTTGACCATGTCAGCTATTCCTACCACAGCAAAAGCGGCGAGACATACGCAGTATCTGATATCTCCTTTCAGGTTGAAAAAGGAGAATTTATCGCTGTCACGGGACCAAGCGGATGCGGAAAATCAACGCTTTTATCCCTGATCGCCGGGCTGATTTCTCCCAACGAGGGGACAATCCGCTTAAATGGCAGCAGTCAATACAAAGAAACGACAAATATTGGATATATGCTTCAGAAAGATCATCTGTTTGAGTGGCGGAGTGTCTACCGCAATGTAGTGCTCGGCCTTGAGATACAGCATAAACTGAACGAAACTGCCGCCGCGCATGTTCAAAAAATGCTGGAAACATACGGACTGGCACGTTTTGCAGATGCCAGACCCTCGGAGCTGTCCGGCGGCATGCGTCAGCGGGCCGCCCTGATCCGGACACTTGCGCTCGATCCGGAACTGCTCCTTCTCGACGAACCTTTCTCAGCGCTTGATTTCCAGACAAGACTCTCTGTCTGCGATGATGTCGCTTCTATTTTGCGGAAAGAAAAAAAGACAGCCATTCTTGTGACCCACGATCTCTCCGAGGCCGTCAGCATGGCGGACCGGATTCTCGTTCTTTCAGACAGGCCGGCACATCTGCACCAGATTCTTGAGATACATTATGACAAACCTGACATGACTCCGCTTGAAAAGCGAAGCGCGCCGGAATTTCAGAAATATTTCAATCTCTTGTGGAAGGAGCTGAACACGCATGGATAACAGGAAAACATCTGTTTCACATCAGGCTTATCTTGACGGAATTACCAGACGGCAGCGCAGGATAACGGTTATCCGGATTTTGATCTTCGTGCTGTTTCTTGCTCTGTGGGAAACAGCAGTCCGTCAGAAATGGATCGACGGATTCATCTTCAGCAGTCCGTCCCGTGTCCTGGGAACTTTCGCGCAGATGTGGAGTGACCGCAGCATTTTCCTCCACACAGGAATCACACTGCTGGAAACTCTGACCAGTTTCCTTCTTGTTGTGCTGATTGGAACAGGATTCGCACTGCTTCTCTGGTATAGTACAGAACTGTCGGCAGTCCTCGAGCCGTATCTGGTCATTCTCAACGGCCTGCCGAAATCAGCCCTTGCGCCGCTGCTGATCGTATGGCTCGGCGCAAACATGAAATCGATCATTGTCGCCGGTATCTCTGTGGCGATCTTCGGAACGATCCTGAATCTGTACACCGGTTTTTCTGAGACGGACCCGGATGAAATCAAACTGATCTATACGCTGAAAGGCACAAAAAAAGATGTTCTCACCAAGGTCATCATACCTGGTACGGTTCCGCTGCTCATCAGCATCATGAAAGTGAATATCGGACTGTGCCTTGTAGGAGTTGTGATCGGAGAATTTATCGGGGCAAAGCGGGGACTGGGATACCTGATTATCTATGGAAGCCAGGTTTTCAAGCTGGACTGGGTCATTATGTCGATCGTGATTCTATGTATTATCGCAATGGGCCTGTACACAATGATCAACTGCATGGAAAAACTGTACCTGAAAAAACGGTAAAGGAAAGCCTGCCAAATGCTCCTGTCCCGAAGTGCGGAACAGGAGCAGTCTTTTTCTATTTATTCCTCAGCAGCCAGTAAATCCCGTACGCCGGCATTTTCACGCCGCGTGCCTCCATCTCATTTCCGGTAAGCAGATCTGTGTACATCCCATCCTCCTCGCTGATCCACGCAGTCCGGTCATACTCGCTGAAGTTGAACAGCGCCACCAGTTTCTGCGTTTCATTCTCGCGGATAATGCCGAGAATCGAGTCATCCCAGGTATCAACAGTCCACACATTGCTGCTTCCCTGGAAAATATCCAGCGAAGCGCGGATTTTCTCCATCTTTGAAAGCGCCGTAAAAATATCGTTCTGCAGTGTGCCAGGCTCGCTGCGGAGCTCCGCCAGATCCCAGCGGAATTTTCCGCGGTGCAGATAGCGCGAATCCGCCCATTTGTCCGGATCCTCATGATATGTATAATCGTTGACCTGGCCGATCTCATCCCCGCTGTAGAGTACAGGAATTCCGGACTGCACCAGCATGTAGCCGTGCAGCATGATATCCAGCCTGGTCGCGCGGAAAAGCGCATCCCTCGTATGCTCGTAGACGGCTTTCTCAATCCCGCACAGAGAAGCGGTCGTTCCGCAGAGTCTCGCGTCCCCGGAGGTCGGGTCAGAATTATACAGCTCGCCGCGTGCAAAGGAATCATGGTACTGTCCGGTCAGGAAATCATTCAGATAGCGTTTGTGCGCGACTTCCTCGATCCCGAAATTCCGCAGCCACGGGTAATCAAGTCCCCAGCCGATGTCGTCATGGCAGCGCAGATAGTTCAGGAAGACATACTCTTTCGGAAGCCCGTTCACAATGTCCATCTGACGGCGGAGCAGACGTACATCGCGGGTGGCTACCGTATGCCAGGTTGACGCCATCGTCGTGACATTGTACAGCATATGGCACTCCGGCTTCTCCACGGAACCAAAATAGGGAACGACCTTCTCCGGCTCCATGACTACCTCACCGAGAAGCAGCACGCCCGGACACACGATCTCACAAATAATGCGCATCATGCGGACGATCGAATGTACCTGCGGCAGATTCCTGCAGGAGGTGCCGAGCTGCTTCCAGATATACGGAACCGCGTCGATCCGTATGATATCGATGCCCTTGTCCGCAAGGTTCAGCATGTTGTAAACCATCTCGTTCAGCACAACCGGGTTGCGGTAGTCGAGATCCCACTGATACGGATAAAAAGTCGTCATGACAAATTTTCCGAGATCCGGCAGCCAGGTAAAATTCCCCGGCGCAGTCGTCGGGAATACCTGCGGTACCGTCTGCTCGTACTGTCCCGGAATATCAAAGTTATCAAAGAAGAAATACCGGTCCTGATATTCTTTTTCACCGGCGCGCGCGCGCTTTGCCCACTCATGATCTTCCGACGTATGGTTCATGACAAAGTCAAGGCAGATACTGATTCCTCTTTTGTGACATTCGTCCGACAGCCTCTCGAGATCCTCCATCGTGCCGAGTTCCGGCTGTACCGTACGGAAATCAGCCACGGCATAGCCGCCGTCATTCCGCCCTTTCGGGGATGCAAGCAGCGGCATCAGATGCAGATAATTGACATTGCATTCCTCAAGATAGTCAAGCTTGTCCATCACACCTGTCAGGTTTCCGGCAAATGCGTCGACATACATCATCATGCCAAGCAGATCATTTCTCTTGTACCAGCCCGGATCCGCCTCACGGCTGCGGTCAAGCTTCTTCAGTGAATCCTTCCTCGCCAGATACCATTCATAAATTTTCCCGCACAGTTCCGCAAAGGCCTGTTCTCCATTCTCGTAAAGCTCATAGTAAAGCCATTTCAGCTCATCGTAATACTTCTGAAAACGTGTTTCAAATTCCTGTTCTCTTGTCTGTGTCTTTTCTCCCACGTTTGCTCTCCTTTTTTTATTTTCTTTAAAAACTCTGCCGCAATGCTGCCGGTTTACAGCATGAATAGTTCACCTTATTTCTGCCAAAAATTATATCAGCAGCCCGAAAACATTTCAATACCCTGTTGTTATAAGGAGACCAATCTGACATGAAAATTTTATTCTATGATACAAAAAGCTATGACCGGGAATCGTTCTGCAGGCAGCTGTCCGATTTTCCCGGCATCGAAATCGATTATCTGAAAGGCGATCTTTCCCCCCGCTCTGCCGTCATCGCGAAAGGCTATGACGCCGTCTGCGCCTTTGTCAGCTCTGACCTGGGCACGCAGACACTGGAACTTCTGGATTCCTACGGCGTTCATCTCGTGCTGATGCGCTGCGCCGGCTTCAACAATGTCGATTTAAAGACAGCCGCGCGCCTTGGCATCCGCATTCTGCGCGTCCCTGGCTACTCTCCGGAAGCAGTCGCCGAGCACGCCATGGCGCTCGCCCTCTCCGCCAACCGCCATATTCATAAATCCTACGTCAAGGTGCGCGAAAATGATTTCAGTCTCGGAGGTCTGATGGGCATCAATTTTTACAAAAAAATCGCCGGCATCGTCGGGACAGGAAAAATTGGCACCGCAATGGCGCGGATCTGCCATGGATTCGGAATGGAAGTCCTCGCACATGACATTTACCAGAACCCTTCCCTCGAATTCGTAAAATATGTTCCGCTTGATGAACTCCTTGCCAGGAGCGACCTTATCTCCCTGCACTGTCCCCTGACCGAGGAAAACTACCACCTCATCAGCAGAAAAACAATCCAGAAGATGAAGGACGGCGTCATCCTCGTCAACACTTCCCGGGGCGGGCTGGTCAACACGGAGGATCTGATCGAGGGAATTCGCGCAAAAAAATTTTTTGCGGTCGGTCTGGACGTGTACGAGGAGGAAACGGCCAATGTATTTGAAGACCGTTCCGATGAAATCCTGGAAAATTCAGCGACAGCCAGGCTTCTCTCGTTCCCGAACGTGATCATCACATCACACCAGGGATTTTTCACAAAGGAAGCGCTGGCCGCCATCAGCCGGACCACGCTGGAAAACGCGCGCGCTTATATGGAAGGCCGGGCAACGCCAAATGAAATATAGGAAATCCGATCTCACAGCGGCTGATACGCCTCCACATGAATCTGGTCGAACGTACTCATCTTCTGATAGATCACATTCGCCATCTCGATCAGCGGAAACGCTGCCACGGCGCCGCTCCCCTCCCCAAGGCAGAGACCGCCGTCGATCACCGGCTCCAGATCCAGCTCCCGCAGAATGCGGCGGGCCGCCGGCTCTTTTGACACATGTGTGGCAAGCATATAGTCTCTGGCATACGGACAGAGACGAACCGTCAGAAGAGCCGCCACGGACGAGATAAAGCCGTCGATCAGCACAGGAATATGGAAATACGCTCCGCCGAGGTAAATTCCGACCATTCCCGCAATATCAAACCCCCCCACGCAGGCAAGGACAGTCAGAGGATCTTCCCTGGTCAGGTTCCACCGGGCGATCGCCTCACCGATCACCTGAATCTTACGCCCAAGTCCCTGAACCGACAGACCTGCCCCGCGCCCGGTCATCTCCTCGGCCGGAACGCCAAGAAGCGATGCCGCCACAGCGCTGGAAGTGGTCGTATTTCCAATCCCCATCTCTCCCGTCGCGATCAGACAGTAGCCTTTCTCCTTCAGTTCGCTGACAAGCTGGAGGCCGGTCTCAATCGCACGTACTGCCTCCTCTTTTGTCATTGCAGGTTCCTTTGCAAAGTTTTTTGTTCCGTATGCAATCTTGCGCTTTTCCACCCTCGGCGTATCGACTGCCATGCCAATATCGACCGGCCGGATATCCGCTCCCGTTTCGCGGCACATGATCGCGGCGCAGGACTTTTCATCGAGAAAATTTTCGGCCACGATTGCCGTTACCTCCTGCCCTGTCTGTGTCACGCCTTCCTCCACGATGCCATTGTCCGCACACAGAGGCACCAGGATTTTTCGGTCAGTCCTGACCTGCGCAGTATGCTGCGCCGCCGCAATGCGGGCAATGGCATCCTCCATCCAGCCCAGACTGTGCAGTGGTTTCGCAATACTGTCCCAGCGCTTTTTGCAGATCTGTGCCGCCGCCCGGTCCCCGGGAACGATCTCCTCCAGTACTTTTTCCAGTTTCAGTTCCATTTTCCTCTTCCTCCATCAGTTTTTCCAGATCAGAGCAGAATACACTACCGCACCGCCCCGATCAGCTCCTGCACGGATTCGACTTTCTGCTCTTTCAGATACTTCTCAATTCCATCGATAATCTCCAGCGTTACCATCGGATTGCGGAAATTTGCCGTCCCGACCGACACGGCCGCAGCGCCCGCAAGTATAAATTCCAGCGCATCCTCCGCGCTGGCAATTCCTCCCATTCCAATGATCGGGATCTTCACTGCCTGAGCCGTCTGCCACACCATGCGCACCGCGATCGGATGAATCGCGGGACCCGACACGCCGCCGGTTTTGTTTGCGAGCGCAAATGTGCGCCGGTTTACATCGATCTTCATCCCCGTCAGGGTGTTGATCAGAGAAACCGCGTCGGCCCCTCCTGCTTCCGCCGCCCGGGCAATCTCCGTGATGTCCGTGACATTCGGACTCAGCTTCATGATCACCGGCTGCTTTGCATGACGTTTGATCTCCTTTGTGATCGCTTCCACGGACGAGGGATTCTGGCCGAAGGAGATTCCGCCGCACCTGACGTTCGGACAGGAAATATTGATCTCAAGCAGATCCACAGGCTCATCCCCCAGGCGCTCCGTTACTTCGCAGTAATCTTCTGTCGTTCTGCCGCAGACATTGACAACCACTCTCGTGTCAAACTGCGCAAGAAACGGCAAATCCCGCGCACAGAATGTCTCAATTCCAGGATTCTGAAGACCGATCGCATTCATCATACCGCTCGGTGTCTCGGCAATCCTCGGCGTCGGATTGCCCGGCCACGGAACATTCGCTACGCCTTTTGTGACCACAGCTCCAAGCCTGGACAAATCCACCAGCTCCCCGTACTCCATCCCGGAGCCAAAAGTCCCGGAAGCTGTCATCACCGGATTTTTCAGTTCGACACCAGCTATCTTCACTTTCATATCATTCATATTCCGTCTCCTGTATTTTGTAACCTTAAATCTCAATCTCATCCGCCCGGAAAACCGGACCGTCTTTGCATATTCTCTTATTATGTACCTGAGAATGGCTGTCGATTTCTTTCGACCGGCAGACGCAGGCCAGGCAGGCTCCGATTCCGCAGGCCATCCGCTCTTCCATCGATACCCAGCACTCCATTCCATTCTCCGCCGCGTAAGTCTTCAGCGCACGCAGCATCGGAGCAGGGCCGCAGGCATAGATCACGTCAGCCTCCAGATGATTCTCGCGGATGCAGTCAAGCACATTTCCTTTCGTTCCCGCTCTTCCGCTCTCCGTCGCGAAAAAGAAAGAGCCGCGGCGCGAGAGTTCTTCTGCGAGAAACGTTTCATCCCTGTATCCGACAACCGTCAGTACCTCCCCTTCAAGCTCGGCGGCAAGCTGCACCATCGGAGGAATCCCGATCCCCCCGCCGATCAGAAACGCCTTTTTGCCTGCCGGACAGCGTTCAAGCGGAAAACCGTTCCCAAGCGGTCCAAACAGCTCCAGCGTATCTCCGGCAGTACAATGGGAAAATTCTTCCGTCCCCGCTCCCGCGACGCGGTAAACCAGACGTATTTTTCCCTTCTCCCGATCAATCTCACAGAGGCTGACCGGCCGCGGCAGCAGCCTGCTCTTATCCTTGCTGTACACGGAAACAAACTGCCCCGGCCTCGCCGCCTTCGCAATCTGTCCGGCACAGAGCCACATGCTGTATATGCCGTCCGCGATCTGTTCCTGCGAGAATATCTGTGCTTTTTCCATAAATTTTTCTGACATTCCTGCCTCCTTAACGATTCTGCAGCGCCTGACGGATATCTGTGATCATATCTTCCACAGCCGCACGGCTTGCCTCCGCAAAATTCTCTGCGCCGCAACTGCTGTATTTCTCCTGCATCCATGCAGCAATAATTCCGCGGGATGAATTTACAATGGCTCCCAGTCCATCCTCATTAAAATAATGCACGAGATCCGCCGCCTTGCCGCCCTGCGCCCCGTATCCCGGAACCAGGATATAACACTTCGGCATTATCCTGCGGAGTACTTTTCCCATTTCCGGGTAGGTTGCCCCGACAACGGCTCCCACATAGCTGTAGTCATCCCCCATGCAGTCGTCCGCCCACTCGGCCACTTTCTCTCCGACCAGCTCATACAGCGGCCTGCCGTCAATCAGGCGGTCCTGAAATTCTCCGCTCGAAGGATTGGAAGTCTTCACCAGAATAAAAATTCCTTTTTTCTCTTTTTTGCAGACTTCAAGAAATGGCTTCACGCCGTCGGAACCAAGATAGGGATTCACCGTGGCAAAATCCTCCCCAAACGGAGTCAGCAGACTGCCGCCTACCTGCACGTTCCCGAGATGCGCCGCCGCATAGGCCGACGAGGTGGAGCCGATGTCCCCGCGCTTCACATCGCCAATCACCACCAGTCCTTTTTCCCTGCAGTAATCCACCGTCCTCTTAAATGTCTGAAGTCCCGGAATCCCAAACTGCTCATACATCGCAATCTGGGGCTTGACTGCCGGTATCAGATCATAAATCTCATCCACAATTGCCTTATTGTACTGCCAGACTGCTTCCGCCGCTCCTTCAAGCGTCTCTCCAAACTCTGCAAAAGCTCTCTTACAAATATGTTCCGGAATAAACTTCATCATGGGATCAAGTCCCACAACAATCGGCGCGTTTGTCCGCTGAATGTTTGCAATCAGTTTCTGGATCATAATGTCTCTCCTTTTCACTCATGGTAATGCCCGCAGTGCGGGCATGAAAGTTTACTGTGAAAGTTCAGCGCTCCAGCGCTGAACGCGTGAAAATGCGGCCGCGAAAGCGGCATTTTCCAATCGCATTTTCTTGCCATAATACTGCGGATGCTCCTTCGGTCTGAACTTTCCGCCCTTTCCCGGATTCATTTCCTGATATACGAAAAGAGATATTTTCTCACTCCGTTTGCCGCGTAAGCCGCAAAACAAAAGCAGGACTTTACATACCCGAATCCAAGATAGCGGTACACCCGGAAAGTCATGCGCGCAGAATGAAGCTTACTGCCAGACTTCCCCTTTGAGGACAAACGGTATTTCAGAAGAGGCTCGTCAACCGCCGCGGCTCTTCCATACTTTTTCAGAATCCGAAGCCAGGTAATATAATCCTCGTGACTGTCCTCATGCTCCATCGGAAACTCTTTTGCCACATCTTTTCGCAAAACGACCGACGAGCAGTTGATGCAGTTATGAAACAGCAGGTTTCTGTAAGTGATCTCCGGGCGGACTCCTATGATCCTCCCCGTACGTTCTCCTTCCGGCGTCAGCAGTTCCCTTCCTGTGGAACAAAGAACGACACTCTCCTGCTCTATCAAAGCCAGCTGCTTTTTCAGCTTGTCCTTCTCCCACCAGTCGTCCGCATCCAGAAAGGCGACATACTCCCCGCGCGCAAGCTGTACACCACGGTTCCGGCTGCCGGCCGCTCCAAGATTATGTTCATTTCTGCAGCAGCGGAAAAAAGGCAGTTCCCGGTATGGTTCCAGAACCTCATTCAGATTATCCTCAGACAGATCATCAATTACCAGTATCTCAAGCGGGACATCCTGCGCAAGAACCGAATCCAGCGCGCACGCAATCGTTCCGGCGCAGTTATACGCCGGAATCACAACCGAGACCAGTTCTCTTCTGTCCATTTTCTCACACCTTTACCCTTTTTCAAGACTCTGTCTGCCGTTTTCTCTGAGAGGCCGTCACCTGCCATTTTTCAACACCCTCTGTATTTTCTTTCTGGAACAGGATCTTGACCGTTGTCGCAATCAGCTGCAGATCCAGAAGAAAAGAGTAATTCTCAATGTAGGTCATGTCCAGCTTCAGCTTATCATACGGCGTCGTATTGTATTTCCCATACACCTGCGCGTATCCCGTCAGTCCTGCCTTCATTTTCAGGCGGTAGGCAAACTCCGGTATTTCTTTCGTATACTGCGCGGCAATCTCCGGGCGCTCCGGCCTGGGACCCACAAGAGACATATCGCCTTCAATGATATTAATCAGCTGCGGCAGCTCATCAAAATGGATATTGCGCAAAATCCGCCCGACCGGCGTTATGCGGCTGTCCCCCTTCATGCAAAGACGCGCGCCCTGTTTTTCAGAATCCACCCGCATACTGCGGAACTTATAAACCTGGAATACCTTCCCGTCTTTTGTCAGCCTGTCCTGTCTGTAAAAAACCGGACCCCCGTCATACAGCTTAACCGCCAGCGCGATAATCACCATCAGCGGAGAAAGTACAACCAGCATTATAATAGAAAAAACAAGATCAAACGCGCGCTTGATCGCCTGCTTTTCCACAGTAAGACCTGAATTGCGGAACAAAAGCAGCGGCGTATCAAACAGATGAATTTTCTCGGAACTCATAATCATGATATCCGATATCTTCGGCAGGCAGTAACATCTCAGGTTTTCCTCAAAGCAGTATTTCAGAAACAGATTCCTTTCATGCGACGGAAGATCTCCAATCACGACCGCTTCGTATTTCAGGATCTCCTGTTTGATCCGGTCAACCCCCTCACTCAGGGCAATTGCCCCCCCGAACGTATATTTATCGCGCCGGGAAGAAAGTTTCTTTTTCAGCGCATCCGGGCTGACGGTATCATAAATCAGAAGTACCTGATGCGGAGGATAAATATGCGCATAGATCACACGCATAACCACCACCCAGCACAGCACGGCAATCAGATTGATTCCCGTCACCCGAAGCATCGGCGTAATATGGTGCAGAAATTTCCATCTTCCGATCAGGGAAAGCTGAAGATAGGTGATCGCATTCACGAGCAGCACAGAAAAAGTCTGCCCCAGAATCACATCAAGTACACGCAGATATCCGACTTTAAAAGCAGAAAACAATTTTGAAATCAAAATGACCATCACCGCGTACAGCATGATCAGGGCCCAGTTCCCTCTGACGAATATCCTCCCAATGATCTCTTTATGACTATAATGTGTGAACCAGGTGCAGGCAAACACGGCCGTCTGGACAGCCACAATCAGGACGGATGCCAGAAACATCATCAGCCGTTTATAACGCTCTCTTCTTCTCAAAACCAGTCACCCCATTCGTATTTTTTTTACATTATAGGCTACTTCCTTTAAATTGACAACCAAAAAGATTCTTTTCTTCAAAAATCCGCCTCATACGTAAAAAAAATATACTTATTATAAAAATATTAAGATTTTCTCTGTTCTGCAAACTTGATTTCTTCTTTATCAGACGATATACTATAAAATATCTCAAATACAGGGAAATATTGTTATCAGTATTTCCGGATTTTGCTTATTTATGGGAGGGGATTTATGAAAATTAGAAAATTATTGTCTTTGGTCTGCCTGACCGCAGGGCTGGCGCTTGTCTTGCCGTCGGCAGTTCCGCCCGGTGGGGGGATTGGAAATGCTTCTGTCACCGCGGCCGAAGAAAAACCCGGAACGGAAAAAGAATCAGAAACAGAAGCAGACAAAAAGCCCGGAGAGTGCTGGCAGAAAGACGCGTCGGGATGGTTCTATCTGTCCGAAGGGACAAAACTTACCGGCCTGCAGCAGATTGGCTCCGATTTCTATTACTTTGATTCAAAAGGCTACCGGGTCACAGGAGCTGTTATTGTCAAATCCAGACTTCACTATTTCAATCCCGGAACCGGCAAGCTTGTAACAGGAATCACCGGACTGCAGCGGATCCAGGACAGCAATGATTATTATTTTTTCCGCAAAGCCGCGGACGGGACCATCGCGATGAACAGCTGGGTGACACACAAAGGAAAGAAGTTTTATGCCGGCAGGAACGGAAAGATTCTGTTCGGCACACAGACGATCAACGGCAAGCTGTATCATCTCACTCAGAAAGGAAGACTTACCTCCTACGCCAAATCTTCCTATAACGGCAAATATTACTACGCCAAAGCGAACGGACAGCTGAAGACTGGCCTGAAAAAGATTGACGGAAAATATTATTACTTCAGCCCGACAACCGGTGAGCGCATGTCCGGCACGATTACCGTAGGAAATTATACGTATTATTTCTCCGCAAAAGGAGTTGCCAAGACCGGATGGATCAAGCGGGACGGCAAATATTATTACCACGACAGCAAAGGCCGCCGGAAACTTGGCGTGGCGGTCATCGATCAGAAGACCTACTATCTTGATCCGAATGACGGAGGCGCGCGTGTCTCAAACCGCTGGGTTGCCGTCAACGGAAAATATTATTATTTTTCATCCAATGGAGTCAGGGCAGTCGGCTGGCTCAAGGTTGACGGAGCTACCTACTATCTGGGAACAGACGGACTCAGAAAAACAGGACTGCAGACAATCAACGGCAAAAAATACTACTTCAATCCGAACGGAACCATGAAGACCGGGTGGGTCACCGTGAGCGGCAATACCTATTATATGAGTTCAAGTACTTCTTCCAGTTCTTACGGTGCAGCCGTCTCCGGCTGGGCAAAAATTGACGGAAAGAATTATTATTTCAAATCAACCGTCCTGCTGAAAGGAACCTGGCTTTATGATCCGGCCTCAAAGGCCTACTACTATCTTGACAAAACTACCGGCGCAGTCCTGACCGGAAAACAGACGATCAACGGCAGGGTTTACGATCTCGGCAGTACCGGAGCGTACAAGAGCGATCCGAACGCCGTACCAAGCGGTCCAAAGGAGATCCGGGTCAACCGGGCCATGAACTGCATCACGGTATATCAGGGCGGCACTCCGATCAAGGCAATCGTCTGCTCGACCGCTGCCGACGGAGTCAGCACGCCAAAAGGAACGTTCACGCTCCTCGACAAGCTCCGCTGGCATGAGCTGAACGGTCCTTCCTGGGGACAGTACTGCTCCCATATTACAGGAGATATCCTGTTTCACTCCGTTCCGTGTACACGTTACAACGACAATCATTCGCTGAATGTATCCGCATTCAACAAACTCGGAACGGCCGCATCCGCCGGGTGCATCCGCCTGACAGTGATCGACGCCAAGTGGATTTACGACAACTGTCCGATCGGCACAAAAGTTGTCATCTATGACGACTGGAGTTCTCCCGGCCCGCTGGGCAAGCCGACCGCTCCAAAGATTACCGATCCTTCCAAGACCTGGGATCCGACTGATCCGAATGCGTAGTAAACGTTCATGACTCCTGCGATTCAAAACTCGCCTGCGAGTTTTGCGCGTGTTGCTTTGGACTGACCGGGCAGGAGGCGGTTTTCCCCTCCTGCCCGCCGCGCGGCCCAGGCGCTGCGCCTGCGTAAGAAAAATCCCCGTACCGGACTCGAACCAGTACGGGGATTTCTTTGACCTTTCACAATCAGGATTCACGAGGATCTCTTTTCTGCCGCCGAAGATCTCTCTCCGCTTTGCACAGCTACGGTCTCAAAAGAGCCATGACCGCCTGCAAAGCCTCCTTCTCATCTGCTCCTGAACAAACCACCTCGATCTCATCGCCCTGCTGCACACAGGCGCTCAGCACACTGAGCAGACTTTTGGCATTAAACTCCCTGTTCCGGAAATGAATCATAATCTTTGATTCATATTCAACCGCTTTCCGGCACAGGTCTCCGGCCGGCCTCAAATGCAGGCCAAGCACATTCCTGATCCTAACTTTCTCACTAACCAATGCTCAATCCTCCGTATTAACCTCATTTTCTAGCAAAACATCCTCCGGTACCGAAGTCACTACGATAGTTACATCGGAAGCAAGCTCATAACCATCGGGAAGTTCAATCTCAACAGGTATTTCATAGCTGCCTTCCTCTTTGCACACGTCAAGATCAATCCTGCCGTGTATATCCTCCATACTGACGCTGTATACGCTCTCATCCTCGGAATGGATCCGGACAGGGATAACGTCAGCCGGTGAATAAGTCAATGTCATTCCTTTCGGCTTGTTCAGAAGCTCCAGACTGGACAGCGGCAGGCTGATCGTCCGGTCTCCCGTCTTCTCAATCTGTACCGTAACCGATATGGTCGGCTCCGCATCCGCAATCAGCCGGATATCCGTTTCCTCCGCAAGAAGCGTGGAAATATCCACCTCCTGCGTGACTGTCTCGGACAATCCCTCGACAGATACCGCGTCTTCCAGCACGATCTTCCCATCCAGCTTTGCCAGCGCCTCCTGCGTTCCTACCAGACTTACCGTCACGGGAACCGTCGAAATGCCTGTGATCCGATATCCCTCTGCAGGCTCTCCATAAGTCCCTACGGTAACGGAAATATCATTCATAACCTCCCACAGTTTGATCTTTACGCTGACTTCATTCCCTGGAATCAGAACTCCGGAAGAATCCTTGATCTGTATCCGCTCCATCTGACTCTCGTCAAATTTCGTACCGTTTTTGTCATATACCTGAAGTACCACCTGGCGCGTCTGATCCATGCTGAGTCCGGTAACGGCAACCTCCGCGCTGATCTTCCCGATTTTATTCAAAAGGCTCTCCGGTCCCGCAACCTGTACGGTTCTTCCCTGTGCGACCTCCATCGTACCTACCTCGTACCCGTTCGCAGGCCGCTCTCCGTTTGTGGTGACCGTGATCATGAACTCCTGCTGCGTCAGCTGCTCCAGCTGCACTTTCATGACAGAAGGATAGATCTCAATCTCATCCCAGGTAACCGCCGCATTATCACAGGTGACATGCAGCGGAACAGCGTTCATATCAGTCATGGCCTCCATGTCGGCAACCACCGTAAAATTCGACGCCGACAGACGATCCAGAACACTGGAACGCTCCGTCACCTTCAAAGTGACTGTGGAGCCGTCAACAACATAGAACACCTTGTCTATGTCAGTCACACTGTCCTCATTCATAAACTGCACTCTGACATCTTTTAACAGCATCGAATCATATGGATTATTCACATTGGTAACCAGAAGCCATATCAGCACTGCCATCGCGAGCGACAGCACCTTCAGTGCCAGATTTCTGGTCAGCCTGCGCCCCAGACTTCCGGTCTGCTCATGTCTCATCCCTGCCCCCAACCTTTCCACAATCTGAATTTCTTCTGTGCCACGGACTTGTTCTGCACAACCAGCAGTTCCTCACGAAGCTGCTCCGGAGTCACAGGTCCCCGCAGTTCACGTTTGTAAGCGATCGAAATATGCCCTGTCTCCTCCGACACAATAATCGTAAAGGAATCCGACACCTCGCTGATGCCAAGCCCCGCCCTGTGCCTTGTCCCCAGTTCCTTGCTCAAAAACATGCTGTCAGACAGAGGCAGATAACAGGTTGCCGCGGTAACCCTGTTTCCCTTAACCAGAACCGCCCCGTCATGCAGCGGAGTATTATGCTCGAAAATATTGATCAGGAGCTGGCTGCTCACAACAGAGTCAAGCACAATGCCTGTCCGTTCATATTCCTGCAGCGTCACTTCCTGCTCGATCACAATCAGAGCGCCCGTCTTTACACGCGCCATCTCCACGACAGCTTTTACAATCTCATTCACCGTCTTATCACTGAAACGTTCCGTCACAGCGCGCCCGGAGTCCAGCGGAATCAGCGAAGAGACAATCTGTTTCTCCCCCAGCTGCTCCAGAACCCTTCTCAACTCAGGCTGGAAAATAACCACTACCGCTATGATTGCTATGTTAATCGCATGGCTCACGATATAGATCAGTGTCTCCATATGAAAAAGATAGATCACGGAGACACAGATCAGCAGAACCATAATTCCTTTCAAAAGCGTCCACGCCCTTGTATTCTTGATCCAAAGCAGCAGACTGTATACTAAAAACGTCAGAATGATTATCTCCAGTACGTTCGTGAACGTAATTTCCTTCATGGATTGGGTGAACCAGGAGAGGATGCCGCTCAGCGCCAGCCTTATATTGTTCATTCCAGTTCTCCTTTCGGTGATTATACAATCCAGTATATCACACATTTTCGTCCGTGCATACCACCTTTTTTCTTTTCCGGATATTATCTGTGCGCAATTACCAGAAAAAATACATTTCTCACCCCGGCGCGCTTCAGCACGCGGCTGATCTCATCCATGGTGCTTCCGGTCGTGTAAACATCATCTATGACAAGCACAGACTGTACACCCGAAAGATCCCCGCTCACCTCAAACGCGTTTTTCAGGTTTTTTCGGCGCTCCTGCCCGGACAGTTCCTTCTGGTCCTTTGTATTTTTTCGTTTTCTGACCGTGTGGGACAGAACCGGAATTCCTGTAAGTCTTCCAATCTTCTTCGCAAGCAGTTCCGACTGATTGAATCCTCTTCTGTTCTTCTTCATCCAGTGCATCGGAACCGGGATAATCCATCCAGGTCTCCACAGAGAAATCCATTTTTCCGCCCGCCAGACCATAGCTTCCGCATAAAAATCCAGATATTCCCGCCTGTTGGAAAATTTCATGCGCTGCACGGAAGCACGTAGTTTTCCCGCATAGCTGAACGCCGCAATCCCCTGCGTAAAATCATGAGCACGCGCAAGGCAGTCCTCACAGTATTCCTTTTCTGATCTGTCGAGCATCCTCCCGCACTTCAGACAATAAGGCTGCAGGATCCAGGGGAGTTCTCCCCGGCATTCCCCGCACACCCTGTCCCCGCCGACTGAAATGATTCTGTCGCACAGAGGACATCTCGGAGGATACAGGATACCGACGGCAAATTCTCCTGCCCGCCTCGCATACCTGATCACTTTTTTATCTGATAATTTTCCGTATGATAATAACTCTTTTCTTTTCAACAGCAGAACCTTCTGCTCTTCTCCCTTTCAGCCCGCATACTCACCCGCGGGACCGATCCGCACTGTTCTGCACTTTCATTTTGCCGGCAATCGAACAGGAGGCAGTTTTCCCTCCTGCCCGCCTCGCGGAATTCAGGTCTGCGTCAGCAGACAATCTGGCATCTGCTACAACTCCCTCAGTTCCCTGATCCGCTGCGCCAGAGTTGTATAGCGGCGCTGCTCCATCGTATTTCTGATCATCTGCTGAAACGCAGCGTCATCTCCGACCAGAGTCACACATTTGCGCGCCCTGGTCACAGCCGTATACAAAAGGTTGCGGTTCATCAGCATCCTCGGCCCGGACAACAGAGGAATCACAATCGCGGGATATTCGCTGCCCTGCGATTTATGTATGGTCACAGCATAGGACAGTTCCAGTTCATCCAGACCGGAGAATGGATACTTCACCATGCGGCGGTCGTCAAACTCAACCGTCATGCACTCTGTATGAGGATTGATTTCCCGGATAATTCCCATGTCCCCATTGAAAATACCCAGTCCTTTCTCCGCGGAAACTCCATGTTTTCCGCGAATTTCCCACTCGATCTGATAATTATTGCGGATCTGCATGACTTTATCCCCTTCGCGGAACAGCATCTCTCCATGCTCCTGCTCCGCTTTATCTTCCGACGGGGGATTCAGATATTCCTGAAGAATCCGGTTGAGCCGTTCCACTCCAAGCAGTCCCTTCCGCATCGGCGTCAGCACCTGGATATCGTACACCGAAGCGTTTACATAGCGCGGCATCTTATCGCGCACAAGCTGAATCACAATACTGATGATCACATTCACATCCTGCCTTTTCAGGAAGAAAAAGTCAAGACTCTTATTATCAAGCGGAATCTGCTCGCCGCGGTTGATTTTATGCGCGTTCACGACAATATCACTCTCGGATGCCTGTCTGAAAATCCGGGTCAGTCTCACCACCTGAATGCAGCCGGATGCAATAATATCCTTCAGGACGCTGCCCGGACCCACAGAAGGAAGCTGATTGACATCCCCCACCATAATCAGTCTTGTTCCCACAGGAATCGCGCCGAGCAGCGCATGCATCAGATAAATATCCACCATCGACATCTCGTCTACAATGATCACATCCGCCTCGAGCGGATTTTCCTCATCGCGCGCAAAATTCCCGGAATTTTCTTCCTTTCCCGCGGAGATCTCAAGCATCCTGTGTATCGTCTTCGCTTCGCAGCCGGTCGTCTCCGTCATTCTCTTCGCAGCTCTCCCTGTCGGCGCCGCAAGCAGGATATCCAGTCCTTCCGACTCAAAATACGTGATCAGTGTGTTGATGATCGTCGTCTTTCCGGTTCCTGGACCTCCCGTGATCACCAGAAGACCGCAGCGGACAGCCTCGACCACCGCCTGCCTCTGCATCTCGTCAAGCTGTGTCGATGACGCTTTCTCAATCGCGGAAATTTTCCGCAGAACCAGTTCCTCGTCAATCTCTTCTGTGATATTCAGATCATTGAGCATACGCGCCGTGTCCAGTTCCATGCGGTAAACGGCCGCACCATAGACCAGCTTCATCCCCTGTTCTTCCTTCACAACGATCTTTCGCCCGATCACAAGATCCAGCAGATACTGTTCCTGGTTCTCCGGCATGCCCCCAAGCAGTTCCGCCGCCCTTCGCATGAGTTCCTCCTGCGGAAGACAGACATGTCCCTCCGAAACCGACTGCTGCAGTGCATACATGATTCCGCATTTAATCCGATACTCCGAATCCTGACGGACGCCTGCCCGCTTCGCGATATCGTCCGCGATACGGAATCCGACTCCTGCGATATCATCCGCAAGACGGTACGGATTCTCCTGCATTACCTTGTAAATGCCGTTTCCATACTTCTGATAAATCTTAACGCTCATGGATGTGCTGATGCCAAACTGCTGCAGAAAAATCATCGCTTTGCGCATGTCCCGTTTCCCGCACACCTGATCCGCGATTTCCCGCGCCTTCCTCGGGCTGATCCCTTTAATCTCCGCAAGCCGCTCAGGCTCTTCCTCAATGATCCGGAAAGCATCCTCATGAAATTTCTGAACAATACGCGCCGCGAGCGCCGCCCCGATTCCTTTGACCGCACCGGAACCCAGATATCGTTCAATTGCCTGCTCATCCTCCGGCTCCCTGATCTCAAAACTCTCCGCTCTGAACTGCTTCCCGTACGTGGCGTGAGCGACATACTGCCCCTGCACCTCAATCAGCTCTCCTTCATTCACGCAGGAAAGCATACCGACGCACGTCGTCTCCCCCTGACCGGACTTCAATGCAAGTACCGTATAACCGCTCTCTTTGTTTCTGAAAATAATACGGTCCACATAGCCTTTCAGTTTCTCCATATATGATCAGCTCTCCTGTATCCTGCCGTTTTTGGAAGTCAGCTCGACGAATTTTCCGGTCCCGACCGCAACGACTGTCATGGGATCCTCCGCCGTCACCGTGTTGATCCCCGTATGTGCCTCAATCAGTTCCTCAAGTCCGGACAGCAGGGCGCCGCCCCCCGTCAGCACAATCCCCCGGTCGACAACATCAGCGGCAAGCTCCGGAGGCGTCCGTTCCAGAACACTGTGCACCGCGTCCACAATCTGGCCGGTAACTTCCTTCAGCGCATCCCTCGTATCCTCGGAAGTAACGCGGATTGTCTTTGGAAGTCCTGTCACAAGATCCCTCCCTTTGACCTCCATCACCTTCGGCTCCGGCTTCTCAAAAGCGGTTCCGATTGTAATCTTGATCTCCTCCGCCGTCTGCTCTCCGATCATCAGATTGTATTTTTTCCGGACATATTTCACGATCGCGTCGTCAAAATCATCGCCCGCCACCTTGATCGAGGTACTGACGACGATCCCATCAAGCGAAATCACCGCAATATCGCTCGTCCCTCCTCCGATATCCACGATCATATTGCCGCATGGCCGCGAAATATCGATTCCGGCTCCAATCGCGGCCGCAATCGGCTCTTCTATGATATGCACTTCCCGCGCTCCCGCCTGATAAGTCGCATCCTCGACCGCTTTTTTCTCCACCTCGGTGACGCTGCTCGGCACACAGATGCTTACCCGCGGTTTCCGAAACGACATCTTGCCGATCGCTTTTTGAATAAAATGCTTCAGCATCTGTTCCGTCACCGTATAATCCGAGATAACGCCTTTGCGCATTGGGCGGACCGCGATCACATTTCCCGGCGTTCTCCCCAGCATCAGGCGCGCCTCTTCCCCGATCGCCTTGATCCTGTTTGTATCTCTGTCGTACGCCACAACAGAAGGTTCCTTCAAAACAACACCTTTTCCTTTCACATACACCAGTATGCTCGCCGTCCCCAGATCAATCCCGACATCCGTCGCCGCCATATAAAAACCCCTTTCTTTTCCTCATACTCCTGCCATAAACTGCCGTCCGGCTCCTGCTCTTTCCCATTGTATCATGGTTAGTTCCAAATGGGAATTCACTAAATTATTTCTTAACTATTTTTTCTTTTTCTTTAGAAAATGAACACATTTCAAACACAATTGTCATGTATGATAGACACATATTAGCGAACAGCTAATATTTCATAACTCACACTTGGCAGCCCCCACACGCTGCCAGGTACTCCCTCAAATATTTTCGTGTATGAGTTGGGTCTCATGCACAAAGCAAACATTTTTCAACCCAAATTTTTCTCTTTCCGGAAAAAGCCTGACGCAAGTCAGGCTTTTTCTTACTGTGTAACTGAAACTTTACTGTATTTTCTCTCTCTCAAGATATTTCTTCACATACTGCCCGGTATAGGACTGCGGATTCTCCGCCACCTCTTCCGGAGTACCGGCCGCAATGATCGTTCCGCCGCGGTCCCCTCCTTCCGGACCGATATCGATAATATAATCCGCCGTTTTGATGACATCGAGATTATGTTCGATCACAATCACGGTATTGCCGCCCTCCGCAAGCCTGCGCAGAATATCCACAAGCTTATGGACGTCCGCAAAATGAAGACCGGTCGTCGGTTCGTCAAGGATGTAGATGGTACGTCCGGTGCTCCTGCGGCTGAGTTCTGCCGCAAGCTTGATCCTCTGCGCCTCGCCGCCGGACAGCGTCGTCGAGGGCTGGCCCAGCTTGATATAGGAAAGCCCGACATCATAGAGCGTCTCAATCTTTCTGCGGATCGAAGGAACATGGTCAAAAAACTTCAAAGCCTCCTCCACAGTCATCTCCAGCACATCGTAGATGGATTTCCCCTTGTATTTTACTTCCAGCGTCTCCCGGTTGTAGCGCCTGCCGTGGCAGACTTCGCAGGGAACGTAAACATCCGGAAGAAAGTGCATCTCGATCTTGAGAATCCCGTCGCCGCTGCAGGACTCGCAGCGCCCGCCTTTAATATTAAAGCTAAAACGGCCCTTCTTGTAGCCGCGCGCTTTCGCGTCTGCCGTCGCCGCAAACAGATCACGGATCTGATCAAACACGCCTGTGTAAGTCGCCGGATTGGAGCGCGGCGTGCGCCCAATCGGGGACTGATCAATGCTGATCACCTTATCCAGCTGTTCCATGCCGATCATTTCCGTATGTTTGCCCGGAATCGTGCGCGCGCGGTTGAGATCGCGCGCCAGCCGTTTATACAGAATCTCATTGACAAGAGAACTCTTTCCGGAACCGGACACGCCCGTCACACAGGTCATGACGCCAAGCGGAAACCTCACAGTAATCTTTTTCAGATTGTTCTCCTGCGCCCCTCTTACCTCCAGCCAGCCTGTCGGTTCGCGCCGTTTCGCCGGCACAGGAATACTGAGCTTTCTGCTGAGATACGCGCCGGTAATCGAGTTTTCATTTTTCATGATCTCTTCTGCCGTCCCCTGCGCGATCACCTCGCCGCCGTGTTCCCCGGCGCCCGGCCCGATATCAATGACGCAGTCGGCGGCCAGCATCGTATCCTCATCATGCTCTACTACAATTAAAGTATTTCCCAGATCCTTCAGATTATTCAATGTTCTGAGCAGCTTGTCATTATCCCGCTGATGGAGGCCGATGCTCGGCTCATCCAGAATATACGCGACGCCCACCAGACCGGAACCGATCTGCGTCGCCAGACGGATTCTCTGTGCCTCGCCGCCGGACAGTGTACCGGTCGCCCTCGCAAGACTCAGGTACTCCAGACCGACATCCACCAGAAAACCAATCCGCGCGCGGATCTCCTTCAATACCTGATGACCGATCCGCTCCTGCTGAGCGGTCAGCTTCATCTCCTTCAAAAACTGCTGCAGATTTCCGACCGGCATTGCCGTAATCTCATAGATATTCTTATCGCTGACTGTCACCGCGAGGGCGGACTTTTTCAGCCTCTGTCCTTTGCAGAGCCTGCACGGCGTGATGCGCATAAACGTCTCGTACTCCTGCTTCATGGAATCGGAGCCTGTCTCACGGTAGCGTCTCTCCACATTCTTGATCAGACCCTCAAACGCCACGTCATAAACGCCGACTCCGCGCTGTCCTTTATAATGTACCTTCACCTCATGTCCGTTCGTCCCGTGGATCAGCACCTCGCGGACATGCTCCGGATAATCCTGAAACGGCGTGCCAAGATCAAATCCATATTCCTGCGCAAGCGCGTCGAGAATCGCCCTCGTGAAACTGCCCGGATCCGCGCAGGACTGCCAGCCCAGCACAGTGATTGCTCCGTCCAGGATACTCAGGGACTTGTCCGGAATCATCAGATCCTCGTCAAACTCCATCTTATATCCCAGGCCATAGCACTCCGGACAGGCGCCAAACGGATTGTTGAAGGAGAAGCTTCTCGGCTCAATCTCCTCAATCGCGATGCCGCAGTCCGGACAGGCAAAGCTCTGGCTGAAATTGATGGAATCCCCGTCCTGCACATCCACAATCGCAAGACCGTTCGCGAGATTCAGCGCCGTCTCAAGCGAATCCGTCAGACGCTTCTCAATACCCGCCTTGACCACAAGACGGTCCACCACGATCTGGATATTGTGCTTGATATTCTTTTCAAGCTTAATTTCTTCCGACAATTCATACATATTCCCATCGATCAGTACCCGGACATAGCCGCTGCGCTTCGCCTGCTCCAGAAGCTTTGCATGCTCGCCCTTCCGGCCGCGCACGACCGGGGCCAGCACCTGAATACGGCTGCGCTCCGGCAACTCCAGGATCTGATCCACCATCTGGTCCACGCTCTGCTTCTGAATTGCCCGCCCGCACTTTGGACAGTGCGGGATCCCGATGCGCGCGTACAGAAGCCGGAGATAATCGTAAATTTCCGTCACAGTCCCCACTGTCGAGCGCGGATTGCGGTTCGTCGATTTCTGATCGATCGAGATCGCCGGAGGCAGTCCTTCAATGCTCTCCACATCCGGCTTTTCCATCTGTCCGAGGAACTGCCGCGCATAAGAGGACAGCGACTCCATATAGCGCCGCTGCCCTTCCGCATAGATCGTATCAAACGCAAGCGAGGATTTACCCGAACCGGAAAGTCCAGTCAGCACAATAAACTGATTCCTCGGTATGTCGAGACTGATATTCTTCAGATTGTGCTCTTTCGCTCCCCTGATCCGGATAAGTCCTTTTTTATCCTTATAGATGTCCATGATATTCTCCTGCTCTCCTTCTGTTTATTTCTGTGGGCAGCAAACCGGACGGCCATACCTGCATGGACACCCGGAAAATGCCGCGAAAATCAGCTGATTTGCCGCAGTCAGAAAAGTACCTGACTCACTGCTGCTTCTGGTATTTTTTACGGATCACAAGTTCATACACTGCCATAAACGAGATTGCCCAGATCAGACTTCCCATCATCGAAAGCAGAATAAACGGCGAATTCTGATCCGCCAGCATCGGAATTCCCAGCAAGGCAAAAAGGAATCCAAATACACACCAGAGTTTGCCCATCGCGCGATTGTAATTCTTCACATCAGTTACTTCAAACATTTTGGAATTTGCCCAGAAACCAACCGGCTTTCTGCTGAAAAAACAGCGGATTCCAAAACCAATAAACACACATCCCAACAAGGCCCACGGAATAAACCCTGCCATATTCTTCTCTCCTTTCCAGATATTTTCCTGCTCAGGAGTCCAGCTCCTGCAGATGCTTCTTCAGCGTTATCATCTGATCTCTCAGCTCGGCGGCAGCCTCGAAATTCAGCTCCGACGCAGCTTTCTTCATCTGCTTCTGCACATCCGCAATCAGTTTCTCCAGTTCCTTGCGGTCCATCGACTCCGGATCTTTCTCCATCTTCTGCTCCTCCTCGGCAATCTCCTTCGAGATGCTGATGAGGTCGCGCACCGCTTTTTTGATCGTCGTCGGCGTAATCCCATGCTCCTGATTATAAGCTTCCTGAATCTCACGGCGGCGCTTCGTCTCCTCGATCGCGACTTTCATGGAATCCGTCATCATATCCGCGTACATGATGACATGCCCCTGCGCGTTTCGCGCGGCGCGCCCGATCGTCTGGATCAGCGACACGGAAGAACGCAGAAAACCTTCCTTGTCCGCGTCCAGAATCGCGACAAGTGAAATCTCCGGGATGTCAAGACCTTCCCTGAGCAGATTAATGCCGACAAGCACATCAAATACATCAAGACGCATATCCCGAATGATCTCCGTCCGCTCCAGCGTATCGATATCCGAATGAAGATAGCGCACCCGAATCCCAACTTCCTTCATATAATCCGTCAGATCCTCCGCCATGCGCTTTGTCAGCGTCGTGACCAGCACCTTATTCCCAGCCGCCGTCTCCTTGTTGATCTCACCGATCAGATCATCGATCTGTCCCTCGACCGGGCGCACCTCGACAAACGGATCGAGCAGACCGGTCGGCCGGATGATCTGCTCTGCGCGCAGAAGTTCATGCTGCTCCTCATACTCTCCCGGCGTCGCCGAGACAAATAATATTTGATCAATTTTACTCTCAAACTCTTCAAAATTCAAGGGGCGGTTGTCCTTCGCGGACGGAAGCCGAAAGCCATAATCCACCAGCGTCGTCTTGCGCGACTGATCGCCGGCGTACATGCTGCGCACCTGCGGGATCGTCTTGTGCGACTCATCTATAATAAGAAGAAACTCATCTCCAAAATAATCCATCAGCGTCATCGGCGTCGCTCCCGCCGGAAGCCCGGCCAGATGGCGTGAATAATTCTCGATCCCCGAGCAGAAACCTGTCTCTCGCAGCATCTCCACATCAAAATTCGTCCGCTCGGCAATTCTCTGCGCCTCAAGAAGCTTGTCCTCACTCTTGAAATACGCGACGCGCTCCTCCAACTCATCCTCGATCGCGCGGCACGCCTCAAGAATCTTCTCCATCGGCACCACATAATGAGAAGCCGGAAAGACCGCGATAAACTCCAGACGCTTTTTGACCGCTCCGGTCAGCACATCGATCTCCGTAATCCGATCGATCTCATCCCCGAAAAACTCCACCCTGTACGCATAATCATCCGTATCCGCCGGAAAAATCTCCAGCACATCGCCGTGAACCCGGAACGTACCGCGATGGAAATCCATCTCATTTCGTTCATACTGGATATCGATCAGCGCGCGCATGACATCATCCCTGTCGCGCTCCTGCCCCTGCCGCAGATAGACAACCAGCTCCTTGTAGTCCGCCGGGCTGCCGATGCCATAAATACACGAAACGCTCGACACAATGATGACATCCTTCCGCTCAACCAGAGAGGCCGTCGCGGAGAGGCGCAGCCGGTCAATCTCATCGTTGATCGCGGAATCTTTCGCAATATACGTGTCCGAAGACGGCACATACGCCTCCGGCTGATAATAATCATAGTAGGAAACAAAATACTCCACCGCGTTCTCCGGGAAGAACTCCTTGAACTCCCCGTACAGCTGCGCCGCGAGCGTCTTATTGTGCGCAAGTACCAAAGTCGGCTTATTCAAAGCCTGGATCACGTTCGCCATCGTGAATGTCTTGCCGGAACCCGTCACGCCCAGCAAAGTCTGGCACTGGTTGCCTTCCCTGAAGCCCTGGACCAGCTTTTCGATGGCCTGCGGCTGGTCGCCGGTGGGCTGGTATTCACTGTGTAATTTAAAGACATTTTGTGCATCCGGCACAAATATCACCTCCAGTTTTCCTTCATTTCCATATTAAAAAAGTTCGCCTATTAACTTAAAATTCGTCGTGGCAAGTTTCATTTTTACGCCAAAAACACCTCATGACAAATTCAAGTCACCTTTTTCTATTTTTCGCGATAAAACAGCACTGAATAAAACTATATGGACTATACAGCACGTATCATAACACAAAAGTCTTTTCCTGTACAGATATAAGTGAACAAACGTTCTCTCAGACCTGCATGTATCATTTCTCTCACTCAATTCATCCATTGATATGGATGGAACGAGACGCATAATCTTATCAAACGACATGCTCCCATCCCTTATCATTCTTTCTGCTGTCGCCTTTTCTGTCTCATAAGCAACAGTTCACTCCACTTCATTGCCAAATAATACTTTTTCTTCCCCAATGGCAACATATCTCTCCACCGAGTAAAGTGCCCTGTTTCCTTTCATCACGTCATTCTCCATAATGAAAATGACATAATACTTTCCTTTGCAAACTGAATTTTTTGTAAAATCTCTGTCAAAGCAACAATGCTGTACGGCTTATTCCGTTTCTTCCACATCGACCTCCTACACGTCGAATGTATCCTCTGCCCTGAGTTTCAGCCTCGTGGACAGGAATTTCTCGATGTCAAAGGCATTTCTTGGGTCTGCGTCCGCAGTATAACGGTAATTCGGGTGCTTCGTGATATCATATTTTTCCGACAGGGAAGAACGCACACCCCGCTGCAGCATCTTCCCGCACTTCGTAAAGATCGTGCCTTTCGGAGCGGTTCTGTCAAGACAGAATTTTAAAAAAGTTAATTTTTCCTAATTTGTGTTTATGACTACCTGTCTAATCGCATAGTTAAACGATTATTATTGAAAAACACACGATTTCAAGATATAATGGATTCGATCAATCAGAAATGGAAATATGGAAATAGCTAAAAAGAAAACAGTTGAAACCCTCTGAAAATTATGATATATTGAACTTAAAGAAGGACACCTGCTGATAACAGATGTCCCCCAGGACTACCGATAGACGGTTAGCCTGATATTAAGTGCTGAAATAGCCGCTTAGTTTGTCAGACGGGGCGGCTATTTTTGTGTCTTGTCATTATCTTTGCTGCCGATGGCGTATCCAAGACCGAAACAGGTCAGGCACAAGCCAAGCACTGAAATCAATCCTTCAATCGTCAACATTCGCTTCAGCCCTCCTTTCCCAGATTCCCTTGCGGGTTTCTATGTAAACGGAGGGGCGCACTGCGTCCGGTGGACGCAGGTTTTGCGCCGACCGAAACGGAGTGTAGAACACAGTCCCTCCGGAGAGGGCTAACCGCCTACCATCCTGGTAGTCCCAAAATGATAGTAGCATACTTCGACAGGAATTTCAATTATATTTCTTTTCTGATCCTGAAAATAAGATTTACATTTGTTACTGTTCACTCCCTTGCAGGTCGTGAACGTAACAACGCTTCGCGATACACAGAAATGCTGCTTTCGCAGCATTTCGCGCCTCAGACCTCGGGATTTCCGGGCAATCTGCCCGGAAATCACCTCGAGCTTAGTGGGGATCTGAACCAATGTCATTAAGTTTAGGTAACGGGTTGGATTCTGTCATGGGGTCTAACCCATTTTTGATCTTTTTTATTT